>JACRIM010000060.1 GCA_016235815.1 Planctomycetota bacterium
GGGGTGGAAAATTCGAAACGTCGAAAAGTCGAAATGAGGTGGCAAGGGATTCGAGGGGGCAAGGGGCCGAGGGGAAGTGGGACCCGCAAATGGCCGCAAATCGCGGTTTTTGGCCGCAAGAAGCCGCAACTTGTTGCGGGGGGTGGCGGGGGTGGAATGCGATGGGTCGCAACCGCAGCGTTTGCAGGGGGGCGCAGGTATGACCCGTGCGGCGCGACTTGTGTGTGTCGTGCTTGACCTGAACCATGGGCGCTCCTGTTGGTTGCCGGATTCTCTCTTTCTCCAACGACACCTATCAATCTTGCTCGGTGTTTCAGTCGGGTGTGATTTTGTTTGTAAGTCGCGGGCGGGCCGGGGGTTGGGATCGCTGAAACTTCGAAAAGCCGAAACGTCGAAAAGTCGAAATTGGCGGGCAGCAATTCCCGAGGTTGTCATTGGGCGGCGAGCAAGGCGGTGACGAAGGGTTCGAGGTCGGGGGGATTGATGGTGTTGTCGGCGTTGAAGTCGGCGATGTAGAGGTCACCGGGGTCGGTGGAAGCGGTGAGGATGGCAGTGATGAAGGGGGCGATGTCGAGGGCGTCGAGTTTGCCGTCGCCGGACAGGTCGCCGGGGATGAATCCCCAGATGCGAATGTTGTCGAGTACGACGGAGCCGCCGGGGGTGTTGTCGGTGCGGAGGACGAAGGTGAGGCTGGCGGTTGTTCCGGCGGCATGGCCGACATAGATCGCGCCGCTGGAGCGGAGTTGGCCGACGGCGAGTGAAATTGAAGCGTTGTCGTAGTAGAGGATTTCGTCGTTGAGGTAGACGGTGAGGGATTCGTCGCCGCGTGGGTCGCGGAACATGTAGTCTAACTTAAGCTGCGACACCTTAGCGGGCCAGGCGATGTCTTTGAAGAACGATGCCTCGCCATCCTCGCTCATTACAAGGCAGATGTTGGCCGGATCGGTGGGATCGGCGCCGATGACAAGTTGGGAGTTGGTCCCCTGCCAAGAGGCGGCATCATCAAGGGCGTCGTGAAGCAACAGGCCCATTCCCGCAAGGTTTGGATCTGTTGTTGATCCAGTACCCATTCGCGCTGTAGAACAAGCCGTGCAATTGCTTCCCGGGCCTTGGAAACTGCCCGAGTTAGAATTACATTCCGACGAACTCGTGATTTCGCATCCGTATGGATAACAACAAGCACCCGCTCCGGTCATGTAGAATTTGTAATAATTGCTTTCATAGAAGTATCCAGTCGGGAATTGATCTACGTCAAGTATTGAGATGGGTTGATTGTCAAACTCTGTAGTAAAGATTTTGCCGGGTATCGCCAGTGGATACCAACCCCAAGGAATTTGATTTTCCGGGACACAAGAAGGGTCACACCCGTGTATCCATGTATGAGCAACAAAAGAACATGCATACTCAGGAAGGTCATGAAGGAGAACATTGGTCCCACCGTTTTTTAACGGAGCCCGTCCTACACCGAGTGGGGACGAAAGCGTGTAGTAAAAGAAGGCCAGCGCGTTCACTGATGATGGGACGATCAGCTCTTGCGTGTCGATGCCCGCGATCCTGGGGGTATCCAGGGCGGTTAGCGAGTCAATTGGATAGGTGGCACTCAATTCCCGGGCGGTTTGACCCAAGAGTCCGCCTCCGTGTGAATGGCCGATGAAGTGCAACTCGCTTCCTATCTGGCCATTGTTCGCCTGGATTAAGTCCTTGAGGGCCAGCGTCAATGCGCTTCCTTCTTCTTTTGCCTTCTTACCGGATTTGTAGGCATCTTGGTATATTTTCTCCAAGTCAGATGCAGCACTTAGAATTGCGTCGCGACTCCTATTCGCCAAGGCTAACGATCCGCCCTGAAATAGCCCTTGATAAAACAAGTTTTGTAGATTCTGCCACAGAGTTGCAGCCGTCACGAGAAATTGATCTGGTACATCGCACTTTTCGTTCGGATCGGCCGAAACAGCCCAATCCCATGCATAGATGTTCGATTGATGCACGCGCTGACGAATCGCGCAGGCGATCGAAGACATTGCGAAGGCCTGGTTTTGACATGGCGGCTTGCTCACTCCAATTCCATCGAGTGCTCCATCCCAGCCGTGAGCGAGAATGTATGTCGGCCAGTTCGGATTCGGCGTCAACGCAACTGTCGCCTGTTGAAACGTACCACTTCCTTCGTTCCACGGCCAAAGATGGCTGGGCGAACTAAGTGGGGGACGTGGCGGGGGCAGGCCGGGTGGCGGCTGGTTTGCTGGCGGAGTCAGCGCACACATCGGTGCAACGGCGGAGACGGGGTTGGAGAGCGGACTTGTGAGTGCGCCGAAGCGGGCGCGGATTTTGTAGGTGTAGGTTGCGCCGGCGGAGAGGCCATTGATGTTCCAGAAGGTGATGCCGTTGGTTTGGGTGGTAAAGATCAGGGCGTTGTTGCGGAAGATGTCATAGTTCGTGGCTCCGGGGGCGGCGGTCCAGGTGAGGCGGATGCCGGGGGTGATGCCGTTGCATTGGGGAACGGCCGAGTTGAGTGTCGGGGCGGCTTGGGGGACGTTCATGGAGAAGAGTTCGGAGTCGCCCCAGGCGCGGTTGATGTTGCGGGTGTCGAGCGATGTGGGCTGGCTATCGGAGTAGGCCGGGGCGATGAAAGTGAGCGAGGTGTTGAGGTTGAAGGCGGCGCTGTCGGCGAATGTGGGGACGGTGGTGGTGAGGGCGGTGTTGATATTGAATGGGGCGCTGTCGGTGAAGGTTGGGGCGGTGTAGGTCGATTGGGTGTTCATGGGAAAGGGGGCGCTGTCGGTGGAGGTGAGGTCGGCGCGCGCGGGGCAGAGGGTAATTGCCGGCGCGATGCACAAAAGCGCAATCGAAAAAGCTCGGTTCTGCGAACCGAGGCGAAACGGGATGCCAATACGGCGCTTGTGGATCATTTGCGCGCCTCCTGGTTCGCCGCGGTTCGCAGAACAGCGATCTGCTTCGCCGCGAACACTGGCGAGACGGCTGTGCCACAAGTGCCGGTGAACGGCGTTACGAAGCTCCAATTTTGTTTGCGCTTGCCTTCCTTCACGGGGTTCATTTCGACGTAGTGGATGCGTCCGACGATCTCTTCGTCCGTGAAAAGAAAAACCTTGCGGCAGTCCGCGCCCCAGGGCGTTGGAGGCGTTTCGCCGGGCGGGGCGAAGCTGGCCAGCGGATGAAGGTTGCTCGCGGCCAGCTCCGTGCTGGCTCCGGCCTTGAGCAGACGAACGACTTGTTCGATGCGGTAGGAATGCCGCGCGATCACCAAGTGGACGTGCTGCGGCAGGATCGCGCAGGCGTACACGATGTGGCCGCATTTGGCCACGATGCGGGCAAAGGCCCGGGCGACGACCTGGGCTTGGCGGCCGTCGAAGACGACGGGCGGATACTTCAAAGCCCGCTTGGCGGCAAGGCGGGCCTGGATGTCATGCGGCTTGCGGGCGACGGAGCGGCGTGAATCGGTT
Organism: Planctomycetota bacterium; assembly: GCA_016235815.1. Taxonomy (GTDB): domain Bacteria; phylum Planctomycetota; class Phycisphaerae; order UBA1845; family UTPLA1; genus JACRIM01. Next base: position 3,456 of record JACRIM010000060.1, read on the forward strand.
TTCGTGGCGGGGCCGAATTGGAAAATGGCGGGCGAGCCGACGAAATCGGAGTTGCTCCCGCGCGGATCATTGGGCAGCCAGAATCCGTAGGCGCAGAAGATGACGTGATAGGCGATGACGGGGCGCTGCGCGTCGCGAGAGTCGGCGATGACTTTGAGTTCCTGGTTCATTCAATCTGACCGTTTCTCAAAATAATTTCGATCCTCGCTGCGCTCGGAAAAAAGTGTAAAAAGGCAAAGTACAAAAACTAATTTGAGTCCAGGACCAGACGGAATCCATAGTTGTTGTTCCGAGTGGCGGGCGTGCTGTAGTTGCGGAACGTCGACTGGCAGTCCGTGGCGCTGTAGTTCCACGCGCCGCCGCGATTCACACGATACCCAGGCTGGTAGTCAGAGCTTGTCCATTCCCAGAGGTTGCCGCTCATGTCGTAGCAGCCGAAGAAGCTTTTGGAATCGACCGTGCCGCCGGTGCCGTTGTAATGGCCGACTTCCGACGCGCTGCCGACGCAGTAGACCGAGCCATTGTGATGATTGGCCCGTGTACAGTCGATGCTGTTGCTTTGGAAACAGTAGTACCAGTAGATGTTCTGAACGTTGTCCCAGGCGGCGGCCTTTTCCCACTCCTGCTCGGTGGGCAGGCGGTAGGTACGGCTGTCGCGAGCGCTGAGCCAGGCGGCGAAGGCCTCGGCGTCCAACGCGCTCACCCAGCGAATGGGGTAATTCTGTTTTCCAATATAGACGGCGTAGGTGACGGCAGGTGGTGTGCCGTTGCGAGTGATTTCCATGCTGGGGTGGTAGTGGTCGCCGTTTTGGTCGGCGCTATTTAGGTATTCGCAATATCGCTGATTCGTCACTTCGTATTTGTCGATGAGGAATGGCCCAACATAAATCTGCGATTGGACATTGCCCTGATATGGAAAAGTTCCTCCGGGGACGAGGACCATGTTGGTGCCGAGGCCGTCGTCGGCGAAGACGCGGACCTTGAAGCTGCCGGTCTTGCCGGGGATGTCGGCACCGGCGTCCCAGACGATTGCTTTGGCAGCACCGGGGCTGACGTTGGGGCCGATGGCACCGGTGTAGGTCATGGCGGGGATGTTCCAGCTGGTGCCGCCGTCGGAACTGACGACGAACCAGACGGTGCAGGGGCCGGTGGCGGCGAGGTCGTAGGTGATGTCGACCAGGCGCGATTGGTCGGGCCGCTGGGCGGCGGTGACGTTGGTGACGGTGGGGCCGGCCCATACGGCGGTGGGAGAAAAAAAGGCACAGAGGCATACAGGCGCTAAGGCACGGAGGGGGTTGGTTGAGAGCAGGCGCTTCATGGCGGGGTCTCCGAAAAAAGGTGACGCAGTGCGCATTGGGGGGATTATACCAAAAAGACCGGTGGAAGGGGAGAGCCGATGGACAATTGACAGTTGACAATGGACAACGGGGAGGCAATGGACAGTGATTGAGGCGCGGGATGGGATTGTCTCCAAGGCGACTCAATGACCCGCTGGGAGTGGGTGCGAGGGGGGAGGGCCAATGGATAATTGATAATGGACAATGGATAGCGGTGCACCAGCCTATATTAAAGCTTTTTGGGCTTGGGGGTGCGATGTGGGGCGCGGGCGAGGTGTTAGGGCGTGGGTTAGGCCGCCCTTTCAGGGCTTTATTGGGATGGGCGATTTTTTCCTGGTGCGTTGCACCAGGCTGGAGCGCACCGTTGGTGCTTGTTGATTCGAACCTGTCGAGGACGAGGTGTGTTATTGGGGAATTGGTACCGGTGGTTGAAACCACCGGCTACGAACGTGCGCCCTGCCGGGCGGTGTAGGTGCGAGAAGGGATTGTCTCCTGGGCGTCTCTGCGACTCGCTGGTGGTGCGTGCGAGAAGGGATTGTCTCCCAGGCGACTCTTCGACTCGCACGAGCAAGAAGGGATTGTCTCCCAGGCGACTCTCCGACTCGCACGAGCAAGCCCGCACCAGCGACCACGGGTCAACGAGTTGACCCATGCCACCCTTGCTTTCACCGTTTGTATGAAGTCCGGCTGAAGCCGGCTTGGGGAGTTTGTTGGGGCACCTTGGACCACCAACTGAAGTTGGTGGCAAAGGCGGGCCGGCTGAAGCCCGGCCAGGAGGATTGCGATAACGATGGCTATGGCGATGCGTGCGGGTGCAGTGCGGAGCGCGGTGATATGAACGGCGATGGGCTGGTCAATGCGCTGGACACGCAACTGTTTGTGGAGCGGTTTTTGCGGCCGTAGGGGGTGATGCGGGCGGGCGGCGGAGTTCGTGCGTCCTCCGGACGCAGGGGGTTATTGGGGGAATTGGTACCGGCGGTTGACACCACCGGCTACGAGCGTGCGCCCTGCCGGGCGGTGTAGGTGCGAGAAGGGATTGTCTCCTGGGCGTCTCTTCGACTCGCACGAGCAATGAGCGGAGGGTGCGCGGGATGGGATTGTCTCCCAGGCGACTCTGCGACCCGCTGGTGGTGCGTGCGAGAAGGGATTGTCTCCCAGGCGACTCTTCGACTCGCACGAGCAAGTTTTCGGCCTGTGCGATTGCCGCGGCGAATCTTCGACTTGCGCTGTGCGGCTCGGTGTGCAGAATTGTCGGCGCGTTACCTTGAGCTGCCACGGGTCAACGAGTTGACCCATGCCACCCGGAAGGCGATGCGCGATGGAAGCTGGATTGGTACGCGGGAATGGATTCCCAAGACGATGCATGCGAGAAAGGATTCTCCGCACAAGGGGGACCCCACCCTTTCGGGGCTTCCTCCTCGGGCGCTCCTCAATCCGCTTCGCAACAGAATTTCGCATGAACCATAGTATGTGCTTTGCAGCCGTGAGGTTACGCGACATGCCACCAGGCTTGCGCCAGGTGCTCAGATTGTGCGAATTCGCGCGTTCATGCGAAACGTTGTTCCCAAGGGGAGGAAGTGCGCTTACCCACCTCGCCACGGCGAGTCGCCTTTGGAGACCTTGCCCTCCCCTTATCAAGGGGAGGGGATGGGGGCAACATCACTCTGGATTATCGATTTGGCTGGATAACCGATTAGACCCAGCCGCGGAGTTTGCAGGCCTCGGCTACGCGCGTGACCGCCACCATGTAGGCCGCCAGTCGCATGTGGACGCGGGCTTTTTCGCGGGTGTTGTACACGGCGTCGAAGGCATCGGTCATGCGGCGGTCGAGCTGCTGGTGCACGTCGGCAAGTGACCAGTAGTAGTTGTAGGTGTTCTGCACCTGCTCGAAGTAGCTGACGGTGACGCCGCCGGCGTTGGCCATGAAGTCGGGCAGAACGAGAATGCCTTTGTTGTGCAGGATCGCGTCGGCCTCGGGCGTTGTCGGGCCGTTGGCCAGTTCGCAACTGATCTTGGCCTTGATGTTGTTGGCGTTGGCGGAGGTGATGACGCCCTCCAGGGCCGAGGGATAGAGAATATCCACATCGAGTTCGAGCAGATCGCTGTTGCTGATCGGCGAGGTGCCGGGAAAGCCCTCGACCTTGCCGGTCTCCAGCTTGTATTTCACGATGGCCTGGGCGTCGATGCCGTTCTTGCAGATGACGCCGCCGCGCGAATCGCTGACGGCCACCAGCTTGCCGCCGCCGAGGATTTCCTTGTGCAAGGTCGCGGCGAACTGGCCGGCATTGCCGAAGCCCTGAATGGCGTAGCTGGCTTTGCCCGCGTCGATCTTGAGTTTCTTCGCGGCCTCGCGGACGCAATAGACGCCGCCGCGGGCCGTTGCATCGCCGCGGCCTTCGGAACCGCCGAGCGGGAGGGGCTTGCCGGTGATCATGCCGGGATGGCTGTGGCCGACGATGGTCTCGTACTCGTCCATCATCCACGCCATGATTTGCGGCGTGGTGTAGACATCGGGCGCGGGCACGTCGCGATGGACGCCGAGTTCCTTGCCGACAGCGCGGATGTAGCCGCGGGCGAGGCGTTCCTTTTCACCTTCGGAAAGTTCCTTCGGGTTGCAGACGATGCCGCCCTTGCCGCCGCCGAGGGGGATGTTCACGGCGGCGCACTTCCATGTCATCCACGCGGCGAGGGCGCGGACGGTGTCGATAGTCTCATCGGGATGCCAGCGGATGCCGCCCTTGGTCGGGCCGCGGGCGTTGTTGTATTGGACTCGGTAGCCGTGAAAGATGCGGGTTGCGCCGTTGTCCATCTTGACGGGGATCGTGAAGTGGTACTCACGCATGGGCCAGCGCAGGAGTTCGTGGGTGGCGGGGTCGAGGCCGAGCTTCTTGGCGGCCTCATCGAGTTGTTGCTGGGCGATTTTGAACGGGTTCATGTCTGACATGGAAATACTCCTTTTTGCTGGCCGGGATCGTAACGCCTCCACGTAAGGCAACAATAGCAAGGGGTGTGCCAGAGCGTTTGCGGCATGGCAGGCCTTTAGGGGCCGTTCCCGCAGGTTCTGCCGGGGCGGGGTGTGGAAGTTTCCCGATCCGGCGTGGAGAAATCCCTTATGGGCGGGTGAAAGGCCGCTTTCGTCGTTGGACGTCCCCCGTGGCTTTTGCATCCAAACCGGCCGACCGATGTACTAGAATAGGGTACTCGGCCCCTACCCGGAGGTTCCGCGCATGCGACGGTCTGGCTATTGGTGGATGACAGGCTTGGTGCTGTTGGCGACCCCCTTGATGGGGCAGGAGATGGCGCATCTCCAGCGGATGATGCCCACCAAGCTGAACCCCAATCGGCCGGCGACGCGCGATGCGATCTCTGGATTGCTGCACTATCCGAAAGACGTGCGACTTGCGGCGCTCGAGTTATCGCAATTCCCCGACCTGGTCATCAACCTTCGTTATATCGACCCATCGACTCCGGGCGTGCTGCGAGATTTGACGCGCGGTTATCCGAGTTCCGTTCAGCAGGCGGCCACGATCGTGACGCAGCGCGGCGACGCCATCGCAACGCTTCAGCAAAATCTCCTTGCGTTGACGAGCCTTGGACGGGCCTACGTGCAGGACCGCGCGGGGGTCGGCGTGCTCATTGATCAGATGTGCGCCGCCGAGGCGCAGGAGTCCAAACCCGCGCTTGACGGCTGGGCCAAGCGCATGGCGGAGAATGCGACAGGGTCGCAGCAGCTTTCGGCGGCATCGGGCGAATTGGCGGCGCAGGTCGGCGGCATGAACTTTCAGAGTGACGCGCTGCCGACGCCGCAGCAGGTTCAGTTCATCCTTGACCATCCCGATCGGTACGGCGAGTTGGCCGTGCTGATCATGGATCAATGGGAAACCGAGGGCACGCCCGAGCCATTTCGCAAGGCGGTGGACATGTGGTACGCGGCGCATCGCGACGTGCTGCCCGAGTCGTTCTCGGGTGATGCGGCAACCAAGCTCAAGGTGTTGCGTGAGGCTGTGGCGTTTGAGCATCGCTATGCCGAGGCCGTTGCCAAGACGCAGTACGGCCCGGCGCCTACTCGACTCGAATTCATGGAGAGTACTGAAAAGGATTTCCCAACGCTTGTTGAAATGCGCCAGGCGCATCAGTTTGCACTCGCGAACTCCAAGCCGGTAAAGGTCGCCGGCGGCCCGTGGACGGGGTCGGGCGGCCGGGGAGGCTCATCGCGAGGCAGTGGCTCATCCGGTTCCAGCAGCATGATGGGCTCGTCGCGCAGCTCGCGTTCGTCGCGCGGAACGGGCACGGGACTCAGTACCGGCGTGGTCGGTGGATCGCGCGGGCGCAACTCGCGAAACTCCCGCGACGGCAATTCCAGTTCCAATTCCAATTCTTCCTCAAACCGTCGGCGAAACTCGCGAAGTGGATCCAACAGCGGCGGTGGCTTCGGCGGCTCCGGCGGATTTGGTGGTTCGGGAGGATCCGGTGGGTTCGGAGGTTCGGGCGGGTTCGGAGGTTCGGGTGGATTTGGAGGCGGCTCCGGCGGATTTGGGGGCGGCTCCGGGGGATTCGGAGGCGGCTCCGGCAGGAGCAGTGGCAGCAGCTTCGGCTCAGGCGGCTCGCGATCGTCGCGAAGCTCGTTCGGTCAATAAGTCATGAATCGTTGGGGCATTGCTTTTCACTTGAAGTGATCCTGCGCGCATTCGGGGCCTACGACCGCGCACCGGCCGGGCGCATTGCAGGCGGCCAAATGGTTCGCAGCGAGGTGAGGATGGTTCGCGTCGCGAAGGATTTGTTCAGCGTATAGAAGTGGATGCCGGGGGCTCCGCGCTGCAACAGGTCGAGGCATTGGGCCGTTGCATAGGCGACGCCGAGGCTGAGCACCGCGTCGTCCTTGTCCTTCAGTGCGTCGAGTTCGGTCAGCAGGCTCTGCGGAATCGATGCTCCACACATCTGCGTAAAGCGGCGAATCTGCTCCACGTTTGTGATCGGCATGATGCCCGGGATGATGGGCACGCCGATTCCGGCGGCGCGGACGCGCGACACGAAGTTGAAATAGGCGTTGTTATCGAAGAAGAGCTGGGTGACGAGGAACTCGGCGCCGGCGTCGACCTTGCGCTGCAGGTTCGCCAGGTCGCGGTCGAGATCGCGCGTGCCGTCGGGCCGGGTGCATTCGACGTGGCCCTCGGGATAGCAGGCGCCTCCGATGCAGGCGTTCATGTGTTGGCGGACAAACGCGGCGAGTTCGTTCGCATAACCGAACCCTTCGGCGGTGGCGACGAAAGAGGATTCACCCTTGGGCGGATCGCCGCGGAGGGCGAGGACATTTTCCACGCCGGCCGCCTGCAGGCGCTGCAGGATCGCGGCGATTTCGCTTTTTGAGGAACCGACGCAGGTCAGGTGCGCCATGGCCTCGATGCCATAATGCCGCTGGATTTCACCGACCAGTTCGATCGTTCGGTCGCGCGTGCTGCCGCCGGCACCATAGGTCACGGAGACAAACGTGGGGTTTAGATCGCGCAGGGCGCGGACGGACTCTCGCAAGGTTGCCAGCCCGGCGTCGGTCTTCGGCGGAAAGAACTCGAAAGAGAAGCACGGCCGGCCGGTGGAGAGGAGTTCGCGTATTCGCATGGTGAGAGTATATCGGCCGGTCGGGCGGCTAATTGAACAGGTCGGCGGGGATTTCCACGTGATCCCCTTCTTTGATGCCCTTGGCGGCGAACTGGCCGGAGCGGACTTCAAGGGCGAAGCGGGCCGGCTCAATTGAGTTGTAGCCGAACTCCTGCAGGGGCTGCATGGTGTAGGTTTTTACGATGGTGCCGTCGGAACGGATATAGGCGATATCCAGCGGGATGATCGTGTTGCGCATCCAGAAGTTGAGCTGACGGTCGTAGGGGAAGATGAAGATCATGCCCTTGTCGGTGGTCAGTTCGGCCTCGGTGACGTTCATCAGGCCGAGCTGCTCTTTTTCGGCGCTGTCGGCGATCCATGCCGTGTACGTGGCCTTGCCGGTGATGGTGATGGGCGTTGTGCGCATCGCCGAGAGGTTGTTCTTCTGCGTGGAGCCGCGGGGAATATCGCAGGCGGGAAATGAGAGCGTCGCGCCGAAGATCATGGCGAGCATCGTAACGCGGCGGGTGAGACGTCGGCGCATAAGCTCACTTCGGGGGTTGGGCTGCCGCAGGGTCGAGGGGTTCCACGGAAACGGTGAAGTCCTTGGGTTCATCGAGTTTGAAACGCGATCCGGCCGGCGCGGCGGAGATGTCCACGTCTTTGAAATCGACTTCGATCCGGCTGTCGTCTTCGACGCGCTCGGTGACGATTCGGACGGGAAGCTCCAAGGTCCGATCGATGAACATTTCGACACGTTTGTACTTAGCCGCGAGATTTGTATTCGGCAGCGGCACGCAATGCAGATGATCGGTGTTTCGGGGGTCGCCAAGGATGAAGTCGGCGAGTTCGATCTTGAATTGACTAAGCATGGCCTCGCGCTTCTGGCCGAAGGGCAGCGGGAACGGGCCTTTGCCAATTTCAAACGGGTCTTGCGTTTCACCGGGACGGGTCGCTTCACGCTTGATGATGGTCTTGGACTTGTCGTTTCGTTCGATAAGCCATTGGCCGTCAAAGGCGAAATGCTCGCCAACGTCGCGCACGACGCCGGCAGCGCGGAGCTTGCTGAAATGCACGAGGAACCTGGAGTTCGGCTCGCCGCGGGCAAAGAGCAATTCGCCCTCTTTCGCGGTCAGGTCTTGGACAGGGTCAACGACGACGTGCCGATAGTCGATCTTGCAGGCAAGACCTTTGATCGCCTTCCCCTTGGATTCCAGGCGATCGAGGATTTGATCGACCTTGGCATTGCCGGAGGTTGATTTGCCGGGCGTCGTGGAGGCGGCAGGCTGGGACGATGCCTTCGGCTGGTCGTCCATCGCGCGGCAACTACCTGAAACGAACGCGGTGACGAGCAGCATGATTGGGACGACGGGACGAAGCATGGTCGCGGATTGTAGGTTGGGGCTTGAAGCTCGGCAAAACGAAATCATGCGATGCCCATGAGTGGGAGAAGCTCCTTCAGGGAGTTGATCACGTGATCGGCTTCATCGGCCCAATCCGGCCGTTTCAAAGACGGGTCGTGGAAAAGCACACTGGTCGAACCGGCCGCGTTGGCGCAGATCAGATCGAATCGGAAGTCCCCCACTGCCCACGTGTCGGTCGGTGAAACGGCGAACGCCCGGCAGATGTCGTGGATCGGCTCGGGCGAGGGCTTCATGGGGCCGTCCTCGCGTGCCCGAATGAAGTCAAAGGCCAGACCATGCTTGTCCATGAAATGCCGGGCCGACCATCGCGAGTTTCGGGTCATTAGCGCCACGGGTATCCCCCCTGCTCGAATGGCCGCGACCACCTCCACGGCAAACGGCTGCAGGCGGCTGGCCTCGGCGGCCTCGATCTCGTGGCGATGGAGAATGGCCTCGGCCCGAGCACGTTCCGCCGGGGGCATTTGCAGCACGGCCTCCAGAATCGGTTCGTTCGGCAGGCCGATCTCGGCGCGAATGGCATCAAAATCGATGGTCGCGACGGTCAACGTGCCGTCCAGGTCGAAAATGACAGCGCGGGGACGTGAGGCGATAGACATCAGCACAGTGTAGGTCATTGGGACCGGCGGCGAGTAACTCAAGACGAACCAATGGAATCCGCCGATGTAGACCGGACAGGTTGTGCCATGGATTCGGCGATTGCCACGGAGTTGGGCAGGGATGCCCCGGGTGCTGCATTGCGACGCTGCGACGCTCCCGGAATGGAGTTCTGGTGCGCGCCAAATTCCACGGAAACCACGCCTGCAAACGTTTTCACGGTCGATCTGGAGGACTGGCCCATCGCCGTCCTCGGGCCGAACCAGCCGGTCAGCCATCGCGTCGTTGAGAATACCAAGCGATGCCTGCAACTCCTGGCATGGCATCAGGTCAAGGCGACCTTTTTCGTTCTCACCAAGGTCGCCGAACAGTTCCCGTCGCTTGTTCGGGAGGTCCATGCCGAGGGGCACGAGATCGCCTCGCATGGACACGGGCATGAACTGCTTACCACGATCAGCCCGCGCCGATTCAGGGACGATGTCCAGCGAAGCATCGATATTCTGACCGCGATCACAGGTCAGCGGCCCATCGGGTATCGAGCGCCGGCCTTTTCGGTCGTGGAGCAGACCCGCTGGGCCGGGCCGATTCTTGAAGAGTTGGGGTTTAAGTACAGTTCGAGCATTTTTCCGATTCTCCACCGCCGCTATGGCATCCCGACTGCTCCCCGGACCATTCACCGCTGGGCCGAGTCACGATTGATCGAATGCCCCCCCGCCAGCTTTCGAATGCTGGGCACGAATTGGCCAATGGCCGGCGGCGGGTACTTTCGGTTGCTGCCGAGCTGGGTCATTCGGGCAGCGGTGAGAAACCTGAACCGAAACCGACAGCCGGCGATTCTCTATATGCACCCGTATGAACTGGATGTCGGCGGCGTGGCGGCCCATCGGGAGAGTGGCGTCCAATGCGGGCGATTCCGCGAGGTGACGCAGGAGCTGTTCCGCGGCCGAATGGAACGGCGATTGCACCGGCTCTTTGACTCGTTCCGCTTCACCACGATGCGCGACCTATTGCGATACGCACTATGAAACACGCTTGGATTCAGCCGCCGCACCGTCTATTCTAAATACGATGCCCCGCCGTTCGCGCCAAACAACTCCACTGAACTACTTTCAGATCGTACGCTGGGCGCTAATTACCATTCTGGTCTGCTACATTGGGTATCGCGTCGTGGGCCGATCTCCGTATCGTGGCGAGGGCATTCCGGCGACGGAGCGACTGGCGTCCGCTGACACGCTACCGCGCGACGTTCGCGAGCGGTTGGAGTTGGTGGGTTGGAAGGAACACGTCGGCGATCGGCTCGGCCTGTGGGTGACGGCACGGTGGCAACGGCTCATCGGCATCGAGGCGGGCGTCGTGCGGTTTGTGTATCCCTGCTCGACCGCGGCAAAGGGCCTGGGCAATCAGGAAGGGTCCAATCAAACGCCGCTCGGCTGGCACACCATCGTCGAGCGCATCGGCGACGGACTGCCCGAGGGGGCGATCATGAGTGAGCGAAAGTTCACCGGGAAGGTCTGGCTGCCGGGGCAGGTGACGGAGAAGGATTATGTGCTCTCGCGAATCCTGTGGCTGCGCGGTTCGGAACCGGGAATCAACGCCGGTCAGGGAGTCGATTCATACGATCGCTACATCTACATTCACGGCACGCCGGCTGAGGAAAAAATCGGCTCTCCGGCGTCGATGGGTTGTGTGCGCCTAAAGAATCGGGATGTGATTGCGGTGTATGAGGTCGCTCCCATTGGAACACCCGTCCTCGTCACTGAATGGTAAAGGACTTCTTAAGTCCCTAATGGAATGCCGCCGCTTTGTTTCGGGATGGCACTCGGGTAGAATAGAGGTCGTTGGTTGGTCCCCCTCGTATCAGGAACCGCACATGCATCATTTTGTTCTGCGTTACCGCCTCGCCTTGATCCTCGTGTCCACGGCATTCATCATTCCGATTCCGGTTCTTGGGCACCCGGACGAAGATCTCAGCGAGGCGCTTGATCCGGCCATCGAGGCGCAACACAACCACGATGCAGAGCCGGCCTACCCTGGACCCGGTTGGTCATCCGGCCAAGGCGGGCAGCCGGGGGTTACGTTTCCGGCGAACGGCGTGCAGTTGCTGAGTTGGCTCACGGTTACGGATTTTGGATCTCAGAACACAAGCGGGAGCACCGTCGAAGGGTACGTGTCGCCATCGGGCCGTGAATACGCGTTGATGGGCATCTCGTGCGGGACGGGTTTCGTGGACGTGACGGACCCGACCAACCCCGTCATCGTCGGTTTCGTTGCCGGGCCCTGCAGTCTGTGGCGCGACATACGTACGTATCAAGACCATGCCTACGCCGTCAGCGAAGGAGGCGAGGGCGTTCAGATCATCGACCTGTCGCAAATCGATGCCGGCATCGTCACGTACGAGGGACGTATCACCGCTCCAAACGCCCACCAGATTTCATCCCACACGATTGAAGTCAATCAACAGAGTGGCTATCTGTATCGATGCGGCGGCGGCAGCACCAAGGGTGTGAAGATTTACAGCCTCGCCAATCCGGCTGCACCGGCGCATGTGAATACCATCTTCGCGACGCGGTATGTGCATGAGTGTCAGGTCGTCACCTACGACTCCGGAACCTATGCCGGCCGGGAGATTGCCTTCATGTACAACGACACGGGTTCCGGCGGTGGGACACCGAGCCTCGGGATCATTGACGTTACGGACAAAATGAACCCGATCGAGATGTCGAACTATCAATACCCCGGCGGCGGGTTCTCACATCAGGGCTGGCTTTCGACGGACAGACAGTATGTTTTTCTTGATGACGAGTTTGATGAAAACAATCTCGGGATTCCGACCACGACACACGTCATCAGCGTCAGCAATCTCTCAAACCCCGTTCAGGTGGCCACGTTTACCAACGGCTCGCCCTCCATCGACCACAATCAGTATGTGAAGGGTTCGCGGTTGTTCCAATCCAATTACCGAAGCGGGCTTCGAATCTGGGATGTAACGAATCCAACATCTCCGACGGAGATGGCCTGGTTCGATACGTATCCGGATAACGACTCACCCAACTACAACAGTCTGTGGGACAATTATCCGTATCTCCCCAGCGGTATCATTCTCGGGAGCGATATCGAGAAGGGGCTTTTTATTTGGTGTGCAGACCCGCGGGGTGACATGGATCACGATGGCCGCGTGACGGTCACGGATATTCCCCTGTTTGTTGCCGACCTGCTGAGCGACACCCCACCCGTCCGGGCCTGCGGGGGCGCGGACATGAACAACGACATCGCCGTGGACGGCCTCGATCTGGCCGGATTTGTCGCTGCGTTGGTTTCGCCGTAGCGTAGCATCGTGTTTGGGGGCGGATCGGACCGGGGCACTCTTCAGAAGAAATCCTCGAATGAGCAGTACGACGCCTCCAAGTCTTTCAACCCATGACAAATGGGACCACCACGAAAAGCACATCGCCGACCTGCGCGCCGTGCTTGAAGTATCACGCAGCCTTGGTGCTACGGCCGAATTGATCCCTCTGCTCCGCATCGTGGAAAAAGCGGCGCTTTCGGTGCTGGAATGCGAACGCGCCACCGTGTTTATCCTCGACAGCGAGCGCCAGGAGTTGTACAGCCGGCTGGCGACGGGGGTCGATGAGATTCGCTTTCCGGCCGACAAAGGAATTGCCGGCGAAGTCGTACGCACGGGCGAGATTATCAATGTGCCCGATGCCTACGCCGACCCGCGCTTCAACCCGGAGATCGATCGTAAGACCGGCTTCCGCACGCGAAACATGATCACGTTTCCCCTGCTGGGCTTCGACAATTCCATCGTCGGAGTCCTGCAAGTACTGAACAAATCCGACGGGCACTTCGATCCGTGGGATTATGAACTGGTCAAGATGTTCGGAGCGCAGGTGGGTGTCGCGGTACAGCGGCAACTGCTCCTTGAGCACTACGCTGAGAAGCAGCGCATTGAGCGCGACCTCAACATCGCCCGCGACATTCAGCAGGGCCTGCTTCCTGATTCGGATGCAAAGTTGGACGGCTTTGACATCGCCGGATGGAACAAGCCGGCCGACCAGACCGGCGGCGATTGTTACGATTATCTTCCCCTGTCGGATAACAGCCTTGCCGTGACCATCGCCGATGCGACGGGCCACGGCATCGGTCCCGCGTTGATGATCGCCGAATGCCGGGCGCTGTTTCGTGCGACCATTTCCATGTCGCACAATCTGGCCGAGGCGGTGACGCGGGTGAATAACCTGCTTTGCGAAGATTTGCCGGACGACCGTTTTGTGACGGCCTTCTTCGGCCTTATTGAGCCGAAGACGAGCAGCCTGTTGTATATCAGTGCCGGCCATGGGCCGATTATCAAGTACATCCGCGCCACGGACGAGATCATCGAGCTCAAGGCCAATGGCGTGCCGCTCGGTATCATGGCGGACATCCCGTTCAGCGACCCCGACAACTTCCACATGGAGCCGGGCGACATGATGATTGTCATCACCGACGGCTTTTTCGAGTGGCAACGGGATGACCGGGAGCAGTTCGGTCTTGAGCGAACGTATAATTTGATCCGCGCAAACCGCGACAAGCCGTGCAAAGAAATCATCGCCCTGCTGCATAAGGCCGTCCTCGACTTCGCCCCCGGCTCGGTCCAGGCGGATGATTTGACGGCGGTGATGATTAAGCGCGAGAAATAGATTTGCTACTGTGACCCATTGGTAGTCCTTAAACCGCCCGTCTTCATAGCATCGGTGTCGCCAACCGTGCCAGTCCTGCCGTCAGTCGTTCCCGATAGGTCCACGCGGCGAGGTCGGCCCGCGTGATGCGATGGCTGCGAACGAGGAGCTTGTCGAAATCGGCCTGTAACTCACGGGTCGGCTCGGCGTCGTAGAGCATCGTCGTCAGTTCAAAATTAATCCGGAAACTACGTTCGTCCATATTTGCCGAGCCGACCATCGCCCAGCGACCGTCGATAATGACGACTTTGGAGTGCAGCAAGGCGTATTCGTATTCATACACCTCAACGCCCGCCTCAAGCAGATCCTCGTAGCAGCTTCGCCCTGCCCATAGCACGATGCGGTGATTCGACTTCGATGGAATCATCAGTCGCACGCGAACGCCGCGCAGCGAGGCTGTCTGAAGGGTCAGCACCATCGCATGGTCCGGCACGAAGTATGGTGTAAGCAGGCAGACGTCATTCAGGGCGTCGCCGACGGCACCAAAAAGAAGCTGGTACAGACCATGCGGCCGACGATCCGGCCCGCTTGGAATAATCTGCGCCGCAATCCGCCCGACCGCCTTCGGCTCCGGAAAGTATTTTGGCGCTGAAATATCCTCGCCGGCAGCGAAATGCCAATCCTCTGCAAACACCTCCTGCAACTGCGCCACGCTCGGCCCGATCAGGCGCAGGTGCGTGTCGCGCCAGGGACCGTATTTTTTCTTACGTCCAAGGTACTCATCGCCGATGTTCTGACTCCCCGTGAACCCGACGCGGCCGTCCACGACGACAAGTTTGCGATGATTACGAAAGTTCAGGCTTAGCCGACGGCTCGACAATCCCCAGGGCAAGAACCATGCAACTTTCACACCGGCCTTGCGCATCGGGGCCAGGAAGGAACGCCCTATCCACCACGATCCAACGGCGTCGATGAGCAGACGCACTTCCACGCCTTCCTGCGCCTTTCGAATCAGGAGATCGCGGAAGGCACGACCGGTGTCATCGGGGGCGAAGATGTAATACTCAAGGTGAACATGCTGCTGGGCCTCTTCGATGGCGAGGGACAGGGCGAGAAACGTCGCCTCGGCATCCTGGTAGATCGTCACGTCGTTGCCCCGCGTCACGACGGTTTCGCCGACACGGGAGGCCAACCGAATGAGCGATCGCTGGGCCGCGTCAAGCTCCGGCACGTTCAGGGCATCGTGATCTGCCAGGAGTCGGGCGCGTTGGGCCAGTGCGACGCGGATGGCCTGCCGCCGTCGCGCGCGCCGCCGCACCTTTCGCTGCACCGGCACATTTCCCATTAACAGGTAAAACGCCAGACCCACGCCGGGGAGTAGCAACAGGGCGAGAATCCACGCAAGCATCCCACGGGCTTCACGCCGCGTGCGAAGGGTGTGCTCGACTCCTGCCAGCGCGCCAAGCGTGGAGAGGATCGAAAGGACGGTCCATACCGTGGATGCAGTCATGTAAGGAGAGTGCTAACCGAGGAAGGCAACGTAATCAATGCGCCGGCAAATGCTCGACCAGTTGGTCGATCTCATCCTCGGTGTTGTAGAAGTGCGGGCTCGCACGAAGGCGGCCGAGGCGCGTCGCAATAATGGTGCGATATTCTTGTCGGAGGTGGTCGACGATGCCCGCGTGGTCGTGCTTGGCAGAGACGAAGGCGACGATGCCGCTCTCTTCGCCGGGCTGCCGCGAACTCACCACGCGGTACCCTTTGGAACGAACGCCCTCGACGAGCCGATCGGTCAGCATTCGCACGCGATCCCAGATCTGGTTGACTCCAAGCTCCAGCAGCCATTCGATCGACGCACCCAACCCCCAGATTCCGGCCATGTTGTAGCTGCCGCCGTCAAAACGGCGGGCATCGTCACGGAATTCCATGCGATAGTTGCCGAAGTTCTGGCAATCTTTCATGCCAAGCCAACCGACACTGGACGGTCGTAACAGGCCGAGCAACTCGTGCCGGCAATAGAACAGGCCCGCACCTTCAGGACCGAGCAGCCACTTGTGTCCGTCGGCCGAGAGAAAATCGATCTTCATTGCCCGCACGTCGATCGGCACGACGCCAAGGGCCTGAATGGCATCAACGCAAAACAGCACGCCGCGCTGCTGGCAGTAGTTCCCCAGGGCGGCGAGGTCGGTTCGGAAACCGCTGCCGAATTGAACGGCCGACACCGTGACCACGCGCGTGCGTTCGTCGATAAGTTCAATCAGTCGCTCGTATGGAATGCGGGCGTTGTCCTCGGGGACCATTTTCACCTGAACGCCGTGACTTCGAAGGTTCATCCACGGATAGATGTTTGCGGGGAACTCGGCCCCCGTGGTGACGATGTTGTCGCCTTTGGAGAATTGCAGTCCGTTGGCGACGTAGGAAATGCCCGTGCTGGTGTTTGGTACGAACGTGACTTCTTCGGAGTGGCAGTTCAGCAGTTTTCCGGCCAATTGGCGAACGCGCCTGGCTTCCGGGTAGATTCCGCTGCGTGCGTAGGCGTGGCTCTCGGCTTCTTCGATGAATCGGCGCATGGCTGCGCCGGCACGACCGGAGATCGGGGCAACTGCCGCATGATCCATAAAGCTGTATTGCCGCGCGACCGGCATCTCAGCTCGAATGGTCTGAATTTCCAGCATCGTTGAATCCCGTCCTGTGCGAGGACACGCCAAACGACGACGTCTGAGCGAATCCTAGCGCACCAGCCTGCATTCCGTCTACCAGTCTACGTTTCGAGACGCCGCGTTTCCAATGGTCCTGTGGACAAGTTTTCTCTCGTGTGCACTCCAGGAAGGTGGAATCCACATGCGAATGAAATATCGGGCCGAGCATTGGCACGGCGCAATAAAAAAGCCCCGTGAGATCGCGGGGCACCAAGCTATTTGGAATGAATCGCCCGCGCTAGGGAAGGCGCCGCTCCGCTTCTCGGAGGACTCGCATCGAAACGGCCGCGGCGGCCAGCAAAACCAAGGTTCCCGGTTCGGGGACGGTTCCGCTGACGGGGTCTCCCAGTGAAGAAACGCCGACGCCGTCCGTGACGCCCGCGGCGATCGCCGCGTCAACGTAACCCGGATCGACTCCTGTTGGCGGTGCATTGTAACTGGTGAGGCTCAGGCCCTCGAAACCAGCGACGGTCTCGGGCAATCCGTTTTGGAGAAATCCAAGCGGATCACTCATGAATGCCGCGACCAGCATTTGCTGGAAGAGAAACTGCATGTCGGCGTCACTGATTTTTTCCCCATTGTTGATCCGAGCCATCAACTCGTCGGCCCGCTTGTCCTTGGGTGGAGCGGCAGAAATGATTGAACCCGGGGCCGCGAGGAGCGAATTACCCGTGGATTGGAATACGCCGGCGATTGCGTCAAAGACGATGTTGCCAGTCAGATGAAGCGGACCGGTGTCAAAATCCGTGATTTGTTCATTCTGCAGAACAACGCCTTCGGCGGTGGACTGGCCGACATTGGTTATCCGCATGTTGACGTCGTAAAAACCGAGGGCGTTGATTTTTCCATTGGAATCGACCGAGAGGTTGCCATTCCAATTGAAGTTCTGCACACCGGTGTCCATGATGACGTTGTAGTTCAGGGGCGCCGTGGCAAAATTTGTTTGTCCGCTGAAGATGTCGAATGCGCGCTGGCCGGTCCGTGTGCTGAACGAGACTTCGGGGATCACCCGCGTTGTGAAACCGATCCGATTGTGAATGCCGACCGGCTGCGTGGAGCCGAGAATGGTGGGATCACGACCTAGCTGCACCTTGAACGCACCGAGATCCAGTGTGTTGGGGTTGTCGAAGGAGTCTGGGCCGAAGAAGCGGAACGTATCATAGGCCCATCCGTCGCCGCCGCGGTTGTATTCGATGCGCTGGTCAAACAGGTTGTTGTCAAAGAGCGGACCGCCCTGGGGATTGGAAAGAAAGTCGCGATCTCCGCTGTACTCCGTGGAGCGAAACAAGAGGCGTTGCAGGCCTCCGAATTGGGCGTTGGCGTCGGTTGCAGCGACGAGACTTGTGAGCGTAATGATCAGGACCGAGATGCTTCTTTGTGTCGTCATGGCGCGAATACTCCTGGTGCATTGTGATATCGGCGGCGGCGTGCCTCTCATTGAGACCGAAGAAATCGACGAAACCGGAGCACCATGGGCGACATGCGTCCAATAATGAAATCGCGTCGGGTAACGCTGGGGCTTGGGCGGGCGCAAACGTGCGACGAATCCTACCAATCCTGTCGAAATCGATGCGGCGATTCTTGCCGGTTCCGTGGCGCCACGGCGATGGTCTTTGCCGCCCTCTTTGCCCTATGCTGCCCGCGTGGCAATCGAGGACACCCAATGGGATGTGGCCATTGTCGGCGGAGGCGCCGCGGGCCTCGCCACGGCCATTTTCGCGGCTCGCGCTGCACCGCGTTTGCGCGTCGTCATCCTTGACGGCGCGACGAAACTCGGCGCGAAGATCCTTGTCAGCGGAGGTGGACGCTGCAATGTCACCAATGTTCGCGTTACGCCCGCTGATTATTGGGGAGGCAGCCGGAACATTATCAAGAAGATCCTCGCGGCGCTTTCGGTTGAGGACACGATCGCATTCTTCCGCGAATTGAATGTTCCGCTTCACGAAGAGCCGACCGGAAAGCTATTCCCCGACTCCAACTCGGCGCGGACGGTGCTGGACGCCTTGCTTCGCGAGGCAACATCGCGAAACGTGCGAATCATTACGGACCATCGAGTCACCACGATCCACGCACTCAACGGCCCACGATTCGGCTTTGAAGTCGTCACCGCTGCCGAAACCATCTCCGCCGGCTGCGTCGTTCTTGCCACTGGCGGCCTTTCCTTTCCGAAGACCGGCAGCGACGGCGGCGGCTACGAACTCGCCCGACAACTCGGCCACACCCTTTGCTCGACCACCCCCGGACTTGACCCCCTGCTGCTCGACGGCAATTTCCACACCGCCCTTTCCGGCCTAACGCAGGAGGTTGAACTCACGATTCGGGTGGACGGCGAGTCCCCCCAGCACTTGCGTGGTTCGCTCCTCTGGACCCACTTCGGCGTCAGCGGCCCGGCGGCCATGAATACCTCGCGCGTCTGGAATCGTGCCCGGCTTGATAAACGACCTGTCATTGTCACCGCCAATTTATTTCCCGATGACGATTTCGCAACACTGGAGAAGCGGCTTCTCGATCTCGGTGCTGAACACCCCAAGTCACAGGTCGCAACGGTGTTGGCTATGCTGCTGCCGGCCCGACAGGCCGACGCCGTACTTGCTGCACTGAGCCTTCGACCTACCACGCAAATGTCTCAGTTTCCCCGTGACGATCGGCGACGGCTGATCAACGCCCTGCTTGCCTGGCCGATGCCGATTCGGGGCACGCGCGGCTATGCTTACGCCGAGGTGACGGCCGGCGGGGTTCCGCTGACTGAAATCAACCCTGCGACGATGGAGTCCCGCGTTTGCCCGGGGCTGTACTTGGTTGGAGAAATTCTGGACGTGGACGGGCGGATCGGCGGGTTTAACTTTCAATGGGCCTGGTCGGGCGGATACGTCGCCGGAAAGGCCTTGGCGGCGCGACACGCCCAGCGCGGTATATGAGAGATATATGCACGGCACAGGAGATCGCATGAAGTGGTTTCGACTGACGGCGAGCGGATGCCTCGTCGTGGTGGCGGCGGTATGGTCACTGGTGACGTTTGGCAGTCGCGAAGTGGCCCGGCTGACCGAGCGTACGCAGCAGCTTGAAATCGAGAAACGCGAATTGCGCGAACACGTTCGCCGGCTTGGTACGTCGAAGCGGGTGGCACAGATCGACATCATCGGTCAACACAGCACCGAGGCAGGCCAGACCTTCACACGCCTCCGTTGGCAAGAGTATGCCGCCGATGGTAGTCTCAAGGCACCGATTCAGGCGGAGATCATCGGCAAGCAGATGTACGTCGAGGCGATGATCGTTAAGTTTGATCCCGAGCGGATCAAGAAGGACTCCAACGACGGTGAGAGCGTCGCCCTGTTCCGCCGCGTCTTCGGCGACCAACAGAACCCGCAGTGGGGCTACGACCTCACGATCAATCTTACGCCGGATGAGCGTGAGAATGACGCGAACCGGGCGTTGTGGAAGCGTTTCTGGGAACTGGTTGAGAATCCGCAAGCCGCACAGGCCATGGGCGTGCGCGTGGCCCAATGCGAGGCGCCGGCCGTGCCGGTGAAGATGGGGCAGACGTGGGAGGTTTCGCTGGATGTGATTGGGGGGTTGAATTTGAAGAAGATTCGGGATGGAGGGGAAGTTGTGAAAGAGCCGGGGTAGGCGCAATGGGTGCGCTTCGGGCGGAGAAAAGTCATTGGTATTCCATGTACCAGTGGCTGAAGCCACTGGCTACGATCGTGCGCCCTTCGGGCGAAGTGCTTAGGCCCGCGCAGCCCATGTCACCAGTCGGTCGACGGCGGCGTTGAGCGTTTCTTCCTTCTTGCAGAAGCAGAAGCGGGTTTGCTTGTGGCCCAGCGAGGGTGGGTTGTAGAAGCTGCTACCGGGGACGGTGGCGACGCCGCCTTCCTTTACCAGCCGCATCGCGAAGGCGGTGTCGTCTTCTCCGGGTCGGAGGAACGGCGTGAGGTCTACCATGATGTAGTACGCGCCTTCGGGGTAGAAGCCCTCGAAGCCGGCTCGCTGTAACCCGGCCCACATCACGTCGCGGCGATGCGTGTATTCCATGTTCAATTGCTCGTAGAAACTTCGTGGCATCCGCAGCGCGGCCGCTCCCGCAATCTGCATGGGATGCGGTGCGCCGACGGTGAGGAAGTCGTGAACCTTGCGAATCGCGGCGGTGATCGGCGGTGAGGCGATGGCACAGGCGACGCGCCAGCCGGTGACGCTGTAGGTCTTCGACATGCCGCTGATCGTGATCGTCCGCTCGGCCATGCCGGGGAGCGTGGCGATGCTGATGTGCTTTCGGCCGTCGTAGAGGATGTGTTCGTATATTTCGTCGGTGACGGCGAGGACGTCGTGCTTGATGCAGAGGTCGGCGATGAGTTGAAGCTCGTCGCGGGTGTAGACCTTGCCGGTCGGGTTGTTGGGCGTGTTGACGATGATGGCGCGGGTCTTGTTGTTGAAGGCGGCGCGGAGTTCGTCGGGGTCGAAAACGAAGGAGACCTGAGTCTCGAGTCCTGAGTCTTGAGGCGCTGTCACGTGCAGCGTCACATATCTGGGAGCCGCTCCGCAGAGGATGGCGTCGGCGCCGTAGTTTTCGTAGAACGGGGAGGTGACGATTACTTCATCGCCGGGGTTCACCGTCGCGAGCAGCGTTGAC
The DNA here is from genome assembly GCA_016235815.1 of Planctomycetota bacterium. Classification (GTDB taxonomy): domain Bacteria; phylum Planctomycetota; class Phycisphaerae; order UBA1845; family UTPLA1; genus JACRIM01. The sequence goes on from JACRIM010000060.1 coordinate 24,390, forward strand.
ATCATCGCCTCGGTCGTGCCGCAGCAGATGGTGACCTGTGTGTTGGGATCGATCTCCATGCCGTTGAACCAGCGGACCTTCTCGGCCAGCGCCTCGACCATGGCCGGCGCGCCCCACGTGCGGGCGTATTGGTTGTAGCCATCGCGGATCGCCTTGCAACAGGCCTCCTGCAGCTCCGGCGGTGTGGGAAAATCGGGAAAGCCCTGGGCGAGGTTGACGCCGTTGTGGGCGAGGCAGACTTGCGTCATCTTGCGAATGACGGACTCTTCAAAGAGGGCCGCCTTTTGCGAGACGTATTGGTGAACGTTGGTCGGATTCGTGGCGAGCATTCGGCAAGTATAGCGGATGGGACTGTAATTACGGGGGCCAGAGGTGAAGGTCGTGAACCCACATGTATGCAAACGGGAATTCAGGTACTCGCTCCGGGGCACGAATGTTCTTTCGTTTCATGGCCTCGATGGCATCGACATTGAGTTGAACTACGGTAGGCCTATTTGCGAGTGATGCGGTGGTGAGATTCGCTAATCGATATACCACCACGTCATTGTTGAAGCTGCGAACCCGATCCGCGGCGCCGCTTCTGCAAAGTTCTTCCATCCACTCGATCTCAATCGGAAAGCCGTCGGCATCGTGGCTGATATTGATCGTCAACATGGGAAACATGCGCACGGAATGGACCATGACGTATTCGATCTGCTTTTCGCGTAGATTGTCCAGCCACACCTGTGGGTTCATGACAAAGCGATCCATCGCCGGTTCAGCTGTGTTCGGGCGACTCATGGTCTCGGGCTTTGTCCTGGCGAAGTCGTGAAACCGGCCGCCCGTGGGCAGCGTCGCGGGGCAATAGTTCACCTGGTTCTCAAAGGAACGGCCAAGGAGGAAATACGGGATGTTTGTACCGACGTAAGCGATTCTGGTGTTGTGAAGCGATTCGTCGCACCAATCCCATGCTTCGGTGATCGACGATCCAAATACGGGATCTTTCCATTCATGACGCCAACTTGCCAGTAGTTGAGACCTTGTGTCAACCAGTTTGGTTCGCGACATCCAATCCAACCAAGTCGGCGCAAAGGACATCACTCCGCAAGCGAAGAGGGTCGCCGACAGCATGAAGGGCGTCTTTCGCATCGAGCGAAGGGCCGAACCAATTGAGATGACGACGAGCATTATTGGGCCGATGGCAAATCGGTGATCTTGAAAAGGCAACAGCCACCAGAATGCGGCAAGTAGCAGGAGGCTCAGTATCTGCAATGCGAGCGTTGTACGCTCCCGACGAAGCCATGCGCCGGCTGCGATTGCGAGAAAGAGCAGCGCTGAAGACGCCCCCCCTGCTGCGACAATCCAGCGATGCCAGTTCGAATCGCTAAGTTGCTCGGCGAAACCCGCCAAACGCGTATCGCCTCGGACTGACTGCCACAACACGCGCGGCAGTGCACGCGCTCCCTCGTTTCGACGGGCGTTCATCGGCGAGTTAGCCATTTGCTCGTGGCCGTACGCTCCTGAAAAGATCGTCGCGCCCGCCATCGAGACTTCCATCGGGTAGACCGGGTTTCCGGTGACCAGCCAATTGCGCACATGCCACGATGGACCGATGGTAAATGCCGCAGCGCTCGCCATACTAAGAACGGCGGAACGAAAGCGTGTGCGATCTCGGCGCCTTAGTACACACCACGCAATCATCGGAAACAGCGGAACTAGAAATGCCAGAGCAAGAAACTTCGTGCCAAGAAATGCCCCGAGCGAGAGTAGCAATCCCACGGCATCGGCCTGTGACGACGTGCGACGGAATCTCAGCGAATACAAGACAATGCATAACAAGTGCGCGGCCAGCGCCACGTCGACCAACGCTGTCGCTGCCTGCATCGCGGGACCGGGAAGTGCAGCCACGGCAATCGTAACGAGCAGACGGTGGTTTCGTCGCAATCGCATTTCTCGAGCGATGGACCATGTCGCCGCGAGCAGGAGCAGCCAATATGGAAACTGTCCACCTCGCGCCAACCAATCCGCTCGAAACGGCAGCATGAGCGCGGCGTAATAGACCTCCGTCGACGATGGTGCGTAGTCCGGAATCGGCCCGCCACACCATGTCGGAATGATCGAGATGGCGTGGTCTTGTACCCACCGCGCCGGGAAGAATAGGTGATAGGTCAGCGTGTCGTACACGTACTCGGGGCTCCAGACGGCCTGCCAGAGCACGACCAGAATGAGCGGTGCGAATAGTATTGCCGCCTTCCAGTGAATTCGCGGGCATGTGCAATCGGCTGGTATTGAAAACAGTGCGAGGATACTGAACACCGCGGCGGCAATGTAAAGACTCGGAGTAACGAAAACGCTCAATGCGCCGAGGAATATTCCGAGACAGACCCACAGTGCGAAGTAAACCTGCATGGTGAGAACGACGTCGGCCGACGAGGCACGCCGCGACGTGGCTCCTGCAAGTCCTCGCGCCACGCACCATGCCGCACAAATCGACGCAATGTGGGCTCCCCCAAAAGCGACCCAAGCCCAGGCTCCCGGTGGCTTGCCGCTGCTGACCGCCAGGGTCGAGATGATCCCACAGAGGACGCCGACGATCCGAACAGGGCTCAGTTGAAGGCGGGGCACTCGGTGTTTACTCCGGTTTTCACAGGCCGAATCGGGTTACTTGCCGGTCGCTCCCGATCCTCGTAGATTCAGGCGTTCCCATCGTATCGGAGCGAAGGACTTGAAGCAGCCCGCGACCATCCCTGCCGCCGACGCGGCCGCGCCATCCAATGACGCCCCACCAACCGGCGGGCAGAAGGCGCCGCGCGCCAAGGCACGCCCGGAAGACCGACCCGCATCGACCATTACGCCGGCCATGCGGCAATATCTTGAACAGAAGGCCAAAGTCGGAGATGCGATCCTGCTTTTTCGTATGGGGGACTTCTACGAAACCTTTTACGACGATGCAAAGACAATCGCCCGCGTGCTCGGCCTCACTCTGACGGCGCGGGATAAGAACAGTGAGTCGCCTGTGCCGCTTGCGGGAGTGCCCTACCACAGCGTCGATCGCTACGTCGCCCGCCTTGTTCGCGCAGGGTACAAGGTCGCCATCAGTGAGCAAGTTGAAGACCCCAAGACGGCCAAGGGCGTCGTTCGTCGCGAGGTCGTCCGCATCATTACGCCGGGTACCTTGACCGACGAAACGCTTCTTGAGGAACGCGAAGGGAATTATCTCGCCGCGCTGTGCCCGCAGGGCAAGACGCTCAGCGGAGGTCGCGTCGGTCTCGCCTGTGTCGAACTTTCCAGCGGACGATTTTTCGCGGAGATGCTGGAGGCCGAACAGGTGCCGGATGAGCTGGCCCGCTGGCAGCCGGCGGAGTTGCTCATCCCCGAGGCCACGATTGACGCCGCTGATCCGCTTGTGGAGCGGATTCGTGAGTCGCTTGGCGTGGCGGTATCGCCAAGGGCGGCTCACGTCTTCGACGTGCATCTCGCAAAATCGCGACTGTGTGAACACTTCAATGTCTCGGGTTTGGCCGGCTTTGGTTTCGACGCGTTTGACGCCTCGCTTTGCGCGGCGGCGGCCGTGCTGGAGTATTTGCAGGAAACGCAAAAGGCCGCCCTGACGCACATCCTCAAGATTGAACCTCGCGACACGTCGACCTGTGTCATGATCGACCAGGTGACGCTGCGTTCACTCGAAGTTGAACGCACCATCCGCGATGGTTCGCGGATCGGCTCGCTGCTCGATGCCGTTGACCTCACCGTGAATCCGATGGGTTCGCGCAGACTGCGCGATTGGCTGTGTTTCCCTCTGCGCGAGGTTGCCGCGATTCGTCGGCGTCAACAGGCGGTTACTGATCTGCGCAATCAGCCGGATCGCCTCAACGCCCTGCGAGAGCTGATCAAGGACATCGGCGATCTCGAACGCATTCTCGCCCGCGTCGGCGTGGGCCGGGTATCGCCGCGCGACATGGCCGGGCTGGGACGGGCGTTGCTGGTGTGCGACGACATCCGAGGCGTGATCGGCGCCGGCCTTGCAGGTGGGGACACTTCAACTGCCGCCAACGATTTGCTTTCCACATGCGGACTTGCGATTTCCGGCCTGAACGAACTTGGCGGTTATCTATCGACTGCTCTCAAAGACGACGCCCCGCCCGTCGCCCGGGAAGGCGGCTTCATTGCCGATGGATTCAACGCGGAACTCGATCGCCTTCGAACGATGGGCCGTGACGGGGCGGCGTGGCTCGCTGAGTATCAGGTCCGCGAGTCGCAGCGCACCGGCATCCCGACGCTGAAAGTCGCCTACAACTCGGTCTTTGGCTACTACATCGAAATCACCCATCAGCATCGCGACAAAGTCCCGCCGGAGTACGTGCGGAAACAGACTGTCCGAAATGCCGAGCGGTACATCACGGATGAATTGAAGAAGTACGAAAATGAGGCATTGGGCGCTGCCGACCGGGCGATTCAACTGGAGTTGGAACTCTTCGAGCAGATTCGCGGAAACGTGGTGGCGGAGCTGGCTCGGTTGCAGGGCGCGGCGGATGCACTCGCGAATTTGGATGTGCTGGCGGGATTGGCGGAGTTGAGTCGACGCAGGGATTATTGTCGGCCGGAGTTCGCGAATGGGGACCGGGGGACCGGGGGATCGGGGGACCAGCGCGCGAGCCTGCTCAATATCATTGACGGGCGGCATCCGGTGCTGGACCTTGTGCTCGCCGAGCGGTTTGTGCCGAATGACTGCGCGTTGTCGTCGGACGGCGATCAACTGGTGATTATCACCGGGCCGAATATGGCGGGTAAATCGACTTACATTCGCCAAGTGGCGCTGTTAACTCTGCTTGCTCATACTGGGAGTTTCGTGCCGGCCAAATCCATGCGGTTGTCACCGGTGGATCGGATCTTCGCCCGCGTCGGCGCCTCCGACGAACTGGCCCGCGGCCACTCGACCTTCATGGTTGAAATGGTCGAAACCGCTCGCATCCTGAACAATGCCACCGCCGACTCGCTCGTCATCCTTGATGAGATCGGTCGCGGGACGAGTACCTACGATGGGCTGGCCATCGCGTGGGCTATTACAGAGCACCTTGCACAAAAAATCGGATGCCGAACGCTCTTCGCCACGCATTACCACGAACTGACCGAACTGGCCGACCAGCTTCGCGGCGTTGCGAATTACAACGTTGCCGTGCGCGAGCAACTGCGCCCCGCCGGAGCAGGCCGGGATGTGGTCTTTCTACACAAGATCGTCCCTGGGCCGACCGACCGAAGCTATGGCGTGCATGTCGCCGGAATGGCGGGCCTGCCGCGATCGGTGGTGCGACGAAGTGAGAGCGTGCTGACCAAGCTTGAGTCGCGATTTTCCGAGCGGTCTGCCAAGGGACTGCGCGAGGGGCCTGCCGCAGATCCCGATCAGTTGACGCTGTTTTCGGCTGGCGCTGACTTGCCCCCTTGGTGGAAGGAGCTCGTGGACTCGCTTGATTCGACGGACATTGAACGAACCACGCCGATCGACGCCCTGGCGATTTTGGAGCGGCTGAAGGCGATCGCCCGCGACCGGACTTGAAAAACGGAGACCTGTTGGCGACACTTCCGGCTCGGGCGCTTGTGCCGGCTGTTCAGAAAGACTTGCATGAATCGAACCCTGTGGTCGCTTGTTTTGATCGGAATGGTCTCGATGGTCGGTTGCGCCGACCCGAAGGAGAAGTTCGGCCACACGTGGTACATCGACGGCGCCGGCAATTGGGGCTTCGGCGTGCTGGATGTGCCGGTCGGTCTTGAACAAGCCGGGTACAAGGGATTGGTCACGAATCATCACTGGTCATTGACGCTTAATCCGGCCCTTGATCAAACGCTGCGTTTCATCGCTCGAGGTTCCGGTAGCGTGTTGGCCGGCGGTATTCAGGATTTTCTTAAACGCTATCCCGATGCGGATGCAAATATTATTGCCTTGTCTGCGGGGACGGGCGTCGCCATTTGGGCTGTCGAAGACCTGAAGCCGCCGGCGAAGGTCAACAATGTGATTCTCGTCGGGGCGAGTATTTCGAGCAGCTACGACGTACGCAAAGCACTGGCGAACATGAAGGGCAACATCTACGTCTATTATGCCGCGAGCGATCCAGTGCTTCAGGGGCCTGTTCGTTTGCTAGGAACCATTGATGGGAAGTTCGACGACGCAGCGGGATTGGTTGGCCTGCGCGGACCCGGCGCGTCCGGCGGGCGCGTTCGAAACATTGGCTGGAGCTCGAAGTATGAAAGCCTCGGCTGGACCGGTGGCCACGCGGACTGCACCAATTCGCGCTTCGTGAAGGCGGAGATTTCCAAGCACATTGTCCGCCACGGCCCCACGCGCAAATCGACGCCTACCTCGGCACCGAGCGAGTCGCCGGACAAGATGCCGATTACCGAAGAGGAAGCGCCAAAACCACAGGCAACTTCACTCCCAGAGTGAATTGGATGCTTACTTCACCTTGCAGGTGATGGTTTTCATCTTCTGATCTTCGACGTCGAGCGTGAAGCCGTCGAATTTCATCTCCACGAGGTGTTCGGTGAAGTTCTCGGCGGTCATGTGCGTTTGCACCGTGTATTTCACGATGCCCTTGGCGCCATCTTTGGTCACTTCTTCGACGCCTTCGACCGCTTCCAAGGCCTTCTTGATGGCGATGGATTGCTTGATGTCGGCCACATTGCCGACCTCGATGACGATATCGCCCTGACCACCGGCCGTACCGCGGGCCCAGGCTTCAAGCAGGTCATAAACGCTCGAATCCGCCAGCTTTTGGCCGGTCTTTTCAAGTGTCTGACGGGCGCCGGCCGGTCCGGCCACGCGCGACCCACCGCGAGTGCCTGTCATCGTGTTGGAAAAGATCGCGTCGGCCGTCTCGGTCCAAAAAGCCTGAATCGTGACATCCGTTTCCCACATGTTCAGATCGACGCCGGCGGCGGTTGTCTTCTGGGGGCCGCTGGCGCGTGACGTGCCTTTGATATACACCGCCGCGCCGTAGCTTGACGCCAAGGCCTTCAGCGCCGCCGTGTCATCACTCAAAGCGGCTGCCTCGGCCTTCTTGCGGTCGATGTCTTTCATCTGACCGGGGTTCACGAGTTTGAAGCCGAGGTTGAGGAGTTTTCGCTCAATGGCCGTCCCGAGAATGCTGTCGAGTTGGATGGTTTCACGACTTGGCTCTGCACGATCAAGGTCGTGGATGATCTCCGTGAAAACCACCATGATCTTTGGTCGCCCGAGCTGTTTGAGCAGGATCGCCACTTCACCCCATGTGGCGTCGACGAGTTTCTTGCTGACCGTGGCCTCGATGTCGATGCTGTAGATACCCTGCGACGACCCTTCCTTGATGACCTTGTAGTCCTTAACCAGCGCGCTGGCCCGCGAGATGACCACGTCGGACTCCAGAGCGAAGTCCTTCGTTTTGGTCTTGCTGAATACCTCGGTGTTCACGCGCTCAATGGCGCGGCGTTGGGCGTCTTTGAGGGCGGCATCCTTGCTGATTCCCTGTCCTTGCACCTTCACGACCACAACATCGTCATCGGCGCGAACGGGGAGTGAAATAGCAACGAATACGAATGCGGCAAGCGTAAGGCGGCGAATCATGGCAATCTCCTGGGCGAGGGTGGATCGATCACACGCCCGGATTCTGCCGGTCCATTGCTGAATGGTCAAGCAAGCAACGCCATTCGATCGATTCGCTCGCGTTCCAGCGTCCCGTCGGCACTATGGCTGCTTCTTGGCGTCAAAATCCAATGACGCCGAATTGATGCAATACCGCAACCGTGTCGGCATCGGTCCGTCGTCAAAAACGTGGCCGAGGTGCGCCCCACACCGGCTGCACGTCACTTCGGTGCGCACCATTCCGTGGCTCTTATCGACATGCTCGTCGATCATTTTGCCGTCCGCCGGCTTGGAGAAACTCGGCCAGCCGCAGCCGGAGTCGAACTTGGAATCCGACGTGAAAAGTTCCGCACCACAGACGACGCACGTGTAGGCGCCCTTCTCATGATGATTCCAGAATTTGCCGGTGAAGGCCCGCTCCGTGCCCTTTTCCTGCGTCACATGAAACTGCTCGGGCGTCAGACGCTTTTTCAGTTCGTCCTGATTCACGGGCGTCTTGGCGGATTTCTCGCTCATCACGGCTCCTTTGTAATTCGGTTCGATGGATGCATCGGCGGCGGGCAGCGACTTTGTTTCTGATGGTGTGCAGGAATCCGGACATTTTTCGCCGGAAGAACATGCCCACCACGTTGCCAATCCGAGTCCCAGTGAAAATGCCGCAAGACGGTACATGGGTCGTTCCTTTCGCCGGCATCGATCCTGTCGAACGCGATCCGCGTCGAGAGGCCGCCGTTAGGCGGGCCGGATACCTACCCTAACCGTCCGGGACTTGTGATGTATTCCCAACAAAGTGAGCCGATAAAGCGCTCCCGAAGGCCCGGCGAAGACGGCGGAGCGCCCCAGCTTCAACCCCCGAATCTTTTTCATGCGTTCCTTGCCCATGTAGAGGTCGAAATCCGCCTCATCATCATCGTCCGTGTCTCTCAGGAGGATCGTAATGCCCTCGATCGCCGCCATCCCACGAGAAAGCGACTTGTCCGTGAGGCTCATCGACTCCATTACGATGAACTCGCTCCGACCACCGTCTCGCACATCCGGCTTGCGGATCGGCGGCCTTGCGGGCTTGCGAGTGACGACTTTTGCACGAGGAGCCTCGTCATCGGGTCGCTGCGTCGTGGGTCTAACGATCGGCTTTTCCGGCACCTGCTCCACGGGTGCGGGCGTCAGCCGCACGGATGGCTCTTGATACACGGAATCCCGCTCGTCACGGCCAGGCTCTTCGACGGGATTCTCGCGTTCGGGAATTTCGGCGGGCGGCCGTCGGGACAAGCGTAGCTCTGCATTCGGCGACGTCGTCGAATCATCTTGCTCCTTCGATGTGGATGGCTTTGGCGCCGGGCTTGCCATTGCCACCTGCGACATTTCATCGACGGGCTTGTCAGGCGTATCGGGTTCAAGCGGTGCAGGCTCAATTTGTTCGCGGCGCGGCGGCTTCAGCGCCGAGGCCAACGCCACCGGCCCGCGCCGCATCCATTCCGTGCGGGCCGACGCAATTTGATCATGGTGCTGCAATTCAATTTGCCGAATAAGCTGGGCGGTGGTCGTTGAATTCGGCTGAATATCGAGTGCCTTCATCAGCATTCGCCAGGCTTCGCCGTAATTCCCGGCGTCCATCTCGAGAAGCGCCTGCGATTCCCAATACGCACTGGCGCTCGCTCGCACCCGGGCCATGCCCGAGGCAGGCGCGCCGCCGCGCGTAGTTGCCGCCGCCTTGCAATATTGGTCGTAAGCGACGTGCGGTTCGCCGCGATCCTCGGCTCGTCGCCCTTCGTTGTACGATTTTCCCACGCTACAGCCGGGAAGCATTGCTCCCCATACGACGACGAATGAAGCTCGCAGGAGAATCCGCATCATCGACCGCTCCCGGATGCAAGCCGTTGCACCACCGGCCGGTCCAATGGATAGGGATCCGTCGAGAAGATTCGCGGTGCTATCACGGCGGCAATGAAATCGCCGCTGGTGACGCCCGTATGGCTCCCGCTCCAGTCGAAACTCGCGAACGATGGCTGCCATGGAATGTTGATTACTCGCGCATACGCCGCATGGGCTTCCGCCGAGCCTTTTCTGGGGAACTTGAAACCGTGCTCGCCCGCCGGCGGCCCCGGCTTTCCGTCGGCATTCACGGCCAGCGACCCCACAATTCCATCATGCGTGCTGCACGTGGCATAGAGATTTCGCCGAACGTGCCGCATGATTGCGGTCAGGTCGCGTTCGGCCGACACCGACGGCGAGAGCAGCACGACGTTGTCTACCTGCACGCCATCGGGCAACTCCTCCAACGCGGACAGAATGACCGCCGTGCCCGCGGACAGTCCCATGACATTGATTGCGCCGCTGGCGTCGTTCTTGCGGACGAGTTCGATTTTTTCAGCGAGTCGCCGGGCGACCACCTTACTATTCGCCGTAATGAAGTGATCCGGTGCGGGGCCGAGGAACGAGCTCCATACAAAAACATCGTATCCCCCCTTGTAGCCCGCCTTGCGCAACCCGCTTTCGACCGCCCCGCCGCTGGCATACCAGCCCGCGCCATCGAGGAAAAAGACAATCGGTCCCCGTGTCGGATTGGCGCAACCCGACCCCAGCGCGAGCAGCATGACTGTCGCGAACCAGCGTAAGCGAACGCGCGATCGAACGATGTGCATTGCGATCTGAATCAGGTTCCGCCCGGCTCGGGAATGTCCCAACCCTTGTCCTTCTCCCGCTTCTGAATCTGCTCCAGCGTCAACGCGCCGGGGAGGGCATCCTTTTTGGCGGTGATGTTGGTGCCCTTTTTGAACAGCTCGCGGTTTTTCTCCGTCCACTCCTTGTACGGCTCGGGAACTTCATCCTCGGTGTAAATGGCGTGGATCGGGCATTCGGGAATGCACAGGCCGCAGTCGATGCAGGTGTCGGGGTCGATTACGAGCATGGCCGGGGTGGTGGTCTCCCAGAAGCATTCCACGGGGCAAACCGTGGCGCAATCGGTATAGCGACAATCAACGCAGCGTTCCGTGACAACGTGTGCCATGGTGGAGGTCCTTTGAAATCGCTCCCTCGGGCTTCGACCATCCGGGGTCCGACGCCGTCCGGGAGGTTTGACAGCGGGTATGAGACAATGTCTTGGCCCGCGCGTCAATACGGGCAGGGCATGGTTTTGCAAGCAAATGTTCCATCTCCGAGAACGCAAGGACTAAGACTGCCCCCACCCGAGCCGTTTCCGATAAAGAGAATCAGTTTGGGTGGGCCTTAGCGGGATTCCCTATGGAACCAAGAGTCGGATGAAACCTGGGACGTCCGCACCGTCGACATTTCCGTCGACGACGACGTCGCCGCGAAGGATGCTGCAGCCGAGGTACATCGTGGAATAACTCGCCGGATCGAGAAGCGCCAATATGAAGGGATCGACATCAAGCAGGTCGACCGCGCAGTCGCAGTTCATATTGCCAAGGATCGGACAACCCGCTCCGGTAAACACGTAAGCCGCACCCGAAGTCGAGGCGTTGTTGTTACCCTGGTCGCCGTTGACCCCCGTTGCATTGCTCGACTCGCCGTGCGCACCAATCAACACCGTGTCGCCCGATACCGCCACCGAGACACCAAAACTGTCGCTCGTCCCCGTATTCGACGCCTTGAGATAGGCCTGCTGGCTCCATAACCCGCCGTTACGGAGAAATGCATATGCGGCACCGGAATTAAACAGGCTGTTGTCGGCCTGGTTGCCATCTATTCCTGTTGAGTTACTGTCTTCGGCATAGGCACCGATCACGATTGTATCGCCTGACACCCCCACCACCCGACCGAATTCGTCGAAGGATCCGGTATTGGACGCCTTGAGATAGGCCTGTTGTGACCACGCTGCGCCATTTCGAAAGAAGACATAGGCCGCCCCGGAATCAATTCCACTGTTGTCGGCCTGGTTGCCGTTGACACCGGTGGCGCTGCTGTCTTCCTGATTCGCGCCAACCACAATCGTATCGGCGGAGAGTGCCACCGCAAAACCAAAGTAGTCATTAGGCCCGGGGTTGGAGGCTTTCAGGTAGGAATGATGGCTCCAAGTCGTTCCGCTGCGGACTAGGACGTACGCCGCGCCGGCGCCAAAGAGGTTATTGTTGGTCTGGTTGCCGTTCACTCCCACCGAGATGCTGGCCTCTTGCGGCGCTCCGAGCACCAGCGTGTCGCCATCCAACGCCACCGAATAGCCGAACCAGTCAAAGGAGTCGGTGTTTGAGGCCTTGACGTAGGCCTGCTGGGTCCAAGCCGTACCGTTGCGGACGAAGATGTAGGCCGCGCCGGAATCTGAAGCACTGTTGTCGCTCTGGTTGCCATTTATCCCCATGGCACCGCTGTCTTCATTAGCCGCTCCGACCGCCACCGTATCGCCCGAAATGGCTACAGACCGGCCAAAGGCGTCGTTGGCCCCGGTGTTCGAGGCCTTAAGGTAGGCCTGCTGGCTCCAGGTTGTGCCGTTACGAACGAAGACGTACACGGCACCGGCACTTGAAGCGCTGTTGTCGAACTGATCGCCATTCACCCCGGTGGCGTTGCTGGCCTCGCGGAGCGCCCCGACCACCACAGTGTCACCCGACACGGCAACCGACCAGCCAAAGTTGTCACTTACATCAGGATTCGACGCCTTGAGGTAGGCCTGCTGACTCCAGACGCCTCCATTGCGGACGAAAACGTAGGCCGCCCCCGAACCCGAAAGGCTGTTGTCGGCCTGATTGCCATTTACGCCCGTGGCGTTGCTGTCCTCCTGATACGCTCCAACGACGAGTGTGTCACCGGAGATGGCCACGGCATTGCCGAAGACGTCAAATTCGCCTGTGTTTGACGCCTTGAGGTAGGCCTGTTGAGCAATAGGGTCGATCGTGAGCGGGTAGTTTGCGCCGTTGTCATCCACGGTGATACGCAGGCGCCCCGCGGCCACCTCGAACCATGCCGGTAGCGAGATTCCATCGGCATCCAATACCTGGAGTTTGTTGTAACTTACTACCGCTGTGCCGGAATGGTCAACAAACGACACGCCGCGGCCGTCGCGATTAACTCGTGGTTGCAATTCGCCGCGAATCCAAAGTGTTAATTGAAGGAATGCCGCGCTTCCACATGGACGCGTGTACACGAAGTATCCATGCTCCAATCCCTGCTGGCTGTTCATGTACCATTCGGTAAGCGCAGCGTCCCATTCGTATTCAAAACGAGGCCCGCACGCGCAAGGGGTCGGTGTTAATCGTGCGACGGGACGTTGGGCTCCCGCGCGGCCGTAGCATTCCAACTCCATGCCCCACGACCAGCTCCCCATGTCCGGCGTCGTAAGAAAGCCGCGACCATCGAATTGGGTTCGCCATTGCTGGACCGGGTTTCGCGCGTGGTAACCGTCGTCCGCGGCGCACACGGAGTGGCGATGCTCGTCGTACGCAGCGCGAATTCGCTCCCATTCGAATTCTGAGCCACCGTGAGTCACTCGATTAAGGTTCGTCCGAGTGCGCTTTCCTGGTGGCGACGCATTCAGCGACGATGCGGTCAACCATGAAATCAGGAGTAGCGCGATGCCGGCGACTGCCGTGCGCTTGAATCTGGATCGGGGTGTCAGCCAAGCGATCGGAGTCTCGACGCAAACGTGTGACATTCGAATCATGACGAGTCCTCCTCAGTACTCGGCCGTTTCGGCAATCACAAACAGGTATTGTTCACGGCTCTGTTTTGCCGAATGGGCGTGGATCAATATGGGCCATTATACCGAGATTGCATTCTTTGTTGAAGGTGCAATAGGCAACGCCGGGAAATTGAATGTTCCCCGCGGCCTACCAGGCCCGGCTCGCCCTGCTCAAGCGTTACGAACCGATTGGGCCCTCGCTATCACCGCCCCGGCTTGCTAATCCGGGCGGAAGACCAGATGATCCGAAGATTCGAATAGGGCGGCAACGAATCAGCCCTTAATAAGATCACCATTGAGGCAGCCAGTGGCAACCATTCCAGACAATTTCCTCGGACTCCCCGACGACGATTGCGACTACCGAAGGTCCAAGTATGCCGTGCTCTCCGTCCCCTACGACAGCACGGTGAGCTACCAGGTCGGAACCCGACGCGGACCACGGGCCATCATCACGGCCAGTCAGCAAGTCGAGCTTTTCGACGAGGAATACGAACGCGAGTTCTACGACGCCGGCGTGGCGACGCTGCCGCCGCTCGCGCCGAACATGGCCGGCCCGAAACAGATGTGCGAGGACATTTACGCCGCGGCGAAAAAGGTCGTGGCCGATCGGAAGTTTCTGATCACACTCGGCGGCGAGCACTCGATTACCCCTCCACTGGTTAAGGCCGTGATCGCGAAGCACAAGAAATTGAGTGTGCTTCAAGTCGACGCCCATGCCGACCTCCGCGAAAGCTACGAAGACACGCCACACTCCCACGCCTGCGCCATGCGCCGCGTCTGGGAAATGGGAGTGCCGGTCGTTGGCGTCGGCATTCGCAATTACAGCCTCGACGAGCATCGGTTTATGAAGAAGCGGAAGATTTCGGTCATCTCATCGCGGCAGACGCGCGAGGATCCGGATTGGATCGAACGGGCCGTCGACGCGCTGAGCGAAAATGTCTATGTCACCATCGACATTGACGGCTTCGATCCGGCGTATGCCCCCGGCACGGGCACGCCGGAGCCGGGTGGAATGGACTGGTTTCAGGTGAGCGATCTCTTAAAGGCCGTTGCAATGAGCCGGCGAATTGTCGCGGCGGACGTGGTCGAGGTGCTGCCGCTTCCGGGAAGCGCGCAAACGGAGTTTCTTGCGGCGAAGTTGATTTACAAACTGATCGCACATATCGAAGCGAGCAAACCACGTCGGCAATAAGCCAGGAAGTCGCTCACCCGCGCTTGTTGTCTAGATTGTCGAGATACTCCATCTCCCGATCAAGATCATTCGCCGCATGGCGCGCCCGCAAAAGACTCCGGACACGGGTCAGCAGGTCGACACGATTGACCGGCTTGGTGATAAAGTCGTTTGTCCCAACCTCCACACCGCGCTCGATGTCGGCCATCTCGTGCAAGGCCGTCACCATGATGATCGGAATGTCCTGCGTGGCCGGGTCGCCCTTGAGCTTCTTGCAGACTTCGAACCCGCTCATTTTCGGCATCATGATGTCCAGGAGGATGAGGTCGGGCCGATCCGCGGCCACTTTCTCCAATGCCTCCATGCCGTTGTAGGCGTGGACAATGGTCGCGTCGGGCAATTCCTCAAGATAGGCCTCCAACAGCTCAAGATTCTGAGCGTTGTCATCGACGATCAGGATCTTGCTCGGCGGCAATGGCTGGTCACCTGCACTCATGACTCACTCCTTACGTCGATGGCCTACGACTTGCTGGACAGCATCACGTCAAACGTCGTCAATCGCGCCAGCGGATCTTCCAGGAAGTACACCTGCACTGCATGAATGCCGGGGCTGACGCGCCGCAAGTCCAAGACAAGCGGCAGGCTGACGGTCTGACCAGGCTCAAGTGTCAGCGGCATGCGCGGCGCCGCCTTGCGATCAAGATGCAGTTCCGACCCATTCACGCGTACCACCGGCCTGCAGGTCAGTGGTGATTTCCCGCGATTCGTCAGCTTCAGGCTCGCGGGTGAGTCGCACGTCGCAAAGGCAAGGCCGAAGTCGCTTGACTGTTTTGTGAAGACCCACTCCCGCGACCCCTCCAAATCGACATCCACCGGCAATGCGGGCGGCACGTCTTCGGCATTCGTTGCAGCCATAACACGAACCGCTCCCTTGTCCGGCAGTGTCACGGCAACGTCGCAGGCCCAATACTTCCCGCAATCCAGCGTTTGGATCAATTGTCCCGGCGCCACGCCGGGTCGATCGCCTCCGCGCTTGGCCACTCGCAGCCAGACGTGGGCATCGGCGAATGACTGGTTTAGCGCGTTCTGCACCGTGGCGACAACGCGCGATTGGCTTCCGTCGTTTGGTCCTTCGTAATAGGTCCGAAGTCGCCCCGTCGGAATCGAGTGCTGGAGCTTTTCCGTCGCCGTGTCATCGGGGTAGGTGTAGGCAACCTGGTCTCCATCCACTTCGATGACACGATAGTGCGAGACGCCGGTCGCCAGGTCGCGAAGCGCCGTGCTGGATTGATGCGTCCGAATGAACTGCATTCCGCCCGCGTCCTTCAGCTTGTCGGCGAATTCTTTATAGTCCCAGTCAGAGGAGCCGCCCGCGATAAACAGCTTGATCTTGTGATCTTTGATGAAGTCAGCCAGCTTCCCGCCTTCGCGCCAGATGTCGATGAGTGACAGTTCGTCACTGTTGGCGCAGAGGAAGTTGAACTTGCGGCCTTTGTTACGGCGTAAGTCGTTCTCTACCCACTGGATCTGACTGATGTCCTGGTCGATGGGGTTTGCAGGATGATCCAAGAGCAGCAGACCGTGGTAATTACCGTAGTCGATCTTGTCCACCGGCTTGCTGGCGACCATCTTGGTAAAGCTGGCCTCGTGATCGTGCGCGCCGCACAGCAGAAACACCGGTGCGGTGAACTGCTCGAAGTATTTCAGAACCCGCGTCCAACTTCCCGCGTCGTCCCTCGCCCGTGCCCATTCGGTGTAGTCGCCGGTCGCGATTATGAATTCGGGGGCAAGCACATTAATCTCTCGCGGCAGCATTTCATCAAAAGCCGGGGCCGTGAGATCTCCCACGTTCATGTTGGACAGGTGGACGAATCGGAATTTCGACTTGAACGCATCGACAACCTTAACGCTTCGGCGCGAGGCAAAGGTCCCCCGCTCAGTCTTCACTTCGACGTCATAAAGCCCCGGCTCGACGGTCCCGGGGATTTGCAAGAGCAAACTGCAATACTGTTCGTTGTACGAGGGGGGCGTCGTGGGTTTTAGCGCTACTCGAATCTCCGGCTCCATCGCATGTCTTAGCGCGAAACTAATATCCCCGCTCACATCCGCGGGCAGCCTCATGACAAAATAAAACGTTTCACCCGATGTGATGAAGATCGGTCGGCCCTGTGAAGGCTCCTGGATAATCGCCGATTGTTCGTCCGTACTGGTCGATTTTCCCGTACTGTGAGTGCCTCGCGCCTCGCCGCTTCCTTTTTCACTGGTTGCCTTTTCCGGATTGGGCTTGCCCGGCTCAATGTCCCGGATGGCTGCCTTCTTCACCGGTGCGGAATCGGCGTTTCCCTTCGTCGGAGCGGGTTGTTGGCCATTGGCCGCGCCGCCCATGGCAAGAATCAGACAAATCACTCCCCAGATCAATCGATGGTCGCCCGCGCGCATGAATGATTCCTTTCAAATTTCTCGCGGATTTCGTTGAAGCCGCGAGACGGACGGGTATGATAATCGATGAACACACAACGGGCCATCGTGCCCCCTTGGAACGCGCCCATCGCGCGTGCGTGTCGACTCGCAGGAGATCAGACATGGCGGGGACTAGGCCGTATCGCATTGTCGTGGCGGAACCCTACGACTCCGCAGCCCTCGCACGGCTGCAGGAGATCGGTGAGGTCACCGTTCTGCCTGATTCCGCCCCCGAAAGCCTTTTGGCCGCGATTCCCACCGCCGATGCCCTCTGCGTCCGCGCGAAGGCCCACGTGACGGCGCGAATCATCGAGGCCGGCACGAATCTAAAGGTCATTGCGCGCGCCAGCCCGACAGTCGACCACATTGATCTCCGCGCCGCACGCAAACGTAGCATTCCGGTCGTCTACGCCCCGCATGTTGCCGTTGGATCCACGGCCGAGTTCACGCTCGCCCTCATCCTGAGCGCCCATCGGCGAATCTGTTACTTCGACAAACAAATGCGCGACGGGAAATTCGATGCCCTACGATCCCCCGCCGGACACGAGCTTTCCAATTACAAGCTCGGATTCCTCGGCGTGGACCCTGTCGCCGAATCGCTTGGCCGCATTTGTTCAACCGCGCTCGGCATGCCCATTCTCTATCATGATCCCTCCGGTCGAACGCCGACCGACTTTGCCGGCACGGCCCGTTCCCTCGACGAACTTCTCAACGAGGCGGACATCCTGTCGCTTCACCTCCCGGCCACGCCGTCGACCAAGGGCATCCTCAATGCCGCGCGCATCGCGCTGCTCAAGCAGTCGGCCATCGTCGTCAATACGTGTCGCGGCAGCCTGGTTGACACAACCGCCCTCGCCCAGGCGCTCAAGCGACGCGCCATCGGCGGGGCCGCGCTGGACGTCTTCGAGACCGAGCCACTTCCCAGTGATCACCCCATCCGCCACGCGCCACAATGCATCCTCACCCCCCATGTGGCGGGCGCCACCCTGGATGCGAGCGCCGAGCGATTCAACGTCGCCGAGGATGTGATCCGCGTTTTGTCCGGTAAATCTCCGCTTCACGCATTCGATCCGCTGGAATGATTTCGCGGAGCGCAGACGATCCGCCGATCATTTGCCGCGACAAGGTTCAAATACATGGCTCGCGCGGGGACCCGTCATCGCGATTTCGGCCCTTCGACTTCTCGGCTACGATTCTCGCTGAGCAATGAATTCGCCGATTAACCTTACCCACGAACGAATCCTGATTACCGGCGCCGCCGGATTCCTTGGTCGCCATGTCGTTGCGGAGCTTCGAACGGCAGGAATACGCGAGAACCACATCCTTGCACCCCGTCAGTCGGAATACGACCTGACGGACGCCACGCAGGTGGTTCGGATGTTTGACGAATTGAAACCGACGATGGTGCTGCATTTGGCGGCACAGGTCGGAGGCATCGGCGCCAACCGTGACAACCCCGGCCGATTCTTCTACGCCAACCTGGCGATGGGGATGAACCTCATCGAAAACGCTCGGCGTATGGGGCTGAAAAAGTTCGTGCAAATCGGAACGGTCTGCTCCTATCCGAAATTCGCCCCGGTCCCCTTCCGCGAGGCGGATTTGTGGAACGGCTATCCGGAGGAGACAAACGCCCCTTATGGCGTCGCCAAGAAGGCGCTATTGGTCATGTTGCAGGGCTACCGGGCGCAGTACGGCCTCAACGGCATCTTCCTGATGCCGGTTAATTTGTACGGCCCCTACGACAACTTTGACCTTCAGGCCGGCCACGTGATCCCCGCGCTGATTCGAAAGTTCGTTGAGGCTCGACGAGCGGGAGCGTCCAACGTGACGGTCTGGGGAACCGGCAACGTGAGCCGTGAGTTCTTGTATGTGGAAGATTGTGCCCGGGCCATCGTTCTGGCGACGCAGCGATACGACGGCGCAGACCCCGTCAACGTTGGCGCGGGCTTCGAGATCACCATCGCCGACTTGGTGGACAAGATTCGCACGCTGACGGGCTATCAGGGCAAGGTGGTTTGGGACTCATCGAAGCCCGACGGCCAACCGAGGCGGATGCTCGACACCTCGCGAGCCGAAGATCGCTTCGGATTCAAAGCGCAGATCAGCTTCGATGATGGACTTCGACGGACCATCGCATGGTTCGAATCAACGGCCAAAAAATAAAACGAAACCGGAGCTTAGCGCGACACCACTTTGGCGACCGGCACGCTCGGCGTGCCGACCGCACGCTTCGGCACGGGCCGACGCACAATCTTGTGGGCGTGCTGCGTTTCGGAGTAGTCGACGGTCTCGACGTGGTTGAGACCGGCTTCACGCACCGCCGCAATGACATTTGCCTTGGTGACCGTGCGGATGCTCTTGGGCAGAACGACCCAGATCGCGCCGTTGGGATTGAGGCTCTCACTGAGGTCCTCGATCTTTTGCAATTCGCTGGGGCGCTCGACGCCGAGCATGACCATGTCACAGGTCGCCATTGGATTCGTCACCATGCGCGTGCGCTTCGACTCCAATGAATGAATCAACTCGCTGTCATCCAGGTTCAACACGCGAACGTGCTGCCCTTCCTTGACGCCGAGCTTGTCGGCAAGCGTGCGCGGCAGGGAAATGTAATCCATCCATGACTCGGCCTTGCGAACTTCGCCGAGGCCGATCGACACGGGGTTTCCGTGGAACGAGAAAAGAATGGTGTCAGCCTCGCGCCGGGCGTTGGTGGCCTCGGTCAGGCGGAAGCGGTACTTGGTCGACCCTGAAAAGTCGATGTAATCCGCCTCCATGCGGACTTTGCCGGCATAGGTCTCCTTGCCGACTTTGAGTTTGCAGGCTGATTCCATAGCCATGGTAGTTTCCTTCTTGGTTCGCTCTGCCGCTTCGTGTGGCCGCCCGAACAGCAACGCCACGAGAACGGTCGCGAGGCCTTTTGCCTCCGGGCCTTACGGATGCGCGCTGGCAAGGTTCACGCCAAGGGCCGGAAATAATCCGCCTGAGACGTCGTGAAGCCTCGCCCCCAAACGCAAGGCCGGATTATATACTCAAAACGAAAAAGCGGAAAGTGGAATAAAGAACCCGTGGCGATTTGAAGAAATGGGGGCAATTCGGCGCGCCTGTGTACGTGGCGATCGCCCATTGCTCGTGCGGGTACGTGTGAATTGTCACTCGTCGTCGGCGGGCTGTGAAATGGTGGAAAAATCCTCCAGCGTCGTCGTGTCTCCGTCGACGCGACCCTTCGTTGCAAGTTCTCGCAACAATCGGCGCATGATCTTGCCACTGCGGGTCTTAGGAAGTGCGTCGGCGAAACGAATCTCCTTCGGACGGGCAATGGAACCGACCTGACCGACGACGTGGCGCTTCAATTCCTCTTTCATCATGTCGTCGACCTTGACGCCGCCCTTCAGTGTCACGAACGCGGCGATGGCCTCGCCGGTCATGTCGTCGGGGTAACCCACGACCGCGGCCTCGGCAACCTTCGGATGTGACACGAGGGCCGATTCGATTTCGGCCGTGCCCAAGCGGTGGCCGGACACTTTGATCACATCGTCCACGCGCCCCATGATCCAGAAGTATCCATCTTCATCGCAGCGGGCGCCGTCGCCTGTAAAGTAGTGCCCTTCGATCTGCGACCAATACTGCTGCTTAAACCGGGCGTCATCGCCATAAATCCCCCGAAGTATCCCAGGCCACGGTTTGCGGATGATGAGCAGGCCGCCGACATTGCGCGGCTGATCATTCCCATCTTTATCCACAACGGCAGGCTCAATGCCAAAGAATGGTCGAGTTGCCGAACCGGGTTTCGTCGGGGTCACGCCGGGAAGCGGCGCAATCAGGATTCCGCCTGTCTCGGTCTGCCACCATGTGTCAACAATTGGGCATTTCTTCTTTCCGATGGTTTCGTGATACCACATCCATGCGGCCGGGTTGATCGGTTCGCCGACGGTTCCCATCAGCCGCAGCGAGGAGAGGTCATGCTTTTCCGGCCATCCCGTTCCCTGTTTCATGAACGCGCGGATGGCGGTTGGTGCGGTATAAAACTTCGTGACCTTGTAGCGTTCGATGATCGCCCAGAAACGATCCCACTCGGGGAAGTTCGGCGCGCCCTCATACATGACCACGGTGACGCCGTTCTGCAACGGGCCATACACGATGTAGCTGTGCCCGGTGATCCAGCCGATGTCGGCGGTGCACCAGTACACATCGTCCGGTTTGAGGTCGAAAATGTACTTCGCGGTCTGCGCGGTGTAGACCATGTAGCCGGCCGTGGTGTGCAGAATGCCCTTGGGTTTGCCGGTGCTGCCGCTGGTGTAGAGCAGGAAGAGCATGTGCTCGCTGTCGAGTTGCTCGGCCGCACATTGATCGCTGCAATCTGCAAACGCCTCATTCCACCACACGTCGCGACCCGCCGTCATGGTGACGTCATTGCCACAGCGTTTGAGGACGACGACCTTCTTGACGAGGTCGGTCATCTGACAAGCCTGGTCCACATTCGCCTTGAGCGGAACGATGATTCCCCTCCGCCAGCCGCCATCGGCCGTAATGACATAATGCGATTTTGCATCCTGCAATCGATCCACGATGGCCTGTGCGGGGAAGCCGCCGAAGATGACCGAGTGCGGTGCGCCAATCCGGGCGCACGCGAGCATGGCGATCACCAATTCGGGCACCATCGGCATGTAGAGCGTAACGCGATCGCCCTTTTGCACGCCCAGTTTTCGAAGGCCGTTCGCACAACGGCAGACTTCGACCAGCAACTGGCGATACGTCAGCCGGACGACATCCCTGGGCGAGCCATCACTTTTGGCGGGTTCGCCTTCCCAGAGGATGGCCGTGTGATCGCCGCGGCCGCGGGCAATTTGATGTTCGAGGCAGTTGTAGCTGACGTTGGTCTGGGCACCGACGAACCACCTGGCAAACGGCGCATTCCACTCCAGCACGCGGTCCCATTTCCTGAAGAAATGGGATTCCGCCGCCCTGCCCGCCCAGAACGCCTCCGGGTCAGCAATGGATTCGGCATAGAGTTTTTCGTACTCCGCCATCGACTTCACGTGAGCGGTCGATGCAAACTGCACAGGCGGATCGAACTTCAGGGATGATTTTGCCATCGATTCGATGCCGGATTCACTCATGACAGACTCCAGTGGAGGGTGAGGGTTCGCCTGCACTCTGCGCGTCGGCGAATTATAAGGATCGGCCAGTCTGGTGCCAGACACGGGTGGTGAGTACGCGGCGAACACCGTACCATAGCCGCATGAATCCGCCGCAAACCCCCGCCGACTATTTCAAATTCTGCCCCGGCGAGGAGCACATTAAGATATCTAATGCGATCTGTCGCGGACGGCGAAAGACGAGTTTCCCCAAATGTGTTAGTTGCCAGTTCAACGACGACCTGAAACCCGGCGGCGCGGTCGCGTCCATGCCGTCGCTCCGCAATACGGCACACGTGGAGGCTGTCTTTCAGGCTGAGCAAATCTGTGCAACAACGCCGACGCCGCTATCGACCGATGTCGCCTGGCGCATCGGCCACGCCGCGGGGCAATACCTGCATGGAAAACTTCGCGGCTATGAACGTGCGCACCCCGGTTCGAAATCGGTGGTTGTCGCCCGTGATCTTCGCTCCAGCGGCAGCGCCCTCGTCCTCTCGCTCACGGATGGAATCCGCTCCGTCGGGATGGATGTCATCGACCTCGGCGTCGTCGACACGCCGCAACTTTTCTACGCTGTAAATCACTTCAATGCGTGCGGCGGAATCATCGCGACGGGAGCCACCGCACCAACGGATTACAACGGATTCAAACTCTGTGCCGCCAAGGCTTCGCCCATTTCGGATCAAACGGGGTTGGCCGGCATTCGCGACATTGCCCTTCGCGTTCCACGGCACCAGACCGGCGTGCAGGCTCGCATTCGAGAAGACAGCGTCGCCACGGAGTACCAGGCATTTGTCCGAAGCGCGTTGGTCGGCGGTGCGGTGAAACGGCCGCTCAAGGTTGTTTTCGACGCGGCCAATGGCGTCGCGGCCCGCTGGGCGCCCGTGCTCTTTGAAGGCCTCGGCCCGATCTCGCTTGAACCGGTGAATTTTGAGATCATGGAGCCGTTCGTTCACGATCCTGACCCGACCATTCCGGCAAACACGGCGCAATTACGAAAGCGCGTGAAAGAAACCGGCGCCGACCTCGGCGTTGCGTTCTCCGGCGATGCATCGCAATGCGCCTTCGTCGATGAAAAAGGCGCCATCGTACCGACCGATGTTGTCGGGGCACTCCTGGCGCGGGCCTATCTCGAGCGTCATCGCGGCGCGCCCATCGTGCTGGATGTGCGATCGAGCATCATCCTCATTGACGAGATTGAACGCGCCGGAGGCATCGCCCTGCGGGAACGCGTCGGCTACCACCACATGCGAAAGCGAATGGGCGAGGCGAATGCGGTATTCGGTGTTGATTGGAGCGGCCGGTACTATTTCCGTGAACACTACGGGTGCGAATCGGCCTTCTACGCAACGATGCAGCTAATCAATCTTCTCAGCACGGGCGGCCGCTCACTCGCGGAACTCGTGCAGCCCCTGGCCCGTTTCCGATCCTCCGGCGAAGTGGCGATGCGCTGTGCAAGCCCTGAGATTGCGATTGAGCGCTTCGTGCAGTCGCACGGCGACGCTCAGATCGACCGGCTGGACGGTGCGACGATTCGCTACCCCGACTGGCGGGCCCATCTTCGCACCCGGGATGGCGAAGGCGCACTTCGCGTCGTGGTGGAGGCGAGGACGAAGAAACTGATGGAGCAAAAGTTGAAGGACTTCGACGCGGGCTCAGAAACGTAGTGCCATTCCGTTCACGCCGTTTTGGCGATCTTGTCGAAGGTCACTTCGAGCCGGTCCTTCACGATTTGCATGGAGTCGGGACGATTCATCCGATCCGGCTGGCAGCAGTCTTCAATCAACTTGAGCAGTGTCGGATCGATCTGTCGAGGCTGGTCATTGGTCGGGTTGCGCCAGCGATCGAGGTTGATGTGGCCGGTAGACCCGGCGGAGGAGTTCAACTCCGTCTCAACCGAGACGCCGAGGAAGATCTTGTGCATGGTCGCACCGAGGCCGAAGACATCGGTGCGGGCGTCGAGGATTTGTCGCTCGACCTGCTCCTTGGCGATGAAGTCCTTGGTGCCCTGTATGCGCTCCTTCTTGGTGAACATGGCGCAGGCCTGGCCGAAGTCGATGATGGTTGGGCGGCCGCTTTTTGCACAGAGGATGTTGTGCGGCTTCAGGTCGGCATGGACAAACCCGCGCTTGTGCAGGTCGAGAAGGCCGTCAGAGCAGTGCCAGAAGACCTTGATGAGCAACGGGATGTCTCCGGACTCAGCAAACTTGTCGAGCTGAATACCGTCGACATAGCCGAGGATGTTGTAGGCCTCCACGGCGCGAAGCTTGCGTTTGATGATGCCGTACTCCCATGATTTTCGGAGGACGGGATGGTTGTTATGGACGCCGACGTCGAATTCGTTTTTGAGCTGGCGGACTTGCGACTCCCAATTGGGGGCGGAGGCGGCGACGTACTTCTTGCAGTACATCTTGCCGTCTTTGGCGTCGCGCATGAGGGAGACTTTGGTGCCGGCGCCGACGCCCAATTCCCGCACGAACATCAGATTTTCGAGTTTCTTGGACATTCGCAGTCCGTAGCCAATCCGCTGGAGTAACGCATGGCCGATGATGCCAAGGCGGGGGCCGCGCGACCGATTAACAGTCGCATTGGTCGCCCCAAAAACCACGATGCCTGCATTTCCGGGTCCTGCCCTGGGATAAGGCCGGGCCGTTTCGGAGCAGGATCGTCGTCATATCGGCAAGATCGATTCCTCGTCGGAGACCCCGATCCAACGGGGTTATGCGTCGTGAAAAAATATCAAGCACCGCACTATCAATGGAGTGGGTGGTCTGTCGCTGGGCCGAACTGCGAGGGAATGGATCGAAAATGACGGTTTTATGCGGACGGCCTCTCGCGGCGGACCTCTCCCACGTTCACCATACTATAAAGTCCGGCCAGATGTCTTTCCAGTGGGTTCGGAAAGAATTCCTCGGGAACGCCGTAATCCATATCTAACCGCAGCATGAAAAGCCGCACGGCGGGCAACATCAGTCAAAAATGTCAAATCGCGCAGCTTCACCCAACTTAGATCTGAAACGGTGGGCAGGATTACCCGATATGGGGCCGCAAACACGGCTGTTGGGGCCACCCTGGCGTGGCACAGCGAATGCCCTGTGAAAAGTGCCTCGCAGGCTACCGGAGCAAGAACCGGCAGGAGGGTGCCTCTGTGGAATTAACACGAAACGCTCACCCAACAGGATCATGGCGGTCACTCCGTCGGGCCTTTAATTGGGTCCGCTGGCTGTTCCAGCCTGCCGCTGAGTTCGAATGCCGCAACGACGGCTGCCCCTGTTGCTGCTACGAAGACGACGAAGACTAACTTCCTTTCGGCCATAACCGCTGCATGGCCGCCGTCATCGTCTCGCCGATCCCCGCATGGATGACCAAATCCGCAATGGAATCCAACGGCGTAGGCTCGCGATTGATGATCACCAGGATCGCGCCGCCGCGTTTTGCCGCTTCGGGCAACGCCGCCGCTGGGTGAACGACCAGACTCGAACCCATCGAGATAAAAAGATCGCAGTTCATTGACAGCGCCGCCGCCTCGTTCCACACGTTGGTCGGCAAATCCTGACCGAACGACACTGTCATTGACTTTAGCAACCCCCCGCACTGATCACAGATAAACTCCTCTTCTCCATCGTCAAGTCGCCGCTGAATCGCTTCTGCGGGCCATCGTTTGTCGCACGACAGGCAGTGCACCTTCATGGCCGTTCCGTGAACTTCCACCACTTTTCGACTTCCGGCCCGCTGATGCAGTTCGTCAATGTTCTGCGTAATGACGGCATGGATGTGCCCGCGCTTCTCCAACTCCACCAAGGCCTGATGTCCGAAATTCGGCATTGCGTTGAGAAACGTTGGAATTAGTTCTCGCCGCATCCGCCAGAATCGCCGACGTTCGCTCTCATCCGCCAGAAAATCCTGAAACAAGACCGGCTTATTGCGCGTCCATAACCCCCCGGGGCTGCGAAAATCTTCGATACCGCTTTCCGTGCTGATGCCCGCGCCGGTGAACGCGACGCCGCGTTTCGATGAGCGAATCATCTCCGCCAGTTTATCAATCAGAACGTCATTCACCGCCGACACGGCTTCACCTCCGGGCCGACTCCGCTCGCGGCGGTTCCGCGTTATCCACAAGGTCATCGAGGATCACTGGAAATGCATGCTTGGAGGGGTCGCGGTGCCTGCGCTGCTCGGCATGAAGCAGTGCTGTGGCTCCAAGGATCATGAGAAAACCGCTCAGCCACTGCCCCTGTGTGAGATGTTCGCCATAGAGAATCAACGAGCCGATCGCACAGAGAAAAGGTGACAACTGCACGATCGCCGTGCTGGTTGCCACACCAAGCCGAGCGATGGCTGCGTAATAGGCTACGTGACAAATGGCGATGCCAATGACCGCCGACGCGATCAAGATGAACCAGTTGAAGCCTGAAAGATGCAATACGCCCAGCCCGTGCTCCGCCCCGCGCAGAAACATCAGCGTCACCAAACCGGCTGATGTGTACAGTGAGATGACCGCAAACGAAGTCATCGCCGGAATGCCCGTCATGAATCGCCGTACGCCGACTCCGTATAGCCCGAACAGCAGGCCCGACGTCGCCCCAAGAGCAATTCCCATCGCGGTGCCGCCGGTGATTTCCGCGTTTCCAAGAAACACCGTTCCGATTGAACCACCTACCACAGCGCACATGCCGCCCCAGAAAAAACCGCTGCGCATGAGGATGCGCTCGTCCGCGAAGAGGATGAATGCTCCCATCGTCGACGAAATAATCGACACGCGGATGAGGAACCCGCCCAGTGCCGGACCGATGTAATAAGGTACCATTGCATACAGCGCCTGACCCGTGCAGTTGAATACCGACGGCATAATCGCCCGCCACCAGATCCCCTTCGGCAGCGACTTGCGAGCCAGCCCCACCAGCACGACCGGCAACCACATCAGGGCGGAAAGACCATATCGCCAGCCGTTCGTGGTCCAGGAATCGAGATAAGGCACGAGATGCTTCAGGAACAGCAGAATGCTGGCCCAGCCCACCAGCGTCCCGATCACGCAGGCGATGCCGATGAAACGGTCGTGTCGCGCTGCGGCCGGTGAGGTCATGCCGTGAGTGTAGCGGCCTCTTCGCACCACACCAATTGAAGGCCACGGCACGCGGCCTTACGATTGGGAACTCGACATCATCCACACCAAGGAGTTCTTACACCATGCGACGAGCGAAAATCACCATCATCGGAGCCGGCAACGTTGGAGCGACCTGCGCCCACTGGGCGGCGGCCAAAGAACTTGGCGACATCGTGCTTCTGGACATCGTCGAAGGCCTGCCACAGGGTAAGGGCCTTGACCTGCGCCAGGCCGGACCGGTGGAGCGGTTCGACGCCAACATCATCGGCACCAACAGCTACGATGACACCAAGGACAGCGACATCGTCATCGTCACCAGCGGCATTGCCCGCAAACCCGGCATGAGCCGCGACGACCTTATGTCCACGAATATGAAAATCGTGCGAAGTGTCTCAGAAGAAGCCGCGAAACGCAGCCCCAAGGCCGTGTACATCATCGTCTCCAACCCGCTCGACGCGATGGTGCAAACGTGCTGGAAGGCGACGAAGCTGCCGACGAATCAAATCGTGGGGCAGGCGGGCGTGCTGGATACGGCGCGGTATCGGGCATTCCTTGCGATGGAACTCGGATGCAGTGTCGAGGACATCGTCGCCGTTCTGATGGGCGGCCACGGCGATGATATGGTCCCATTGCCGCGCTACACCAGCGTGGCCGGTATTCCGGTGACCGAGTTGATTCCAAAAGACCGGCTCGACGCGATTGTGAAGCGCACGCGCGACGGCGGCGCCGAAATCGTCGGGCTTCTGAAGACCGGCAGCGCCTACTACGCCCCCGCGGCGGCATCGGTCCAAATGGCCGAGGCAATCATCAAGGACAAGAAACGAATTTTGCCGTGTGCGGCGTTTTGCAAGAATGAATATGGCGTCGGGGGGTACTTCGTCGGCGTGCCGTGTGTGCTCGGTGCGAACGGCGTGGAGAAGGTCATTGAACTGAAACTGGACGCCGACGAGCGCAAGCTGTTTGACGCGAGCGTGAGCCACGTGAAAGAACTGGTCGGTTGGGTGGAGAAAAACTGGGCTTAGCGTCGGTTTCGCCGGGCGAATCGCATTGCCGTGGAGTCTTGCTACGCGAACGCCGCCGCCTGATCCTCGGCGACGAGGCGCTGGTATTTCTCCTGCGCCATGACTTGCTCGGTCGGCACCATGGTGATCACATCCCACGGGCAAACCTGGGCACACAGCTTGCAGCCGATGCAGGTTTGCAAGTCGATCGTGCAGATTCCCATTGCATAGCGCGGATTCAGGGGGTCGCGAATTTTGTCGATGCAATCGACCGGACATACCGTGACACACGCATCACAGCCGGTGCATAGATCTTCGTCGAGGATAGCGAGTTGTTTAGGAAGCTTTTTGGCCATTGGCGGTCGGGGAGAACTCTAAACCTTCATTCTTGTCGCGGCGCAAATTCCATTGAGAGCACCCTGTGGCGCCTCGAACGTCGCAGTGTCGCCCTGCCCGCGATTCTGAAAAAGAGAATAGGGGTGAACGGACGGCTAGGCAAGACCCTGTGTGGAGCCGGTCTTGGCCTCGGAACTCAGGCCGCGTCGAGTAAGCGATTCTCGCAGGAGTTCCGCATTGGGTACGGTCGATTCGCCGTTACCAGCCGCTCGCGCCGCGCGAGAGATCCGCGTGTTGGCGGTCGTGACTTCGACCATGCGGGCCTCCACTTCCTCCAGCGACTCCTCTTCCAGCACCGGCATCGGCCGCTTGCTGTTCTGAATCCGCTCGTCGGCTTGACCTGAGATCAACTCATTGGTCGTGACGACGATGGCCCCCTTGGCGTCCATCTGGCGGAGCGAAAGCTCCGAATCGGCCGAACTCCAGTACCCGCAGGCATCGCTGACGACGACAACCCGGTGTCTGCGAATCAGCAGGCCAAGCACGGCGGCCTTTACGCAATACTCCGTCACAACGCCGAACACGACGATGTGATTGACATCAAGGTTATTCACCAGCCGATCCGCTTTCGGATTATTAAGGAAATCGCGGTCGCGCTTGGTGAAGATGACCTGCTGAAACCGGCGAAAGATGTCGCCGGGAACATCGATGGTGTTGTCGCCATACAAAAGGATCCGTTTCGGCAGAAGCGTAAACGGAATTTTCTTTTGCCCGCCGGAACGATCAACGCAGTGGAGTGGTAAACCGCGGACATGCTCGCCGGGACGATGGGCCTCGAGGCTGGATATCACCGGGAGTCTCGTGTTACGCGCCCAATTCATAAGATTACGAATATTCGGCAGCGCTTCCTTCCGATTGCTGACAGGCAGGGCGCCTTTCGGCAAAAGGAAATCGCACTGCGTGTTGAGGTCAACGAGAACCCGATTGATCGGACCGCTTCGAGTTGAGTGACTCATTCCCCTCTCCCCACGATGCATCGGTTCACGCGAGCGCAAGGCTCTGTCGGCGGTGCAGACACGCCGTATAAACCGTTGCCACCAAATTATGCACGAAGGGAAAGGCGCTTACGAACCAAGCGGACGTGTATTGCTTCAATCGGCCTTCCCCTTGCCGACGGAGAATCTTACCCCCGGTTATTTCCAAAGGCGAGTCAAGTTCGCAAGAAAAACTCGCCACACCACCTTAACAATTCGGGCCTCACGGTATTCGGGACTAGCTGAGGGTGAAATGATAGCGCGCCGCCGACATCCTTCAGAACGAATTGCCCGCAAAGTTCTCCCATATTCTCAAGTTATCAATACCAACCTGCGTTTTTCAGACGAAAATCAAGGTTTGATAATGAAACCAAACGCGAGGACAATCCGGGAATGAGGAAACTTCGCATGGGCCTCCGACGCTGGGCACCGCTGACCATCTCGGTCCTTCTTTGTGCGATCGCACAAGGCTGTGGCCGCATGGAATGGAATTGGGACCTCGCATGGTGGAAAGAACCGAAGCGCGTTGTCCCACCCTCCAAACCCGATTCGACTCGGCATAACACCGAACCCACCCACCACACGGAGAATCGAGCCGCGCCACTCGACGCGCCGCCCGAACAAGGTCCATCGCCGGCCGACCAGCTTGTAAACGCCCGAAAAGAAGCGAGGCCCTTTTATCAGTTGTATCTCGTCTCGGAGACGGACGGAAAACCCGTAGAGCGCGGCGAGCGAGTTCAGAAGTTGAAACATGTTGGCGCCCGGACGTGTGCCTTGGCCCTCGAATCGCTTTGCGTTCCGCTCGGCCGCTCAAGCAATACAACCGAGTGTTACCTGATTTACGAAGACCGCAACGAGTTTGAGGCCGCGCTCGCGCTCGCCCCGTTGTTGGATGTCCCGGTCAACACGGCGCCTGGAAGCGGAGCCGGCGGCGACCCGTTTTCTTCCGGTGTGGGCGCGTATTACGCCGTGATCGAGAAAGGGCCGATTGTCGAACGATCGTTAATTGAAGCAGCCGACAAGCGACTGGCGGAGGCCGTTCAGTCGCCGCACCTATCCACCGTACAGCGTTGGACCGCGAGCATCCTCGCCGCACGACTGATGATGGATTACAAATATGACTATCCAGCGGCACGAAGCTACTGTATGCAGGCCGAACGGCTGTGCACGGCAGGCACACTCGAATTGTTCACCGCGTGGTACTGGAGGGCCGAGGCCCTGAATCAGGAAGGCAATACCACCGAAGCGGCGGGCCTGCGACGCCGCATCGACGAGACCTACGGCCCAACCGTCACGCGATCACAGCTCATTCAACGGGGAAAGTCGGAACGGCCGGCCGTGAAAACGCCCTAGCGGCGTCCATGACCCGGCGTGTGTCGCGAATACGCGCCATCATGCAAGCGAGAATTCCGGCTCTATCACCATTGCTGAAAATGGCTGGACCGCCTCCAGTTGCCGGAGGTAATCGCTCAACTCGTTTTCAGTGAAACACTGAAGGAACTCGCGACGGGCCGAGGCATTCAGGGTCATGATCCGCTCGATCATCTCGCGCTTCGACATGGGGATGTGCTCCGAATAGACGGGCGATCAACCCCGAGGAACGGCGGTCGGGTTTCGCAGCCGCAGAGGGGTATCGGACGGGTATCCGCGTCGACTTTAGATCGACGTTTCACGAATGCTTGAGGCGTGTAAGCCCAACATCTATAGTACGCCCGGAGGGTGGTGAATCACGGATGATGAAGCTCGAACCGGCAAAAGCGGCAGTCCCTGTGCCGCACCAACGCCCCGGCACCAACGTTGTGAAGAACAACGCGCGCAGTCAATTTGATTCCTGGGCGCACGGTTACGACCATTCCATCGTCCAGCGCCTCCTCTTCCAGCCTGCTTATCGGATGTTCATGGAGGAACTATTCGCCTGGCGTCGTGACGACCCACGCCCCTTTGACCTCCTCGACATCGGCTGCGGCACCGGTACATGGATCGCGATGGTGGCCGCTACCGCCCTTCCCTCGCGCCGGCTCGTCGGGCTGGATTACTCATGGAACATGTGCGCCAAAGCGCACGGAAAATCGCAGGCCATTCCTGAAGAGAGCCGCCCGCAATTCGTGCGCGGCGACTCTGAGCATCTGCCCTATGCTGACGGCTCGTTTGACGTCGTGACCTGCAGCCATTCATTTCACCATTATCCGCATCAGGACGCCGTGATCCGGGAGATGCACCGCATTCTCCGACCGGGCGGACGACTGATGCTTATCGATGGTTTTCGTGACAATGTCATCGGTTGGGTCTTGTTCGACGTGTTCATCACCCGCGCTGAGAGCAGCCCCGAGGCCCGCGTGTTTCACGCGCCGTGGAATCTGATGCGGCGGTATTTTGCAGATGCAGGATTTCGCGATATCCATCAGCGCAAAACGGGAATCTGGGCGCCCATGTTCCTGACCGTGGGCGTAGCCTGACAAGGCGCCGATGTGTTGTTGTCGGGCCGTTGAGAGAACTAATGCGAGCGCGCCTGTTAATTGGGATGATCGTGTCGGCCGTCGCCGCCGGCCCCTTCTCGCCGCCGATCACCTGCTTCGGCCAGAGCACACAGCCCCACGGAACGCAGTGGATCCTGATCTTGCATTCCTATGAGGCCGGTCGACGATTTTCCGAGCTGCAGGAGCGCGGCGTTCGCGACGCGTTATTCGAAAGGTCGGACCGCTCCATCCGATTTGAAACCGAGTACCTTGACGTCGAGAAAAACAACTCAGCGGAGTACCTTCACACCTTTGCAGAACTCTTGCGAGGAAAATACTCACGAAACCCGCCAAGTGTCATCGTGGCAATCGACACGCCTGCGGTGACGTTCGTTATCGAACAATGTGATTCCGTGTTCCCGGGCATTCCTGTTGTCTACTCCGGATTGATGCCCGGCTTCGACCGGACTCGATTGGCCGGTCGTAACATTACCGGAGTCCCGGAGAGGATCACAATTCGCCCCACCGTGGAACTTGCGCTTCATCAGTACTCCCAGGTCCGACATGTCCTGATTATCTCGCCCAGCGGACCAATGGGTAACGAGCTGACGGAAATCGGAACCCGAGAATGTGTTGATCTCGCCAAGACCATCACGATCCAATGGATGCATCCCGAAACCGCGTCCGAGTTGCGATCGTGCTTTGCCGACGCTCCGCCCGATGCGGCCATTGTCTTCCTCGGCTTTTTTGATTGGAGCGGCGTACTCTGGGGCAACAATCAAATACTGGGCGAAATCGTCGCCATGGCCAAGTGCCCGGTGTACACGGTGTATGACGCATTCATTGGCCAGGGCGTCATCGGGGGATATGTCACCAGCGGTCGACGCGAAGGCCGCGCCGCGGGCGCGTTGGTTGCTCGCGTTCTTAAGGGGGAATCCGCAAGAGACATTCCGGCGGCCGAGGGCGAGTCTTTGGCATACGTATTTGATCACCGCGAACTAAAGAGGCGCGGCATTTCCATCGAGAGTCTCCCGCCAAACAGCGATCTGCTTTTTGTCACGGCGCCGTATTGGCAGGAGCACGCGGGGAGAATCACCGGGGCCTTGGTTATTTCCCTTGCCGAGGCTGGAATCATCGCAGTTCTGATCATTCAACGCCGGCGGCGAGTGGCCGCGGAAAAAATTGCGGCCATACACGAAAAGCGGTATCGATTGCTTTTTGAAGAAAATGTGGCCGGCGCTTTCCTTTCCAGCGCGGATGGAACCGTCCGCGAGAGCAATCGCGCGTTCGCCCAGATTTTTGGATTCAAGACTGTCGAGGAGGCAAACAACGCGCCGGTCAGCGCGTTCTATGCCGACCTTCGCGATCGCGATGCATACCTGGACAGGCTTCGTAATGAAGGCATGCTCCGCGATTATGAACATCACTTTCGGCGGCCCGACGGCACGGATGGATATGCCCTTGAAAATGTGCGAATGCTACCACACGAATGGGGCGTCAAGGATGTTTTTTTTGGAACGATTGTTGACATCACCGAACAAAAGAAGGCGACCGACGCGCTTCGTGAGAGTGAGGCGCGGCTGCGCGCCATTTTTGATAATGCCGGTGTTGGAATCGCGGAGATTGACGTCACGAGCCGCATCGTCGGCGCGAACCATGCCTTTGCCAAAATGCTGGGATACGAACCGAGCGAGCTCATCGGGAAACGAGTGCCAGACATCAGCCACCCAAGCGAAATGGTCAAAAATGCCGAGCTGGTGGCCCGGGCGATTCATGGCGAAATCGACCGATACAGCCTGCGAAAGCGATACTTCACAAAAGACGGGCGTG
Organism: Planctomycetota bacterium; assembly: GCA_016235815.1. GTDB lineage: Bacteria > Planctomycetota > Phycisphaerae > UBA1845 > UTPLA1 > JACRIM01. The sequence continues at coordinate 58,140 of JACRIM010000060.1, forward strand.
AAGTGTGGGGCGATTTGACGGCGGTGTTGCGCCGCGATGACGCCGGAAAGCCACTCTCCATCGTCAGCGTGATCAGGGATGTGACGGAACGTGTTCGTGATGAAGCGTTCACGGCCGGTGTGCAACGCATCCTGGAACATATTGCAACCGGGCATGAACTGGGCGTCGTGATGGACGAAGCCGTTGCCGTACTTGAACAACGACTCAGCGACTCCATTTGTTCGGTTCTCCTTTGCGACGAAGCGGCGGGAACCGTGTCGGTTGGGGCCATGCGTTGCCCTGCGCCGGACTTCGAGGCGGCCATCAATAAATTGAGCGTGGTAAAGGGCGCCCCTGTTGCTGTCGTCGCAGAGCCAAACGCCGGCGTTGCGATCAATGAAGACGAAGGACGTGACCCGATCGCGGCAACATTGCGGCCCTTGGCGCACGAGCACGGCTTCCGGACGTGTTGGTCGCGACCGATTTTCGGATCCGGCAGCCACATGCTCGGCACGATCGCAAGTTGTTACCGGGACCCGAAGCGCCCGTCCTCGGATGAACTGGCCTCCATCGAGAAAATTGCCCGTGTGGTTGGCATTGCGATTGAGCGAGACAGAGCCCGCGAAGCCTTACGGTCAAGCGAGGCTCGATTTCGCATGATCCTGGACAACGAACCGGAATGCGTGAAGGTGGTTTCGCGCGACGGTCGTTTGATGGAGATGAATCCGGCCGGGCTTCACATGATCGAGGCCGATTCACTGGATCAGGTGCAAGGCCGCCTGGTCAGAGATTTGGTTCATGCGGATGATTTTCGCATCTATGCGGAACTGCACGATCGAGTATGCCGAGGCGCGACCGGCGCGGCGGAATTCCGAATACGCGGCCTGAAGGGCACCGAGCGATTTATGGAAACCAGCGCAGTGCCATGGCGCAACGATCGCGGCGCCATCATCGGCGTCTTAAGTGTCACACGCGACATCACGCTACGAAAGCAGGCCGAGGACAACCTGAGGGCATCGCGGGACGAAATGGAGGCACGGGTGGTGGAGCGCACCGCCGAACTTGCGTCGGCGAATCAATCCCTGCGGGATGAAAACGCTGAACGTCGTCGGGCCGAGGAAAAACTAAGGGAAAGCGAAGAACGATTTCGCCTGTTGTTCAACTCCACGTTCGAAGGAATCTTGCTCCACCACGATGGGATCATTCTGGAAGCCAATGAGTCTGTCATCAGGATGTTCCGCTATGACCGGAGCGAATTACTGCACATGACGCGAGATCGCCTGATCGCGGGCAGTCGTCACCCGAATTCAATCGGTACACTCCGGGGACTTGGAGCCGACGATTCCGTGACGTCGATCACGACCACGGGCATCCGTAAGGACGGCTCGCGTTTCCCAATCGAGATGCAGACAAAGGAAATCCCGTTTGAATCAAGTGTCGTCTGTGTGACGGCGATCCGAGACCTGACCGAACAGCAAAAAGCAAGAGAATTGATCGAAGTCCATCGCGAAGAACTGGCTCATGTTCAACGGCTCTCCACGATGGGCGAAATGGCCACCGGCCTGGCTCACGAACTCAATCAGCCCCTTGCCGCGATCAAGAACTATACACAGGGCAGCGTCCGCCGCTTGATGGCGGCGCAACCGGAAATTGCCCCCGTCGTTCAAGCCATGGAGGCCGTCGCCGACCAGGCGCAGCGAGCCAGTGAAATCGTTCGCCGAATCCGGGAGATGGTGCGGAAACGCGAACCGCAGGCATCCATTTACGATCTTGTCCAGCTTTGCCGAAACGCAGTCGTCATGCTCGAAAGCGAACTCAACCGAAGCGGCGTTACCATTTTGTACGACCTGCCCCGTGAGCCGGTTTGCGTAAAGGTGGACCGTGTGCAAATGGAACAAGTACTCGTCAACATACTGAAGAATGCGAGTGAGGCGATGGGCGATCAACCCGGGGATCAACGGTGGATTCGCCTGTCCATTGACCCCACGAAAAGCGACGTTATAACGCTCGTGATTGATGACAACGGCCCCGGTATTCCAGAGCCATTGCGAAGCCGGGTTTTCGATGCGTTCTTTTCGACCAAGGATCAGGGGATGGGGATGGGGTTATCGATTAGTCGTTCCATTGTCGAAGCGCACGGCGGCCGGCTTGTTGCACAAGCCACGGAAAACGGTGGGGCCTCGTTTACCATCGTTCTTCCGAGGGATCAGGAGATCGCGTGATCGATATGTCACCCATTGTCTATGTCGTGGACGACGATCCCGCCGTACGCAACTCCATGCGTTGGCTTCTCGAATCAGCCCGTTTTGCAACACAAACGTATGAATCCGCGCGCGCCTTTCTCGCCGACTATCGGCGCGACCGTCCCGGTTGTCTCTTGCTTGACGTTCGAATGCCCGAAATGAGCGGTCTCGAATTACAGGCCACGCTGGTTGGCCAACCATCACTATTGCCGATCATTATTGTCACCGGCCATGCCGACGTTCCCATGGCCGTACGGGCGTTAAAACAAGGTGCCTTCGATTTTCTCGAAAAACCCTGCAACGACGAATCCCTTCTTTCCGTCGTGCAACGGGCCCTTGATTTCGATATTCAGCGATTCGATTCGGATCGACGGGTGGAGGACATACTGCACCGGTTGGCCCTGCTCACCCCCCGGGAGTCCGAAGTGTTGCAGTTGGTCGTCGATGGAAACTCAAACAAAGAAATGGCCGCGCAGCTCGGCCTTTCCTCCAAAACCATCGAAGTCCACCGATCGCACCTCATGACCAAGATGAGAGCCGGTTCCGTCGCTGAATTGGTCCAAATGCATGTTGCCGCTGCTTCCCACAGGAAACGCCACGAGTTGGAGCGGGTGTCTTAAGTGTGATCGATGAGACAACTCTGCGAGAACTGGTAATGATGGCTTACGCAAAGCACAACGTCGCGTATTATTTGATCGTACTTTCGGTCATTCCAACCATCGGTTGCCACCGCTATCACCTGACAGTGGATGATGTCTTTCGACCCACCGCCGGACCATGTGTCCTCGCCGCGCACATCGAAGCACACGCGCAAAGCGGTCGGCGCACTCCCTATTCCGGAGCAATGGTTCGTTTTTTCAATCATGACCAACTCGTCGGCCAGGCGCGAACGGATTCGGACGGCGTTGCTGCATTGTCCATCTCACTCCCGGAGGATGTAACACACTATCGTGCGGAAGCCGATGTCCAGGGCGAACGATGTACGATGGAAGGTCTCCTCTTTTCATTTCCCAGGGATCGCACGGTGATCGTGTGCGACATTGATGGAACGATTTCGATGACGCATTATCGCGAACTTGTTCTCGATTCCCGCGACGACATGTGGTCGAAGCCGTTTCCGGATTCAGCCGAGGTGCTTACGGAGTTAAGCGCTCGATTCGGCCTTGTGTACCTTACGGCCCGGCCCGGGTTTTTGTTGGAGAAAACAAAACGTTGGCTACGTGCAAACGGATTCCCCGTGGCTCCTGTCGTCACAACCCCGGGCCTGGCCCAAAGTCTCGGCGTGGAAAAATTCAAATCCGGTCGCATTATGTATTTCAAGAGACTCATCAGCACGGTCGGCATCGGCATCGGAAACGCCGACACCGATTCCGAGGCCTATGCCATGAACGACCTGCTTCCGCTTTTGATTGATGACCGCGACACCAAGGCCTTTCGTTCCCATGCCATTGTGCTCAAGAATTGGCGCTCGGTTCAGGCATTCTTTCACGCAAATGACACGATCCTTTCAAATCCGGATCGACTTAAACGCGCTGGATAACGAAGAAATGATCCAACGCCCCATTATTCGGTACCAACGGAGCGGCTGAGTGCTAAGCGACCGGGCAAAAGTTCTCTAAAGGCGTACAGTCCGCAGCGTCTCTTTGTTAATCCCGTGTACGCTAATAACAGGCATAACCAGTTCCACAATTACGCACACCAGGGCACGCCGCGCTTGATTCGACAGTTGAAATCTCCGGGCGGAAATCCGGGATCGCGGTGGCGTATGTATCGCTGAATGATGGCCGGCACTCTTGGGCGTGTGGGGCGAAACGACATAACTTCAGTCCCGGAAAGCTCTTACACTCGGAAGTTTTTGGACATTCCCTCTTGCAGTTCCCACTACGCACCCTATACTAACTGGTCTCTCTGCACCGAAGGCGTAAACGGGTTGATCGGGTGCGGGACTGGTCAACCCAACTAGATGGCTTTCGACGGCGGACAGTCCCCCGGACAAACAAGCAGGCGTCGCGCGGCTCAGTGGGTGCTTTGATCCGTCTCGTTTTACAAACGAATGCGGTTGTTCTCCCAGAAGATCGGACCTCCATCCGATTCGACGATTCCGCGCGCCCCCTTTGCAGAACCCATTTCGATGTAGTCACGACGCAGGCAGGAAAGGATCCCCATGGTCGTTAAGGAAATTCGTAACTTTGGAAAGCTCGGCGATGCCATGCCGGTGCCGAATCTCATCGAGATTCAGGTCGGCTCTTACAAGCGATTCCTCCAGGCCGATGCGACGTCGGAAAAGCGCACACCGACGGGCCTCGAAGGTCTCTTCCGCGAAGTCTTTCCGATCACCAGCTACGACGAGAACATTTGCCTCGAGTATCTCGAGTACTCCCTCGGTAAGCCGCGCTACACGACGGATGAGTGTCGTCAGCTTCGCCTGACCTATGGCATGCCCCTTCGTGTCCGCCTGCGCCTCACGCGCCGCGACAAGGACGAGGTCTCCGACGAGTGGGTGTATCTTGGTGAAATCCCCATCATGATTGGCGGTGGCGAGTTCGTCATCAACGGCGCCGAGCGCGTCATCGTGTCGCAGCTACACCGATCACCGGGTGTGGACTTTATCAAGGAAACGCTTGAGGCCGACCGTCCGCTCCATGCATGCCGCATCATTCCCGAGCGCGGCAGTTGGATCGAAGTCAACATCACCCGTAAAGACGTCATGGCGGTCCGCATCGACCAGTCGAGCAAGATCGCCGCGACCACCTTCCTCCGCGCCATGGACCCCAAGTTCGGCGCTGATGAAGCCATCATCCGCGAGTTCTACCAGACCAAGGTCGTCCGCATTGCCAACCTCAAGCCCGACATGTACGTCGTTCACGACGTCTGGCCGGAAGAAGAAGGCAGCGACGGCGAACCGCTCGTCCGCGCCGCCTGCCAGATCGGCGATGCCCTCGGCCGCATTCAGGCCGGCAGCCTTAAGCAGTTGGAAGTCATCGAGAAGGTCGCCGATCCGCTGATTCTCAACACGCTGGCCGAAGACAACTGTCACAGCCACGAAGACGCGTTGATGAAGATCTACAAGAGCCTGCGCCCCGGAAACCCGGCGCAGCTCGACAAGGCCGTCAAGCTCTTCTTCGAACGCTTCTACGACGACAACCGCTATCGCCTCGGCCGTGTGGGTCGATTCCGAATCAACCGAAAGTTCGGCCTCTCCATTCCGGCGGCGATGAACACGCTGACCGCATCGGACTTCGTCGCGTGCCTGCGGTATCTGATGGACCTCCGCAGCCAGGATCGCGTCGGCTTCTCGATCCCGTCGCGCATGCCCTTCGAGTTGTGCGCCCTGCAGTGGACGCGAGAATTGGCAACGCAGGTCAATCGCTATCTCGCCAAGGGTCATATCCTTAAAGACCCCAAACAAAACATCGAACTCGGCTCGCTCGACGGTATCAGGGACGGCCGAAAAAAAATGCAGCCGACGGATGTCATCAAGGAACTGCAACGCCAGCTTCGCGGCCTCTTCGACATGCCGACCGAATGGGCGCCGACAAGCTCACTCGATATGGAAGTGCTCCGACCGCTCATGGGCCGCAGCAAGACCGACCGCGACGCTGAAGTGACCAAGATGGCGCGAGATTTCGTGGTTGCCACGATCCGCACGCGGGCCACGCGCATCCTTCAGGGCATCGACGCCTATCTCGCGGCAGAAAAGAATGTCCACCCCGAGATGGCTCAGTTGGACTTCATGAACTACTACCCGCGCACGGGCACGATCTATTCATTCGTCGAAGCCGAAGCCGAGAAGCTCTCCGAGACCCTTGCCGAGACAATCGAGTCCGAGTGGAAGGAACTTTTCGGCACCGCCAAGCACGTCTGTTTCGAAAACCTCGACCATGTCGTGACGGTCATGCAAAAGCACGGCGCCGCGGATCTCCTTTCCGTCGGCAATGTTCACGAATACGGCTGGCGACAGACGCGCGTCATCGTCGCCGAAGACGATATCGATCACCTCGGTAACCGCCGTCTCCGCACCATCGACGAATTGGCCTGCGATGAAATTCGCAAGGGCTTCCTGAAGCTTCGCCGCACCGTGCAGGAACGCCTCAGCATGAAGGAGCCGGACCAGCTTGGGAAGATCGCCGAACTCATCAACTCCAAGGCCATCTCCGGCGCGATTGAATTTTTCTTCGGCCGTGGCGAGTTGTCGCAGGTGGTTGACCAGACAAATCCGCTCAGCCAGCTCACGCATGAGCGCCGCCTCTCGGCGCTTGGCCCCGGCGGTTTGAACCGCAAGCGTGCCGGTTTCGAAGTCCGCGACGTTCACATCAGCCACTACGGCCGCATTTGTCCGATCGAAACGCCGGAAGGCACCAACATCGGACTGATTGCGTCGCTCAGTATTTATTCGACGGTTGACGAGTACGGCTTCCTGATCACGCCGTATCGCAAGGTGAACACCAAGACCAGCGCGATCGAGGCCGATGTCGAATTCCTCCGCGCAGACGAGGAAATGAAGACGATCCTGGCCCCGCCCGACGCGGTTGATCCGAAGCAAGGCAAGGTCAAGCATGAGCAGATCATGGCCCGCATCCGCGGCGATCTCGCCACCGTCGAAGGCACGGATGTCGAATACGTCGACATCTCGCCAAAGCAGACCGTCGGCGTGTCCGCATCGTTGATTCCCTTCCTTGAGCACGACGACGCCAACCGCGCGCTCATGGGATCGAACATGCAACGTCAAGCCGTGCCGTTGCTCATCACTGAGCCACCCGTGGTCGCAACGGGAATGGAGCGAGTCGTTGCCGAAAACAGCGGCATGGTGATCCGCGCCGACAAAGACGGAACGGTCACGTTTGTCGATGCCTCGCGCATCGTCCTCGACAACACGGAGGAATACCTGCTTCGCAAATTCCAGGGCCTCAACGAGCGCACCTGCCTCAACCAGACGCCGCTGGTCAAGATCGGCCAGAAGGTCAAGAAGAACCAGATCATCGCCGACGGCCCCGCCTGCAAGAATGGCGAATTGGCACTTGGCCGAAACGTGCTGGTCGGTTTCATGACTTATGACGGTTACAACTTTGAGGACGCCATCCTCATTTCCGAACGACTGGTGCAAACCGATACATTCACCAGCATCCACATCGATGAGCACGACATCGAAATCCGCGAGACCAAGCTTGGACGCGAGGAGTTCACCCGCGATATTCCAAACGTCTCCGAGCGTGCCCTGCGAAACCTCGATGAAAATGGTGTCGTGCAGATCGGTACCGATGTCGGCCCCGGCGACATCCTCGTCGGCAAGGTCTCACCCAAAAGCAAGAGCGAGCTTTCTCCCGAAGAAAAACTCCTCCATGCCATTTTCGGCCGCGCCGGCGAAGACGTGAAGAATGATTCACTTGAAGTCCCCAGCGGCATTTCCGGCACTGTCATTGATGCCAAGCGATTCAGCCGCAGGACGAATATGACGGAGGAACAGAAGAAGAACCTCCAAAAGCGCATCAAGGATCACCGATCCACCAGCAACCTGAGAACCATTGCGGTCTTCCGACAAATGCTCGAAGAACTCGACAAGGTCTGCGGACAGGCCGTCGTGGATCCGCGAACCAAGCAGGTCGTCGGTAAGAGCGATGACGAAGAAGTCGTCATGGAGCAGATCGGCGAGCCGGGCAACTGGGCCTTCGATCTGAAGTGGATCAAGCCCGCCGGCAAGCGCGACGAGTGCGAACCGATTTACAATCGTTATTGGCCGCGCATCGTCGAACAGATCGAAGAGCGCGACCGCAAGATTGCCCAACTCAAGCGCGGCGACGAACTGCCCTCCGGCGTGCTTGAAATGGTGAAGGTCTACACCGCCACCAAGCGACACCTGTCCGTCGGCGACAAGATGGCCGGCCGACACGGAAACAAGGGCGTCATCGCGAAGATTCTCCCGGTCGAGGATATGCCTTTCCTGGAGGACGGCACCCCGGTCGACATCATGCTCAATCCGCTGGGCGTACCCAGTCGCATGAACGTCGGCCAGATTCTTGAAACCCACCTCGGATGGGCCGCCAAGATCTGCGGCTTCCAGGCAATCACGCCGGTCTTCGACGGCTGCAAGGAAGAAGAGCTTCACGCCGCCGTCGCCGAGGCCAACAAGAAAGTCGAGCAGCTCGCGTCCGACCTCAAGACCATACAGACCGCCGACAAAGATCGCTTGATCCTCACCAAGATGCCATACGGCGGAAAGACGCGCCTATTCGACGGCCGTACCGGCGAGAAACTCGATCAGCCCGTGACGGTCGGCTACATCTACATGATGAAGCTGCACCACCTCGTGGATGACAAGATTCACGCCCGCTCGACCGGCCCGTACTCGCTCATCACCCAGCAACCGCTTGGTGGAAAGGCCCGTACCGGCGGTCAGCGATTCGGAGAAATGGAAGTGTGGGGCCTCGAGGCTTATGGCGCTGCGTACATCCTGCAGGAACTCCTCACCGTCAAATCCGACGACGTGGAAGGCCGCACCAAGATTTACGAGAGCATGGTCAAGGGCGAGAACACGCTTGAGGCCGGTACGCCCGTTTCATTTGACGTGTTGTGTAACGAAATCCGCGGGCTGGGAATGAACATCCAGCTCGAGAAGGGTCGGTTGATCTAGAACGTGGTGACGGCGATCAAGGAGCGAATCATGGACGGCATAACCTGCGAAGTCGTCAAATCGCTGGATGTGACAGAGCTCAAGGCGTTCTACGACGCCCAGGGCTGCATCGTGCCTCAGTCCGTCGATAAGCTCTCGAAGATCGTTGACAACTCCGTCTGCTTTGTTGTGGCGCGCGATGGCGGCGGCCGCCTGATCGGCATCGCCCGCGGGCTGGCCGACGGCGTTCGCGGCTATCTGACCGAGTGCAAGCTCGACCCTGCCTGCCAGGGACCGGGCGCTGTCACGCACGTCGATGGACGTATTGAACATGATCAATACGGCATCGCCCGTCAAATGGCGGACAACGTGATCTCATCGTTGGCCGCCATGGGTTGCGAGCGAATCGACGCCGCCGCCTACGGCACGGAAGTGGATTTCTGCGAAGAACTTGGTTTCAAGCGAGCAGCGGGCCTGGTGCCCATGTCGCTTGATGTGTCGTCGCGCGTGCGACGGCCTGCAACGGTGTAACGATGACGCGCCGGCCGCGTCTTGTTTGATATGTGTGAATAGCCAATCACCCCAGAGGATGGTTGAACATGGTTGAGAATATGTACGATCGTGTAAATGACTATGGCGCGGTGAAGATCTCGTTGGCCAGCCCCAACGACATTCGCTCCTGGTCCTACGGCGAAGTCCGTAAGCCTGAGACCATCAACTACCGCACCTATCGTGCGGAAAAGGATGGCCTCTTCTGCGAGCGCATCTTCGGCCCCGAGCGCGATTGGGAGTGCTTCTGCGGCAAGTATAAAGGCACAAAGCACAAGGGCATGATCTGCGACCGTTGCGGCGTGAAAGTCACGCATAGCCGCGTGCGCCGAAAGCGCATGGGCCACATCAACCTGGCCGCTCCCATTGTCCACATTTGGTTCTTCAAAGCCATGCCGTCGCGCCTCGGCGCACTGCTGGATATGAAGACGTCTGATTTGGAAAAGGTCGTCTACTTTCAGGACTACGTTGTCACCGATCCGAAGGATTCGCCCCTCAAGCGCGGCCAGATCCTCACGGAAGAAGAATACCGCAGCTCAATGAGCAAATACGGTGATGACGCCTTCGATGCCCAGATTGGCGCCGAATCCGTCAAGACGCTTCTCTCGCGCATGGACCTCAAGGCCATTAGCGAGAAACTCCGCGAGGACATCCTCAACACCAACAGCAAACAAAAGATAAAGGACCTGTCCAAGCGTTTGAAGATTGTCGAGGCCCTGCGGAACAGTCAGAATGATCCGACGTGGCTGGTCATGGACGTCATCCCGGTCATTCCGCCGGACCTGCGTCCTCTCGTGCTGCTCGACAGCGGCAACTTCGCGACCAGCGACTTGAACGACCTCTATCGCCGCATCATCAACCGCAACAACCGCCTCAAGAAACTGATCGACCTCAACGCCCCCGAAGTCATTATTCGTAATGAAAAGCGTATGCTTCAGCAGGCCGTCGACGCGCTTTTCGACAACGGCCGTTGCCGCCGCCCAGTCCTCGGCTCGTCCAATCGCCCGCTCAAGAGTTTGACGGACATGATCAAGGGCAAGCAGGGCCGCTTCCGTGAGAACCTGCTCGGCAAGCGCGTGGATTACTCCGCACGAAGCGTGATCGTTGTCGGCCCCGAACTGAAGCTGCACCAGTGCGGTCTCCCCAAGAAGATCGCACTTGAGTTGTACCAGCCCTTCATCATCCGCAAACTCAAAGAGCGCGGTCTCGCCGACACGATCAAGAGCGCCAAGAAAATGCTCGAGCGTCGCGATCGCGAGATTTGGGACATTCTCGAAGAAGTGATTTACCAGCACCCCGTGCTGCTGAATCGCGCGCCGACCCTTCACCGCATGGGTATTCAGGCGTTTGAGCCGGTCCTTGTGGAAGGCAACGCCATTCGCATTCACCCGCTCGTTTGCAAGGGTTTCAACGCCGACTTCGACGGCGACCAGATGGCCGTCCACCTGCCGCTCTCCATTGAGGCACAGGTCGAGGCCCACGTGCTGATGATGTCCACCAATAACATTTTCAGCCCTGCAAGCGGCTCGCCCATCATGTCCCCCAGTCAGGACATCGTCATGGGCATTTTCTATCTCACCTGCGAACACGCCCACGAGAGCCAGGACAAGCCGAAGATGTCCTTCGCCGATTCAACCGAGGCGTTCCTCGCTCACGAACTCGGCAAGATCACCATTCACGAGCCGATCAACGTCCGTGTCGAGCGCAAGGAAATCGTCGAAGGCCAGAAGAAAATGCCGACGCCGATTGCCGCCAACAAGCTCATTGTCACGACCGTCGGGCGACTCATTTTCAACGATATCCTTCCGACGAAGATGCCGTTCTACAATTACCCACTCAGCCAGAAGGGCGCGGCCCGTGTCATTGCTGACTGCCACGCCATGTGCGGCCGCGATGTCACCATCGACTTCCTCGACGGCATCAAAGAGCTTGGCTTCAAGCGAAGCACGCTTGCCGGTCTTTCGTTCGGTCTGACCGACATGCGCATCCCTGAGCGCAAGAAGGGCATCATTGACGAAGCCCAGAAGAAGGTCGATCGCATCACCAAGGCCTATCAGCAGGGCGCCATTACCGACATGGAGCGGTACAACGCCCTGATCGACATTTGGGTACACGTTCGCGAAGCCGTCACCGAGGCCATGATGGTCGAATTGAAGGCTGACTTCCGCGATGACAACAATCAATACGTCAAGCCGAACACCCCCGGCACCAGGAAGTACCTAAACCCGATTTACCTGATGACCGACTCCGGCGCGCGAGGCAGCGTCGATCAGATTCGCCAGTTGGCCGGTATGCGTGCCCTCATGGCCAAGCCATCCGGCGAGATCATTGAGACGCCGATTCGTGCCAACTTCCGCGAAGGACTCTCGGTGCTGGAGTACTTCAGCTCGACGCACGGCGCGCGAAAGGGTCTGGCGGACACGGCCCTCAAGACGGCCGACTCCGGCTATTTGACTCGCAAGCTCGCCGACGTCGGACAAAACGTCATCATTGCCGGTCAGGATTGCGGCACCATCCACGGCATCACAAAGAAGGCGCACTACAAGGGTGAAGAGGTCGACATCACGCTGGCGGAAAGCATCACCGGCCGAATCGCCCGTGACACCATTCGGCATCCTGTGACGGATGAAATCATCGTCAAGGAAAACGACGTCATTACGGGTGAAATTGCCCGACGTATTGAATCGCCTCCGGCCGAAGGCGGCCTTGGTTTGGAGACCATCCGCGTCCGCAGCCCGCTCACCTGCGAAGCGGCGAATGGAATTTGTGCTCGATGCTACGGCCTCGATCTGTCCGCGGGTTCCCTCGTGGAAGAAGGCATGGCCATCGGCATCATCGCCGCGCAGTCCATTGGCGAACCGGGCACGCAGCTTACGATGCGTACCTTCCACACGGGCGGTGTCGCCAGCCGCGCCGTCATCGACAACGACTACAAAGGCTCCAACGCGGGCTTTATCAAGTACCACGACCTAAAGGTCGTGAGTTACGAAGACCCGGAAACCAAAGCGATGACGCTGGTTGTCCTTAATAAAAAGGGCAAACTCGCCATCGTCGACGAAAAGGGCCGCGAACTGGAAAGCACACAAGTGCAATACGGTGCCCGCCTCAATGTTAAAGAAGGTGATCCGGTCAAGCCGCGTCAAATCCTGTGCAGTTGGGATGCCCACATGACCCCGATCCTCGCCGAGGCGTCGGGTTTCATCCGTTATCAGGACATTGCCGAAGGCGAAACCGTTCGTGCCGAAGCCGACAGCAAGGCCTCCACGGCCAAGTTCGTCGTCGTCGAACACCGCGGCGACAAAAACCCGCAGATCGTCATCGAGGACAAGAACGGCAAGATTCTCGAATACCACTACCTGCCGGCGAAGGCTCGTATCGAAGTCTCCGAAGGTCAGGAAGTGAAGGCCGGCCACCTGCTTGCCCGCCGACCGCGCGAACTCGCCGGCACACAGGACATCACCGGTGGTCTGCCCCGCGTCACGGAAATCTTTGAGGCCCGCAAGCCGAAGGAACCGGCCGTCCTTGCTGAAATCTCCGGAACCGTTGAAATCCGAAGCGACAAGCGCCGCGGAAAGATGACCCTCGTGATCCACCCGGATTCGAAGGATTTGGAGCCGCGCGACCATCACGTCCCGCAGGACAAGCACCTGCTCGTCCACGCCGGCGACCGCGTCGAGGCGGGCGATCCGTTGTGCGACGGCCCGCTCGTGCCGCACGACATCCTCGCGGTCAAGGGCAACGAAGCGCTGCAGGATTACCTGCTCCGCGAGGTGCAGGCCGTCTATCGTTCACAGAACGTGAGTATCAACGACAAGCACATCGAAATCATCGTCATGAAGATGTTGAGCAAGGTGAAGGTCGATCAGCCCGGCGACTCGAAACTCCTGCCGAGCGAGGTGCTCGATAAGTTCCGCTTCAAGCACGAGAATGAGCGGCTCAACCGCTGCCTGAAGATCGTCGATCCCGGCGACTCGAAATTCGCCGAACATCAGATCGTCACCAAGGAAGAGTTGAACGCCGTCAACGAGCAGCTTGAAGAAGCAGGCAAGGCACCGGCCAAGGGTCGCAAGCCCAAGCCGGCAACCGCCACCACCGTGCTCCTCGGCATCACCAAGGCCGCTTTGCAAAGCGAGTCATTCATCTCCGCCGCCAGCTTCCAGGAAACCACGAAGGTTCTCACCGAGGCTTCCCTCGCCAGCGGCATTGACCGGCTCAACGGTCTCAAGGAGAACGTCATTCTCGGCCACCTCATCCCGGCCGGCACCGGCTTTAAGCGATTCCAGGACATGGGATTGCAGCATCTGGGCCAGCCGATCGAGGAGGAAATCATTGGGGTCAAAATGCCGTCCCTTCCCGGCGGCATCAGCGAGGAAGAAGCCCAGGCTGAGGCCTTGGAATCCAAACTAATCGCAGAGGCCACGGCCGCCTTGGCCAACACGCACCTTCCCCCGAGTCTCGGCGGCGAGACCGGTCGCGATCTTGAACCCCCGGCCGAGATCACCAGCGGCCACTAGATGACTTTCCGGGCCGGTCGCTTGCAGGAATGGCGACCGGCCCCTAAACTACGCGGCTCGACTTTGGCCAGGAAATCGCCAAGCCGAGCGATAACAGAGGTTTACATGCCAACGATCAATCAGCTTTGTAAGCGACCGCGGCTCTCCGAGGCTCGCAAGAGCAAGTCGAAAGACTTGGAAGTCTCCCCGCAGAAGCGCGGTGTCTGCCTCATCGTCAAGACGATGACGCCCAAGAAGCCGAACTCGGCCCTTCGAAAGGTTGCCCGCGTTCGCCTCTCAAACGGCCGCGAAATCACCGCTTACATCCCGGGGATCGGGCACAATCTTCAGGAACACTCGATCGTCCTTATCCGTGGCGGCCGCGTACGCGACCTCCCCGGTATTCGCTATCACATTGTCCGCGGCGTGCTCGACTGTGCCAGCGTCGAAGACCAGGATAAGTTCGGCGTTCGACGCAACAAGTCCCGCAGCAAGTACGGCACCAAGCGGAAGAAGTAATCCGCAGATGAATTCCAAGGGTTGGCGCGTGGCCGGCCCAGTATGGCGTCCGGTGATTTATTCATCGGCATCGTGCGACAAACCCGTCGCACACCAGAAACAAAGGATAACGATTCATGGCTTTCAAGAAGTGGACCCATTCGGGCGAACAGCTTCGCCCCGACTCGAAATACAACAGCCGCCTCATCTCCAAGTTCATCAACTGCATGATGTGGTCCGGCAAGAAGACGGTCGCCCAAAAAATCTTCTACGACGCCCTCGACCAGATCAGCAATAAGGTAAAAGACACGCCTCCGAATGAAGTGTTCGAGCGTGCCCTGGAGAACGTCCGCCCCAGCGTTCAGATCCGCAGCAAGCGCGTCGGCGGCAGCAACTACCAGGTCCCCATGTCCGTCAACCCGCGCCGTGCACAGTCCCTGGCCATCCGCTGGGTGCTGGACGCCGCCCGCGCCAAGAAGGGTCGGCCGATGGCCCAGCGGCTCGCATCCGAACTGCTCGACGCCTACAACAATTCCGGCGCTGCGGTCACGACAAAGGAAAACGTCCACCGCATGGCCGATGCCAACAAGGCCTTCGCCCACTTCGCGTGGTAATGACATAACCGACCATTAGCCCGATCGGGTAGGCCCATCGCGCCTCATCCCATCGGGCTTTATTCTGCGCTGCTGATCGCGGACCACCCCCCTTTCGCCGGAGAAACAAACGCATAGACTCCACGCTCCGGAGCACGAACGCCATGTGGTCCATCCTCAACGGAACACTCGTCAACACGGCAACAGTCGCCATCGGAAGCACCGTCGGCCTTGCCGCATCGACGCGAATTCCCGATCGCTACCAGCGAATCATTCTCGACGCCCTCGGTCTCTTCACCATTCTGCTCGGCCTCGACGCCTCCATCGGTGCGATGAACAAAATCGTCACTCGGTATGGCTCCGACATTCCAACCTATGGCGCTCGCGTCGGCATGGTGGCCATTGGTTCGCTCCTCGTTGGCTCGATCATCGGCACTGCCCTGCGCCTTCACGAGCGACTGGAAGGCCTTGGCGGCATCATCCACCGCCGCTTCGGTGGACAAAGACAAGGCGGTCGTTTCGCCGAAGGCTTCCTCACGGCCAGTGTCATTTTCTGCGTCGGGCCCCTGACGCTTCTTGGGTGCCTCAACAATGGAACACTGAAAGACCCGAGCCTTCTTTACATCAAGTCGTTCCTCGACGGCTTTTGCTCGATGGCGCTCGCCGCGTCGATGGGATTCGGAGTGCTGTTTAGCGTCTTTACCGTGCTGATCTTTCAAGGCGGGCTTGCCCTGGTCTCGCACTACGGAGCAAGCGGCCTGTCGGACGTGTCCATACAACTCATGAACGTGGTCGGCGGCGTGATCCTCATTGCCACGTCGCTGTTGCTTCTCGAAATAAAAAAGATTCCAGCGGCCAACTTGTTGCCCGGTGTATTCCTGCCGCCGCTTGTGGTAATGATCGTTGAGGCAATCTCGAAAGGCATGCTGATAACCAAACCGAACTAACCCTGCGCTTCAGGTCGAAGTAGCGGTCGCGGCCGTATCGGCGACGGCGATTCCTCGGTCGGCGTCGGCACCTCAATGTCATGCGATGCTGCCTCCGCCACCGGTGACTCGACCACCCGCGTCATCTCGCATCGCCCTTCGATCAGCCCGCCCTCCATCACCGTAATGCGCGGCGCGCGAATATCTCCGACCACATGCCCCGTGGCCCCCACTGTCACGGATTCATTCGCCACCACCGGCCCCTTGAGCTTGCCATGGATCTCAACCCGATTGCCGTATACTTCAACATGCAAACGAGCTGATCGTTCAATGCGAATATCTCCGCAGGTCATCAAGCTCTTGCCGGGATGCGACCCCACGATGACCAAGTCTTCGAGACTGGCCCGCTTTTGACAGTGCGGGCAAAAGACGGACAACGCCCGAGCTGCCACCTTCATCATGCCCTTGCAATGCCAGCAACGCACGATTCGAGCATTTGCTGTTTGACTCAAAGGGATGCTCCGCAGGCCTGGGCCGATTAATGGACTCGCGAATTGTAACGATGCAGTCACATCGCGTGGATTTCTGAACCCGTCGCACTTCTGATTCGTTTAAGTACCAGGTGGCAGATGAGCTGCGCGCCCGATAACTACGGCTGAATCGAACGCATTCAGGCCTGTGAGTTTGGGAAAAGTTTGGAAACTCTTTGAATAACAACAGGCAACATAACCAATGCCCGCTCAATGACTTACGGCTCATTGCCACCGGATTTTTCAAGCTCGAAACCCACCCCTTGTTTGACCAAAACACGCTTTTTCGCTAACATGGTACCTATATGGGACGAACAGCAGCCCTAAATCGTACTCCCGCCGCAAAGGTCAAGCCTTCCCCGGCGAAGCCAAAAAACGGCAATCCATCCAAGGACGCCAAGCCCCCGGCGCTGCCCATGGGAATTGTTCCGCCCCGGCTTACCATTAAGTCGCTGCCCCAGGTGCGGACTTACAAGTCCGCGCTCGACTACCTGAATCACCTGCCGAATTACGAGCGCCGGACCATGACGGCCCGCGACCGTGGCAACTTTACGCTCGCCCGCATCAAGCGAATCCTCGGCGATCTCGACAATCCGCACAAGGCCTACCGAAGCGTCCACATCGCCGGCACCAAGGGCAAGGGTTCGACCGCCGCCATGCTCGCCCGCATGCTTCAGGCAAACGGGCTTAAGGTCGGTCTCTACACCTCGCCGCATATCGTCGATGTTCGCGAGCGCATCACCATCAATGGCGAGATGATCTCCGAAGCGGCCTTCGCAAAGGAAGCCGCTCGCATCGCCCATGTCGTGGAAAAGGCCAAAGCCGACATCCCCACTTATTTCGAATTTCTGACCGCGATCGCGTTTCAGTATTTCAAGGATCAGAAGATCGACGTCGCCGTCGTGGAAACCGGTCTCGGAGGCCGCCTCGATGCGACCAACGTGCTCAAGCCCGAGGTCTGCGGAATCACCAGCATCAGCTTCGACCACATGGCCGTGCTTGGCAATACGCTCGAAGACATCGCCACTGAAAAAGCCGGTATCTTCAAGGAACATGTGCCCATCGTCAGTGCGCCTCAGCCGCGGAACGTGAAAGTGGCCCTCAAAAAAGCCGCCGAGAAGCTTCACGCGCCGCTCATCGTTGCCGGCGAAGACATTGAGTTCAGCTACCGATTTGAATCATCGCGCGCCGCCGGTCCGCAGGCTCGTATTTGCGTCACCACGCCAACGAGCCACTTCGATCACTTGCCCGTGCCGCTTGTCGGCGAGCATCAGGCCATCAACTGTGGCGTGGCCATCGGCATTCTCGACCAGCTCAAAAACCGCGGCTTCAAGCTTGATGATGAAGCCTCGATCTCCGGTCTTGCGAAGGTCTCCCTCGAAGGTCGTATGGAAATGCTCTGCACGAAGCCGCGTGTCATTGCAGACGGCGCTCACAATGCATCCAGCGTCGAGGCCCTTATGCGGGCCATCGGCCAGAACATCCAATACGACTCAATGGTCGTGATCTTCGGGTGCTGCTCCGACAAGGACGTGGAAGGCATGATGCGCCTGATTCAGCTTGGCGCCGACAAGGTGATCTTCACCAATATCCAGTCTCCCCGGTCCGCCACCGCGTCTGATCTGGCCGCGAAGTTCGTCGAGGTCAGCGGCCGAATGGCCCAGACCGCGCCAACGCTTGCCGACGCCATGGTCATTGCCGAAAAGGCCATCACCCGCGACGACCTCGTGTGCATCACCGGCTCGTTTCATCTCGTCGCCGAAGCGAAGCAGCTTTTCGCAGATCATCCTCATCGCGCGGCGTCCACGACGAGTCCCGTTTAGGCGGCGGATTCCGGCGTAGCTCTTCCGCGGACGCCCCGGCCAACAAGAACATTACGATCCACACACCGGCCATCACCAATGCCGTCGGGGTGCGCCCCCATCCCGGAAACGTCGCGATGCACATCACGGAATAGGCCGTGAAAAACGCGGCAACTGCCCCGGTGAACCATTTGGCGAATCGTCCGCTCGCCGACATGTCGTGTTGCAGTGCAATCCCGGCAGCAACAAGCACAAGCCCGCCCACAAACGATGCACAAACCGCGGTCAAGCCCCACAACTGCGCCGGGGACGCATCGGTCATCACGTCGACGACCTGTCGCCCCGGCTCCGACGGGCGGGCTTCTGTTGCGACACGGCCCGCGAATGACCACCAGCAACAGGTCCCAAGTGTCAGCAGGAATCCGATGGTTTGGTAGACGAAACCTGTGGCCTGGCAGAATGCTCTCGGCGGGCGTTCCGGCGTCGGCGATTCAGACATGGCGCGCCACCTTGCAACTATCGCGACTTCTTCGGCTTGCCCACGCGGCGAATGTCGTCGGGCGACTGGGCCTGACGAATGTCTTCCACGCGCTTTTGCATTTTCTCAAACCACGACTGCTTCCGTGGGCCGCCCTTGGCCGCGAGTTTTGCCGGGTCGAAGTCCCCGCGCTCCTCGCGCACCTTGAGATGCGTCTTAATCCGGTATTGCTCGTACATTCCCATCAGGTTGCTGCAGAGAATGTAAATGTTCAGGCCCGCCGGCATGTTGTAGAACATCAGCCCGAAGAACAGCATCATGAAGCCCATCATCTTCTGTTGCTGCTCCATGGGGTCGGGGATCGGCCGCCCTTCAGCGTCAAGCTTTTTCGGCGGTGGTACGGCCGGCTTGGTCAGCTTCTGCATGAACTTCTGCTGGGCGTACATCGTCGCCGTCATGATGAAGGGCAGCAGATTGAATCCGTTGATCGTGCCCGTCAGTGCGCCAATCAGCGGGATGTGAAGGTTCCACGGCGTCGCCGGCGTGAACATCCCGTCTGGAATCGAAAGATCGTGAATCCACCAGAAAAACGGCTGATGCCGCAGATCGACGTTGGTGTTCAGACTCGTCCACAGCGCAACCCAGATCGGCATCTGCAGGAACATCGGCAAGCACCCAAACATCGAACTGGCCGGGTTGATGTGTTGCTCCCGGTAGAGCTTCATGGTCTCTTCGTTGAGCTTTTGCTTGTCGTTCTTGTACTGCTCCTGAAGGGCGTCGAGTTTGGGCTTCAGCGCGGCCATGCCCTTTTGCATCTTCATCATGCTGATTTGCCCGCTCTTGGTCACCGGGTGCAGGATGAGCCGCACGATGAACACCATGATGATGATGGCGATGCCGTAGTTGTGAACGAGCTTCTGCAGATTCGTCAGCAGCCACAGCATGAGCGTCGTGATGACCTGAAAGGTGCAGCCTGCCCGGTCGGCATTGCTCACGCGCTGATACTGGCGTCGCTGAATGTCCGGCGGCATGCTTGAAAACACGCTGTCACTCTTGGGCCCACAGTAGATCTCGCGCCGCATTTCCACCGTCGCCCCCGCCGCAATCGGCGTGACCGGTCCGACCGCCTGCTCAAAGGTGACGTCGTTCACACGGTTTACGTCTGACGTGAGCGTGGGGTCGTCGACGCAGAACCGCGCGACGACCTTCGCCAGATACTCCGCAACCGGCGATGTGCTCCCCGTCGGCAGCCATGTCACGATGCAGCCAAAGTACTTATTCCCCAGGGCCGTCCAGAGCACGCGATTGCCCTCACCGGGCTTGATTTCCACGCCCTCGGCACCGGCCTTTTCGATGTCGGCCCGCATATGTGGAGGAGCATCCGTCACTGTGAGTATGGATTGCCCCTTGGCGTCGACCTTTGCGGCACCCTTTGCATCTTTATCGAAAGACGCCAGCGTCGTGACCACGCGCCGGCTGTCCCGCTGTGGGTCCTCGTTTTTGAATCCGATCGGTCCGCGCTCGGTCAGTACGACTCGGCGAGGCACTGCCGACAGATTCTCAAGCGCGATGGTGCTTGCAATGTGCGGGGACCCCTTTTCCACGCGATAGGTCTTCCGAATCGCCAGTATTGGTTTGCCTTCCTTGGAAATCGTTGTTCGAAGCGATGCCGTTTCGCCTTTTTCGTCGGCCTGCTTCTCCACCAACCAGTCGGCCCGCGACAAGTCAACCGTCTGATTCTCATCAACGAGGAGTGCCTTCACCGACGCAAACGAAAGCAACGGCTCTCCGTCTGCTGTTGCGGTGAAAGGCTGCACAAGGTCATAGGGATCGGGATCGGGGTTCCGTTTGTCCTTCGGCACATGATTGCGATACCGCGACAACCTGATCTGCTCAATCGCCCCTCCACGCGGTGCAATCGTCACAGCAAATTCATAGGGATTTGTATAGCCCGAACGCTTATCGTTTTGCCGGGCATCGCCCAGCACCACCGGCTTCGCCGCATCCGCGTTGGTCACCGTGAACGCCCCCGCCGAGAGCGACGCGGACGAACTGACCGGCGACGACGTCGGCGCACCCGCATCCGACACCGTCGATTCAGTCGGCACATCCGGCTCGGATGTAACCTGGAGAATCGGCGGGTTCAGAATCTCCTGCAGTTTCATCCAGCCGAACAGAACCGCGAAGCACAGCGCGATCGCGATGACAGTACGTTTTCCTTGGGAATCCATGCGTTATCCAGCGGCGAGTGTCGTTGATTGGGAGACGATTGTCGAGTAATTCGCCTTGAGCGGCCGCGCCGTACCGGTCTGCTCATTTGCCTTCGAAGAGTCTCGTGCCGAGAAAGTCATCCAGATGGGGGTTGTCGTGAATCTTCCGCGCCGTCACATCGATGTCATACTCGATCCGCACGAACTGCACCTCATCCTCATTGAGAATGGCATAGGCCGCGCGCGGATCGCGATCGCGCGGCTGGCCCACCGAGCCGACGTTGATGATCGCCTTCTCATCGCCGATGGCATAGGACTGTGAGTCGCCCAGTTCATCCGGCGGCTCGAAATAAGGATCATCCACAAACACGCCCGGCACGTGCGTATGACCGCAAAAGCACGTCATCTGGTTCATTCGCTCAAAGTTTTGCAGCAGCTTCTGCGGATTTGTATAGACATCATCCGGGAATAGATACTCATTGATCGGCTTTCGGGGTGAGCCATGGACGAAAACCAGTCCGTCCATTTCATTTCGTGGGAGAAGCCCCGCGAGAAACTTCCAACGCCGATTTCGCTTGGCCGCATCCGGTTCTTCTTCCAAGGCCGTCCGCGTCCAAAACGCCGCCCGCTCGGCCGCCACGTTGAAATTCGCCGGCTCATAGAACACGGCGTGATCATGATTACCGCAAAGGCTGAAATTCGCCCGCTCCATGACCAGGTCTAAGCACTCGCGCGGATCCGGCCCATAGCCGAGAATGTCGCCGAGGCAATAGATCGTCTCGATGCCCCGCCGATCGATGTCGGCCAGCACCGTCTTCAACGCCTCGTGATTCGAGTGAATGTCCGAGATGATCGCGATCATCGTCCTGCCGTATTGCCGATCGGTCGGGAATTATCCTACGCCTTGGCCGAAGCCGCCTCTTCGACCAGCATGATGGGAATGTCATCCCGGACGGGAAAGCGCAACCCGCAGCCTGTGCAGACCAGCCACATCTGGGCATTATCCCCCGCCGCCGCGTCCTTCGGCTCCACCTTTTTCTTGCAACTCGGACAGACCAGAATCGCAAGCAAGTCGTTGCTAATCATAGGGATACCGATTATTCGCCCAAGGCGCGCCAACGAAATGCAGCGCCCACGCGCCACAACTCTCGACGATCCTAAGGGTTACGTTTCGAGGCGTCAATCAGAACCGTGCCCGGTCAGCCCGCCAGTGCCGCCCGAATGTTCAGGCACAATTTTAACAGGCCCTCCAGCCCCGCCATTGGAAATATGGTCGCTGGATCGGATTTCGCTTCGTCCGGCCGGTCGTGGATTTCGAGGAACAGTGCATCCGCCCCAGCCGCGACGCCGGTTCGCGCCACCATCGGAACATACTGCCTCAAGCCCCCGGATTGCGTGCCTTGCCCTCCCGGAATCTGGCAACTGTGCGTGGCGTCGATCACCACCGGGGCAAACTCCTGCATGATCGGAATACACGCGAAGTCGTTCACGAGTCGACCATAGCCGAAGAACGTTCCGCGATCGGTCAACAACAAGTTCGAATTTCCAACGCTGCGCGCTTTGGTCACGGCCTGCCCCATCTGTTCCGGAGCCATGAATTGCCCCTTCTTGATATTCACCACGCGACCGGTTTTGGCAGCGGCGACGATGAGATCGGTCTGTCGACAAAGGAACGCCGGAATCTGCAACACGTCGCACACCTCGCCCGCCGGGGCAGCCTGCTCGGGCAGGTGAATGTCCGTCAGCACCGGAACGCCGATCTTTCGCTTCACCTCGGCCAGCGTCTTCAATCCCGACTCCAGCCCCGGCCCGCGAAAGCCCGTAACGCTCGTCCGGTTTGCCTTGTCGAAACTGCACTTGAAAATGTACGGCATTTTCAGGCGTTCACAGATCTTCTTAGCCGTCTCGGCGATCATGAGGCAATGATCGGTCGACTCGATGATGCATGGCCCGGCGATGAGCGCAAGCCCGCAACCGGGTCCGATCCTGACAGTGCCGATGCTAATTGCGGGGGCAGGCATGGGGGTTGTCTCCAAGCGGCTCATGATACGCCGCGCCTAAGTGCCGGGCAAAACACATCACCAGTAATTCGACGGCGGCACGGCCTTTATCGTCAGGTCATCGTGGTAATTCGCCGCGATTGAGCTGGGCAAGCCACGAAGGTGCGACACCTCATTAAGGCACACGAGACTGCTAACGCCCTGATGAAAGCGAAGGGCCGTCAAAGCCGCATTGTCGATCACGAATCGAAAAGAAGGGCCCGGTGTGTTCGTGAGCCAGGCCTCAATCAGCCGAGCCACCGGGCTCCCATGGCTGGTCACAATCACAACATCCTCGGGGTGAGTCCACCGCCCTTTGACGAACGCCACGAACGACTGTACCCGGGCGATAAGGTCGCTAAGCGACTCGTCAATCATGGGCCAGACCAGGGGCCCCTCATGATCCGGGCATTCGATCGTTGCATCGCAGGCCTGAAGGATGGACTCAACCGGCGGGATCGCTCGGCGCGGGTCGCTTCCTGGTGCGACATGGTGATATTCACATAGCTCCGGCCGAAGGAGAATCGGCAGTCCGCGCGCCTTCGCCAGCGGTTGGACCGTGTCCAGGCACCGGCGAAACGGGCTGGAGTAAATCGCCACAATGCGCTGTGATTTGAGCCGCTCGGCCAGGCGCTGGGCTTGTGCTTGGCCCAGTTCCGAAAGGGCCGAATCAAGCCCGGGGTCCAATGCGGCATTGGCGAGCGATTGTGCATGTCGAACGGCGTAGAGCAGCAAGCGTCAGGCTCCCGTAAGAGTTCGGGCATTCTAGCGAAGGCAGCCGATCAGAAAGAAGGGCGATTTCATTGACAGTTCGCGGGCCGGGGCGTACATTTTGTCTGTGAAAGTCGAAGGAATCCGCGCGCCCCGCTGCGCGCGTCGCCAACAGGGAGGTGCTTCCATGACGAGAACTATTCAGTCGTTCGCATTGTCGTTTGCCGCATTGTCGGTTTGCGCATCGATTGCGATTGCAGAGCCGACGGAGAATACCGGAGCATTCCCCTGGGAAGGCGAAGTCACCGGTACGAATGTCTTCGTTCGCAGTGGCGCAGGCAACAATTGGTACCCCACCATGAAAGTGGGCGGCGGCGACCGCGTGCTCGTCACCGGCGAGAAGTTTGGCTGGTATCAAATCGCACCGCCGGCCGGTAGCTTCAGCTTTATCGACTCCACCATGGTGGATCGCAAGCCGGGCGCGAAGACGGGCACGGTCAAGCAGGATAAGGTCTATGTCCGCGCCGGCAGCAAACTGGAGAAGCGAAAGAGTTCCACGCAGCTTGTGCTCAACAAAGGCGCAACCGTGGAAATCACCGGCGAGGATGACGGATTCTATCAGATCAAGCCCCCGGCCGGTGCGACGCTGTTCATCTCGAAGCAATATGTGAAACCGGTTGGCGCCGGCGCGAAGACGGGTCTCGTCGAACAACATGTAAGCGGTACATCCGAACCCGCAACGCCGATCAAACCTGGCGATGTCCCGCCCGCCGGCGCGCAGCAATCCGAGCCTCCGAAGACCGATCCCGCGACGCCGACAACGGACGCCAATAATGCAGGCCAGCCGACGACTCCGACTGAGCCTGGGCGTACTCCACTCCCGTCCGATGTCGAGCCGGATGCGGCTGAGGATGGTCAGCAGTTGGATTCGGATGACGGTCCGGCATCATCGGATTCGACAACGCCAACAGGAAAGCCCGCCGCGACGAAGAAGCCGGCAACGAAGCCGAAAGCGACCGGCAAGGACACCGTCACGAAAAAGAATGAACCCGCGCCGAACACTCCCCCGACGACCGGCCGCTACAAGGCGTTGCTGACCGTTGTGGAAGGCGACATGGCGGCGATGCTTCGCAAGCCTTTTGACGAGCAGGATTTCAACTCGATTATCAAAAAGTATGAACCGATCGCCAATCAGAGCGAGGAGCCGATCCCATCTCAAATCGCGAAGATTCGAATCAAGCAGTTGAACGACCGGGCAAGCTTTCGACTCGTCCATTCCGAGAATGAGAAGGACAACAAAGCAATTGCCGACCTTCGCGCCAACATGGACCAGGAGCGAAAGAAGATCATGACCCGGCGCTACGAAAAGAGCGTCGAACGCTATGAACTTGAGGGCGAACTCAAGGAGAGTTTCGCATTCGCTCCAGAAAATCGGCGCTATCGCCTCGTCGATCCCACGACCAAGATGACGATTGCGTATGTTGATATTCCGGCCAGCGTCGAGGGCAACCCGCGTCATCTTGTCGGGCAACTCGTCGGGATCAAGGTGGAAACCAAGAGCTTCAGCCCGTCGGCCAGAGTGCCCATTGCCATCGCGAGGGAAGTCGTCGACCTTTCGCCGCGAAAGCTCATGAACGACGGCACGCACTCTCCGGACGCTCCAGCGCACGAAGTCATGCCGCCGCCGGAGGAACCGGTCGCCAAAGACGCCGCAGCCACCGGCAAGCCTGCCACAACGCACGAGCCTGCTGCAAACGCAGCCGGCCATATCGACTCGGACAACTAACCTGCTCGGCGAGTTAATGTTGCCGTGGTCTATTACTTTGTCATTGGAGGCGACGGTCAACGATACGGCCCCGCTGATATCGACGCGCTTGTGCAATGGGCATGTGAAGGCCGCCTCGTCGGCGAAACGACCCTGATCGAGCGCGGCACCGACCGCCAACTCCGTGCCGATTCCATCACGGCAATCAGCGTCGCGCTCCAACGGCTCTCCGGCATTGCACCACCAGTCACCGTCGAACCACGATCTGATATTTCGCGCGAGGCTCCGACGATGTCCGTGGTTCCTTCACCACGACCGTCTGCCCCACCACCCCCTCCACCACCATCCGCTCAGTCGGCAGGGAGCCGGTCCCACCAAGTCTTATATGACGTCAGTTCGCGCAGTCGGCTCGCCGCCGGATTGCTCGGCATTTTCCTCGGCGGCCTCGGCATTCATCGGTTCTATCTGGGATACAAAGGCATGGGCCTGCTCATGCTCTTGCTCTCGTTGGGATTGGGCACTCTTACTGGCGGAGTAACGTGCAGCGTTGTTCACTTGTGGGGGTTTATCGAAGGAATCGTGATTCTAAGTGGCGGTTTCAAGGACGCCGACGGACGCCCCCTGCGCAGCTAACCGCCCATTTCGTCGGCCGCCGGCAGGTCGCCGGTACGAATTCCCGTGTAGTCGACGCTGATCTTTGCGGTAAGGCTCAGGTTTCCACCGCCGACGCCACCAGCAATGACGAGCAATGTGCGGGCCAGCGTGCCCTCCGTGGTGAGCGCGGTCCTGTCGAATATCCCCTGGATACTGGCTGCCTGAAACAGCGCGCCACCGCCCTGGTTGTCGCCCGCCGCCGCGCCGGATACATCACCGATGAAAATGTAATTGCCACCCCCGTCGATGGCGCCTTCGATCGTCCGTGTCGGCTCCGAGACGTTCGTTAGATTCAAGACGCCGTAATGTGGGAACGTCACCCACACCTTCTCGGGCATGGCGGCATTGAGTGCCGCGTTCAAATCAGCAAGCCCGTTGTTCCATGAGTCGATCATGGACGCCAATTCCGATGGATACTCCGATGGATCGAGCGGCTCCAATAAGGTGGTGGTTGAATCCTCCACTTTTTCGCCGCCGCCGTTGATCGTCCATGACAGCGTCACCGTCACTTCGCTCCGAGTGATGGTCCACTCGCCGGCCAACGGTTCATTGAGCGCGACGCCCGGCGCAAGCCCCGTTGTGTTGGGGCAGCCGTTGCCTGTCATGCCCATCGCAACGAGAGGGATCGCGAGAACTATTCGTCTCAATGAGGAAGGCCAAAGACGGTGCATTGCGCGAACTCCCGGAGAATCAGGCGGCGAGGCACCCCTGGACTGTAGGGACGAGAGCGACGCGCGGCAAGTACCACGTCAATTCAAATCGAGAAGCCCATGAGGGCTGACCAACGACGCATCGCGGCCAACGGGAGCGAAGTCGCCGCATTCATCAGGTCCAGATTGGATAAATGCGTTCCAAATGCGCGACTCGTGGGCGGACTTGCCGACCGCTCGGTCCATTCAGACGCGAGCGCGGTCGCCATCAAAGACACGAGCACGGCATCAAGGGAAACACTGGAGCACAAATCCGCCACAACGTTTTGCACGATGTGCAGCGTCTTCCGGAAAAGCAGCAGATCAGCCGGAAACACTGCACCCACTGACGCAACGTCATCCATCATCCCCATAAGCCACGCCGGCCCGGGAATGAGCGGTGCCGATCGAATCCACCGGCTGACAACGCTTCGCACCAACTCATCGTCGACAGGCCCGGAATTGAGCAAGGCCAATTCACTGGCAACAGCGCCCCTGTCCATCAGTCCGGCCGCGATGACAATCCGAATGAGTCCGCCCCGGACCGAACGCGACAATGCGCCTGTAAGACTCCAATCAAGAAATGCCACGCGACCCTCCGGTGTCACGAACAGATTCCCCGCGTGGGGATCCGCATGAAAAATTGCGCGGTCGCTTCGATCGAGTATCGGTCCCGCGATGAGTCGCTCAATCAAGGTCCGCGCGAGGTGGTCCGAGGCGCTTCCGGAGTACTCCGTAACTTTCACGCCGCGAATGCGCGACATCGCCGTGATCGAAGCGCTCGAGAATGGGAGGACCTTTGGCACGAGCACTTGATCATCATCTGCAAATCGATCCGCGGCGGCGGCAAGGTTGGTTCGCTCCAGATCGAATCGCACCTCGTTTTCCAGAAGTCGGCGCACGGTGTCAAACGTCTCTCGATACGCGAGTTCCGGCAACCCGAGCTGCGCTGCTTCACGATCCAAGTGGTCCGCCAACCGGGTGAGGATTTCCAACTCCTCGGCGAGGCGTTTCGCGACACCGGGTTTCATTATTTTGAGGACGCCCTCAAGCGTCTGATGCGAGTCGCCCGAATTGCAATACGAAAAAGGCACCACGACGGCTACACTCGCCTCGGCGAGCGGCGTCGGTTCGACGGTGATCGCATAGCGATCGACAAACGGGCGCAACTCGCGCTCGATCACCGGCGCGATCGCATTCCAGGGCGTGCGTGGCTCAAGTGACTCGAGCTGTTGCAATCCACGGCGCAACTCGGGATCCAGCGCACGATTACGCGCCAGCACCTGCCCAAGCTTGTGCATCGTCGGGCATTCGTGCATCACCCGGAGGATGCACGACACTGCGTCTTCTTTGTCAAACTTGGATACGAGCGCATCCCGCCGTTTTGGCGGAAGTTGCTCAATGAAGAATCTGAATCCTTCGACAACAAGCGGCCGCCACGCCGAATAGATGTCCGGAACAAGCGGTGCAATGTCGATCTCAGGCAAATTCATTCGGTCCCTACGGCTTTTTCGTCCACTGATCCAGCCACCCCAACACCGTCTCATGCCAGAGAATGCTGTTGGCGGGCTTGAGCACCCAGTGATTCTCGTCGGGGAAATAGAGGAACTTGCTGGGTATCCCGCGCCGCTGAAGCGCCGTGAACGTCGACATACCCTGCGTTTCAACAACGCGGAAATCCTGACCGCCGTGGATGACCAACATCGGCGTCTTCCAATTCTTCACGTAATTCTGCGGGTTATGCTTCTCGTAGTGTTCGGGTTTGTCCCACGGCGTGCCCATGTGATCCCACTCCGGAAACCACAATTCCTCCGTGTCGTAATACGCCATCCGCTCATCGAGATTGCCATCATGGCAGACCAAGCACTTGAATCCATCCGGCCAGTTTCCCGCGATCCAGTTGATCATGTATCCGCCGTACGACGCACCGAGCGCTGCAACCCGATCGCCATCCATCCACGGATACTGCTTCAACGCCGCGGCCAACCCCTTCTGCAAGTCTTCCAGCGGCTTACCGCCCCAATCGCCGCGAATGGCGTCGCAAAATGCCTGGCCATAGCCGGTCGAGCCGTGGAAATCCACCATCACCGCGGCGTAGCCCGCGCCGGCGTAGGTCTGCGGATTCCAGCGATAGTGGAAATCATTCCCGAATGACCCTTGCGGGCCGCCGTGAATCAGAAACGCAACGGGGTATTTCTTTTTCTCATCGAGGCCGACGGGCTTCACAACATAGCCATATACCTTGTCGCCACCTGCGCCGGTGAAGGAGAACTGCTCCGGCTCGCCGAATTGAATCTTCGCCAGTCGATCAGCATTGACTCTCGTAATCGGCTTGTTATCACTGCCGTCAAAATTCACGGAGTAGATATCCGTCGGACCCGCCAGGTGATGCATCGTGTAGATGAGTCGGTTTCCGGCGATGGACGGACTGCCGCAGGCCCCCTGCCCCACAACGATGCGATCTTTCCCCGTCGCCACGTCCATCGCAAAGATTGCATTCTGCCCGATGTGTTCGGCGGCCACGAAAAGCGTCTTGCCGTCCTCCGACCAGCACATGTCTCCGGCCGAGTGATCCCAACCTGGGGCGACTTCGCGATCTTTCCCATTCACTCCGTCGCGCACCATGATTCGCTGTCGATCGGCCTCGTAGCCCGGCCGCGACATGGCTTTGTATACAAGCGTTTTCCCATCAGGCGAGAATTGCGGCGATCCATCAAGGGCTTTGTTGGACTCCGTAAGTCGCGCGGGCTTGCCAGACCCATCGAGCGATGCAATCCACAAATCCAAATTGGTCGACCATGACTCGCTGCTGCCTTCATAGCGCGCACAGAACACGACGGACGTTCCATCCGGCGTGAATGCTATCTCCTCCGTGCCGCCGAACGGTTTGCTCGGCGCGTCGGCATCCATTTCCTTCATCACATCGACGGAATCCCCGCCACCGACCGGCATCACGAACACATGATTGCGACGACCGTCTTTCCAGGAATCCCAGTGCCTGAAGAACAGCTTGTCATAGACGCGACCTGTCGCCTTTCGCTTTGCCTGTTCATCGAGGCGCTTCTGTGTATCCTCCGGCGATGTGCCCGGAAAGACCTCCATCGAAAATGCAAGATGCTTTCCATCGCCCGATACCACAAGAGACGACACATCCAATGGCAGCTTGGTCACCTGCTCGGCCTCACCACCGGCCACGGAGATCTTCCAGACTTGTGATGAACCCGATCGCGTGGAGAGAAAGTAGATCGACCGCCCATCGGCCGACCAGCGCGGATTGTTGTCGGCGGCTTCATGTGCCGTGAGACGGCGCGTCGTTGCTCCGTCGGAACTCACTAGCCACAGGTCCGTGCGGCCCTTGTTGGCCTCCAGGTCGGTCGTGCGAAGCACATAGACGATCCACTTGCCGTCGGGCGAGACCTGCGGGTCAGAGATTCGCTTCAATACGACGAGGTCGTGAACCGTAAACGGGTGCGGCTCTTCCGCCGAAACCGTCAGTGCAAGAAAAGTCGTGACAATAACTGCAGCAACTGGCATCAAACGCATACAGGGTTTCCTCCAAATAATGCTCGCTACGCAAGTACCGATGCATTCTAACGGCTCGTGGAAAACCGAACAGCGAGTAACACTTGCGTCGTGGCCGATACGGATAGAATCAGCACCACGGAGATAGGTATTGTCACTTCGAGCCGTACGACGCTGGTGTACCGCGAATGCGCTCATCGCCGGCGCGCGGTGTGCGCCGTTGATGCCCGAATTTGCAGTCGGCGGCGCGGAAAGCCTGGCGAAATTCTTCGGACGTCGACTGCCACCGCTTGCGAGCATGGTTCGGGCGAATATGCAATCGGCCGGAGTCTATTCTCCGGAATTCTTCGCCGAGTATTTCTCACAAGTCGCCCGTCATCTTGGAAACGCGGCCCGCATCTTCAAATACCATGGCACGCCGGGCCGCGTACAAACCCTCGCTCGCGAGCAGGTCGAATTGGACCCTTCGCTTAAGCGATTGGCTGAAATCCGAGTTGAGGGCCGTGGAGCATTGCTGGCCCCCGCCCATGCGGTGAACTTCCTCCTCACAGCCACGCGCGTCCATCAGGAGTTTCCGATACGCGTATTTCTGCGTTGGTCGAAGGATGAGCGACGCGTCAAACTAAAACAACAGTGGTGCGAGGCCTGCGGGCTTAGCGTGCTCCTTGAACCCGGCCGCACGGTCAGCGCGACAACCCGCGCTGAAATGTGCGTGGACGCCCTCAAACGCGGCGAGATTCTGCTCATCACGCCCGACGTGGCCCAAAAGCGCGACGAAGGCACGCCCGTCTCGCTGTTGGGCCGAACCGCATATCTGCCGACTGGTGCCGCCGCAATTGCCATGCTCGCCGAGGCGCCTCTTGTTCCAATGTTCAGCCGGCTTGAACGGGGCGTGCAGGTGATGTACATCGATAATCCAATCCCCATTCCGATGCGATCCCGTGCCGACGGTGGCCGGCCGGCGGCACTTGGCACAGCGATGCAGCAATGGACCACTGGGTTTGATGCATATCTTCGCGCCTGCCCTGCGGCGTGGTTCCTCTGGGGCGACAGTCGTTGGACGCGGGTTTTTCGTGGCGATCCCGAATACTCTGATCTTTCCGGGAGAGGATCGCCATGACCGCACTGATCATGCTCGCCTGCGTCCCGCTCGTTATGTGGATTGTCCAGACCGTTGCGCTTCGCGTCGCCGGGATGCCCATACGCTGGCGAATTGATGCGCGAAATGCGTCGCCATCCATCCGTAACGCCGGACGCGTGACGACTCAGCTTTCACTCGTCGCGCTGATACTCCTCGTTCCCCTCACGCGGCATCGCTCGTTTGTCGCTCACTACGCAGCGCTCGTGCCGTGGAATCACACGGCCCGTCATTTCGCTCAGGGGTCTGCGGCGGCGACGCTCTGCCTCACGGTTCTCTTCCTCGCATGGATTGCATCCGGCCGCGTCCGCGTCGAACTGCATCAATCGCGTCGCAAATGGACCAAGCGGCTCATCATGCTCATCCCCACCGCCCTGTTCGGCGCGTTTGTCGAAGAGTTCATCTTTCGCGGAATCGTGATGGCAGAACTCCAACGAACCAACCTCAATCCAACAACCGCGCTGCTACTCTCAGCGTTCGTATTTGCCGCGGCGCATTACGTCCGTGCTGTGAAGCGGCGATGGACGTTCCCCGGCCACTTCGCGCTCGGCTGCGTCCTCTGCATGGCGTTTGCTGCCACCGGATCGCTCTGGCTCGCGGCAGGCATTCACGCCGGCGGTATTTTCATGATCATGGGTATGAGGCCGTTCCTTCGATACGACGGCCCGGCATGGCTTACCGGCGCAAGCATTTTTCCATTCGCCGGCGTCGCCGGCCTCGGCGGTTTGGCGGTGTTGGCGTCATGGGTGGCGAGGTACTATCCATCATGATGTCGCTGCCTACGAACTCGTTCACCGGAAAACGTGTCGCAGTCCGCTCGGTATCGGCGCGAGCCGATGTCGAACGCGCACTGACGGAGCGCGGTGCATCAAACATCCAGTGGTTTGAAGCCAAGGATGACGACGAACTGAATCACCTGGCGCTACAAGGCAAGTTTGATTGCATTGTCTATGAAAAACTGGATCTGATGCTGACTGCGATTTGGAAAGGCGACGTTGACTGGCAGCAATGGAAACAACGGGGCATTCGTGTCGAGATCGCCGAACAATGCGGCCCCCCCGATTGGCAGTCGATGATTGAATCAGTTGAGGGGAGCTACCGAACATGGCGACGGGGCGAGCGACGACGCCAGATCATTGCGGCGATTCTGCTTAGTATCGCCGGCTTGATCGCACTTTTGACCATCCTTCAGGCAACCCCCGTGTCACCCTGATTTGGTCCAAACGTTCAAGACTGCCGAAGGGGGGACTCGAACCCCCATTCCCTTGCGGGAACCGGTTTTTGAAACCGGCGCGTATGCCATTCCGCCACTTCGGCGCGATTTCCCCCTGGGGCTGACAAATCCTAACTCTATGCCAGCCAAGGGGCAAGCGTCGCCGCGATCGATTCCATGCTGTGCAATTTGGCACACCCAACCCACATCCTGCCCGTCACCCGTTAAGAGAATGCTAAGTAACGTACATGAAAGATTCGTCCGAAAACACCCTTGTTACGCTTCCGCTGGCGCGTACTCCTATGGTAAAATGCGACCATATTGCATCGGGTGAAAGCAAGCAGAACCTGCCATGCGAAGGGGAATCGTTCGTCGGACTCCAGGACTATTTCGCGCATCCCCACTCGGCGCGCCTTCGAGTTCGCTCCCTCCCTCTCCTCATCGCTGCAAGTCATGGCAATTGCCCGGCGTGGAGTAGCATTCGAAAAACCCGAATTCGAGTCGTGGACACTCCGACGGACCCACGACATCGGAAAGTGAACCTAACAAGGAGACATTTGATGTTTGCGAAGACAGGACGTCATGTTGGCCGGATCATTGCCGGCGTAGCGTTGGTTTGTTGTATCGGCCTTGCGTCGTCCCCCGCCTCGGCCGCGCTGATCGCCTATTGGGATTTCAATGACAGCGTCGGCACCAGCGGCCCGCCGAATCTCATTGTCGATCAGGGCGCAGGCACGCTGACCCACAACTTCGACGACCCTACAGCCAACGTGACGCATTTCACCGGCACAAACATCGGCGCTTTGCCCGGTGTCCCGCTCGCAAACCGCGCGTTAGCGCTCGTGGCCGGAAGTGCAAGCATAAACAATGGGAAAGAAATCATCATAGCCGTCAACACAACCGGGAAAACCGGAATCGTGATGACTTATGCAACTCAGCGAACTGCAGAGGGCTTTAATAATAACCAGGTCGCCTATTCAACCAACGGCGGCGGCAGCTTTACGGATTATCAGGCTGCATACGACCCCGCAACAGCTTTTGCACTGCGCACCGTCGACTTTGGCAGTCTCCTTGATAACAACGCAAATATTCAGATTCGCATTCGATTCGACGGAGCGACCAGCAACACCGGTAACAACCGAATCGACAACATTCATATCTTCTCCGGAGGCATTCCTACCGGTGCATGCTGTACAGCCGGCGGCTCATGTACCATTGAGCTGCGCGACAACTGCTTGAACGTCATCAATGGAAACTACCTCGGCGATGGCACGACCTGCGGTGTATGCCCCAACTATGCAAACATCGTCATCAATGAAATCCGCATTGATCAGAATGCCGACGACGTCGATGAGTATTTCGAAATTGCCGGCCCGCCGAACACGAGCCTGAACGGCCTCTCCTATATCGTCATTGGAGATGGCGCTGTCGCGGATGGCAGCGGTGTCATTGAGTCAATTGTAGATCTCTCCGGAAAGACAACCGGTGCCGATGGCCGATTTTTCTGCGCGCTGGACAATGACACGCTTCAGGTGCTGCCCGCCGGCGTCACGCACGCCGCCGCCGACCTGATCGCCGACTTCCAGTTTGAGAACAGCGACAACGTGACCCACATGCTCGTTTCCGGTTTCCGGGGCACGGCCGGGCAAGACTTGGACGTTGACGAGGATTGCAACCTCGACGCCGGCCTGCCGTGGGTTCAGGAAGTGGATGGCGTTTCGCTTGTTGAGAATCCCGGTCCGCCGCCATTTCCGGCTGGCGATGAGTGCTTCTATCGAATCTCTGTCGGCCCCGAATCGGTCGGCGTACTTACCTTCGTTCCCGGTCATATTTATCGTTACGACGGCGCTATGAATCCGGTTGACGGTCCAGGGCGCCCGTGGGTCATAGGTCCTTTCGATGCCGTTCAGGGAACGGACACTCCTGGGGCAGTGAATGCGATTTCGACTGGCGCGTGTTGCACGGGAAGCTGTGTCGTAAACACACGCGATCAATGCCTCGCCCTTACCGGTGTCTGGCAGGGTCGCAATACCACGTGCACACCGAATCCGTGCTCCGGTGCCTGTTGCAGCCCAACGGATGTTTGCACCATTACGAGCCGCGCATCGTGCGAAAGCGGCGGCGGCTCCTATCAGGGCGGCGGAACAACGTGTTCGCCAACTCCATGTACCTGCACCGATCTCGCGACCGCGCGAGCGGTCCTGCCTCCCCCGGTTTCACCCGATCCGACTGCGCCGAGTTGGAACAGCGGCGTCCGCATCTGTAACGCGGTTGTCACCTCAACGACCGATTTGGTTAGCTCGCCCAACCAGAAGAGCTTTGCAATTCAAGACACCAGTGGTGGAGACGGCCGATCTGCCATTACGGTCTTCGGCGCGAATGCCATCGTGGACACGGCGTTGGCCGGTGTGGTCCCAGGCAGCAGCATCAACATTCAGGGCGTGATCATCACGTTTAACGGGTTGTTGGAACTCGCGGATGGACCCACATCGACAAACCCGGCGCAAATCCTTCCACTCACCAACTTCAAGAACAACGGCGTCGTCGGCGTCCCGGCCCCGCGTATCACCACGCTCGCCGAACTGCAGGATGCAAACCCGACCGCCGAGACCATTGAAAGTGAGTATGTTCAGGTCAATTGCATTGCTTTTACACAGGGCGACGGCACGGCCGTCTTCAACGGCCCGGCCAACTACACGATTACGGACGGCACCAACTCGATGCTCGTCCGTGTCGCAACCAACGCCCTCGACTGGCAAGGCGAGTTGATTCCGACGACTCCCTGCAACATCCGCGGCATCGTGACTCAATTCGACGGCTCGGTGCCTCGCGATGGTGGATATCAGATCCTCGTCCGCGGCCTCGGCTTCGCCGATCCGGACGACCTTGATAACCCGGCGAGCTGCGGCCCGACCGGCGGATGCTGTCTGCCCGGCCCGACCTGCCGAACTGGTTTGACGGCGGCGCTGTGCGCCGGCTTGGGCGGCGTGTATCGAGGCGACGGCACGAACTGCATTAGCCCGAACTGTCCGACGACCGATGGTGTCGTGATCAACGAAATTCGCGTTGATCAACCGACCGCCGGCGATCCCGATGAGTACTTCGAGCTGAAGGGCCCGCCCAACGTTCCACTCGGTTCGCTGACCTACTTGGTTATCGGTGACGGCGCAGCGGCGTGCGGCAGTGGAGTGATCGAAGAGGTTACACCGCTGTCGCTCAAAGTCATGCCGGCAGGCGGACTTTTCCTATGTGCGGAATCAACCTATACGCTTGGCGGCGCGGTAGACCTTACAACCGTCCTTGACTTCGAAGATGACGACAACACGACTCATATGTTGGTCGAAAACTATGTCGCACCTGCTAGTTCCGCATGCGGCAATATTGACCTCGACACCAACGACGACGGTATCCTGGATATCACGCCGTGGACCCGCGTCCTCAGCTCCATCGCCATCGTCAAGGATTCAACGAATCCGCCGGTCGGCACGGAGCGATATTACGGCCCCACGGTCGGCCCCGTCCCCGGTGGATTCTCCCCCGGTCACGTGATCCGATGCCCGGGTGCGTTGAATAACTTCATCATCGGCACCTTTGACATCCCGGCCAACGGCGGAAACGACACGCCGCGCGCCGAGAATGACTGCACCGCCGCATGTCTGACATGCCCCGGCGACACGGACGGCAACGAGGCCGTGAATTTCAATGACATCGATGAATTCGTCAGCGCGTTGCTCGGCATCACGCCGAATCCCTGTGCCGACGTCAATGTCGATACGCGGACCGATGGTCTCGACATTCGCAACATGATCGCACTTGTTCTGGCAAACGGCGGCGTTGGAACGTCCTGCCTCCCGCCGGCCCAGATCGACATCGCTCGTTGCGATAATGCCAGCCCGCCCAATGACTGCCCGAACAGCGCCAATCTGTGGTGCCTCTACACCGTCGATACCGGACAAGCAGGCTTGGCCTCATGTGTGGTCGTCGGTCCCTCCGGTGCAACCACAATCTCCGAAGGCGAGCAGTTCTGCGTCGAGTGCCCAGCGGCCAGCGGCCCCTGCGGTACGGCCGGAACCAAGGTCCAGTTCCGCTGGGTCAATCACAACGGTGCAGGCCAGGATTGTGTCTTCCTTGCGACGCTGCAATCGACAAGCTGCACCAACTGCAGCGGCCTGAATAAGCGATTCCAGGCCCCGCCGATTCCAAGTTCGATCAAAGTCCTCGACTGGAACTTGCTCAACTACTCCGGAGGGCGAACCGCTGACTACCAGGCCGTGCTGAACGCCGTCCTGCCCGATGTCATCATCGCACAGGAAGTCGTTGGCACGACCGGTCGCGATGCCTTCCTCGCCGTTCTCAACGGCGGTGGCGGTCCCGGTGGCTACAACGTGGCCACCTTTACCGACGGTCCAGATTCCGACAATGCCCTCTACTATCGAACCTCGAGGATCACCTTTGCCGGCGCCGGCGATTACACCACCGTCGCGACGACTCCGCGAATTACCGATCGATGGAAGATAGGCGTCGTCGGTTACACCAATCCCGATGCCAACATTTACATCTACTCGATGCATTTGAAGGCAGGCAGCACCGCACCGGATCAGGCCGATCGTTTGACGGCGGCAACGGCGGTTCGCAATCACGCGAACAACCTCCCAGCCGGTTCAAACATCATCTTTGCCGGCGACTTCAACTTGCAATCCAGCGCGGAGGGAAGCTATCAGCAGTTCGTCGGCTCGCAGGTCGACAATGATGGTCGATGCTTCGATCCAATCAATTCGCCGGGAACGTGGAACATCAACCCCGCGTTCGCGCCGATTCACACTCAGTCTCCGCACCAGGACAACCCGGGCTCTCCGCCGGGCGCCTCCAACGGCGGACTGGATGATCGCTTTGACTTCATCCTGATGTCGTCGGCTTTGCTTGATGGCTCTGGTACGGCCTACATGGCCGGCACTTATCGTGCTTATGGCAATGACGGCAACCACTTCAACAAGGACATCAACGATGCTCCGACCATTCCCGAGGGTGCGACAATTGCCAACGCACTCCACGCGTGCTCGGATCACCTGCCGGTCCTTTGCCAGATTCAGTTGCCGTCGAATCCGTAAGCGATCGACGACACGCTGACCTGTCAATCAAAACGGGGCGTTCACTGACATGGTGAACGCCCCGTTTCTTTTCGTGTAAAAGAGAAAACGCGATGTTGAGTTACTGAGGAAGGAGTTTCAGCACACGCGGAAGCATGTACTGCATGGACTCTTCCTCGGCCGTCCACGTGCCGGCAAGAAACGACCCCTGAGCCGGCACAACACTGGCGCTTCGCACGATCTCATCCGTCGATTTGCCGATCAACCGCGAATACCGCGCATAGGCATCGTGCGCCGCCTTAATGGTCGGATAGTTCACTACCCATACCGTGTTTGGCCGCCGTGCGTCCGGCACGTCATAGCTGGCAATGCACATCAATGTGTCTTTCCCCAGCCCCAGAATTGCAGCGACCCCCGGTACATCCAGTGAATAATCAAGTTCGATCGCATCTGGTCGAATGCTCGCCGGGTGTCGAACGAGCCACAATCGCCCCGGACGCCGGTTCTCTTCCGGCAGCGCATGAAGGATCGGCGGCAAATCCTCCCGCGTGATCTTTCCGCAGAGGTTCATCAGCAGGCGGATCATTTCCTCCGTCGTCTCGCTGTCGTCCTCGCCCGCCGAAAGGAAAACGTAGCACTTGCCTTGCCAGCAATGTAGGGCGAGGCCGCCGGCATGTTCGACGCGTGTCTCGCCGCCGATGCGATAGATCTCCGGCGAACTGGAGCGACACGTCAGAATTCCATAGGCATCCTCAGCGGATGTCGTTTCAATAACGCATAGTGCGGCCTTTACGGCTGGTTGCGATCCCCGACGTAGCGAATAGGTACATCGCGCCGCCGATTTGATCCGAAAATACCCCAATCGAGTCGCTTCGGCTTCCGAAAAAACGCGGGCCAGCGCCGCCGGCGCGAAGACCCTCACCGGCTCGACCTTGGTCCAGTTCCCATCTTTGTGCGACACGGGGATATAAGCGGGCGACCGTGGATCGTCTTCCCCGTCGACACCGACCGCCGCGCTCGTATTGCTGGAGATGCTCGATGCGGGTTGGCCGGCCGGCTGAGACGTGGACCCAGGGCGAAACCGGTCGCAACCCATCGGCGAACCGGCCAGCGCAAGGCCTGTGAATAGCGCGACGCGCGTTCGCCATCGTTCGGCCCGCGACGGATTTGTTGTCGTTCGCACCGTCACGATCCGCATTGTAGCTGCCGTGCCCGGTCCCGCAATTTCTTTTTTGACCGACCCGCTCCTCGTTTGTATCATCAAGCCCCGGTATATGGGCGAGAACAACTCATGATCATCACCATCGACGGACCGGCGGGATCGGGTAAGAGCACGGCGGCTCGCAAACTGGCGGCCAAACTTGGCATCGCCTACCTGGATACCGGTGCGATGTACCGCGCCATCGCCTGGGCCGCGCTTCAAAAGGGACTTCGCCTTACCGACGCGGCAGGCCTTATCGACGTCGCCCGGACCAGCGACATCGAAGTGGACTGCGGTCCAACCCATACCCGTGTCACACTCAACGGAACGGAAGTTTCCGAAGCAATCCGCTCGATGGCAGTCAATCAGGCTACGAGTTTCGTTGCCCGGATTCCGGAGATCCGCCAGATTCTCGTGGAGAAGCAGCGACAAATCGGAAATCGTCTGGGCGCACTCGTGACCGAGGGTCGCGATCAGGGCAGTGTGGTCTTTCCCAACGCCGATCTGAAGTTTTTCCTCGACGCCAGCATCGATAAACGGTCGATGCGACGCTATCAGGAACTCATCGCCGACGGCGAAGAAGCAGCCTACGACATGATTAAGGAGAATCTCGAACAACGAGACGGTAACGACCGCCACCAGTGGGCTCCCCTGCTCGAACCGGCGACCGCCATTCACATCGATACGACCCAGATGACCATTCATGAGGTCATTGAGCGTCTATTGGAAGAGATCCGGAAACGTAATCTGGCCCCGTGATCGTCACGGTCACGCATTTCTTTCGTCGCGACCATCATCGGTGCTGCTAATCACATGCGCTTGTACTATCACATCGTCCGGTACTTTACGAATTGGTTTCTCGTCATTTTTTTCCGGGGCCGCGTCTTCGGGCTCCGAAATTTTCCCGCGCAGGGCGGCGTTCTCCTCGCGTCGAACCATCAAAGTTATCTTGATCCGGTGCTCGATGTCCTCGCCCTTCAGCGCGAAGGCAACTTCATGGCACGCGATACGTTGTTTAAGAATCCCCTGTTCAAGCGGCTCATCGAGTCGCTCAATGCCTTCCCCGTCAAGCGCGGAGCCGCGGATGTGGGAGCCGTAAAGGAGATCCTTCGCCGACTGCGCGATGGGCGAGTGGTCGTGGTTTACCCGGAAGGAACTCGTACGCTCACCGGCGAGATCGGACCGATCAACTCCAACACGCTGGCAATCGCCAAAAAGGCCGGGGTCGCGATTGTTCCCACGGTCATTGATGGAGCGTTCGAGTCCTGGCCTCGCACGCGCGTTGTTCCCTTTCCCTCTCGCATTTATGTAACGTACTGCGAGGCCATAACCGCAGTGCAGGTTCGTGAATGGTCGCTTGAGCAAATCACCGAAACTGTGGCTGTCCGATTGAAACAGGGACTTCAACACTCTCGTCGGCGGCGCGGTGTAAGCAACCGAATCCAATTCCCCCCACGCTGATCGCTGATTTTCGTAAAAAGCCGATGGGGGATGGCCGCCAGTGCGACGGCCACCCCCGTAGCGTGGTGTTGGGAAAGAAAGGGAGGAGTAGGGCTTGGAGGCGATTCTTCTCACCTCGTCGCTACAAGGAGCAAATGGCGTGCCAAGCTCCCCTAACCCGAGAATATGCCCTCGAAGCGTCGATTCGGCACATTGGGTAACTTGAAATCGTGTGCCAGGCTCGAAAACAGGGCTATATTTCTCAGCCGCCGCGGGGGCTTGGGTAACATTACCCATTTTATCACCAAGTCAAAGCCGCATTTCGCCAGAGTTGACGGTTTTCAGATGTGCATAAACTCACATAATGGCTGAGTTTACAGCACGCCGCTTTACCTGGGAATGCAGGGTCTTCCCTCTTGATTCGGCCTCGCTGTTGCCCTATTATTGTCGAGTAGCTTAGAAGGGGACAGCGCATCCTCTGCAACCTGCGGTTCAGGTGGCACGTGGACTCATCGGTTCCCTGCAAGGCATAGGTGGCAAGGGTGAAGCGAAGCGTATCGGTCCTATTTATCGCACTGCTTGTGGCGTCGGCGTTCCTTCCATGGCCGTCGATCGCAACGGCAACTCCCTGCACGTCGTTGCCGATGCAGATGACCCAGGTCGAGATGACTCCGACCAATTGGAGCAATCCGCTCCTCACCATCCCCAAGTTCGACCCCATCAATGGCAACCTGTGCATGGTTGTCGTGCGACTAAGTGCGAGTCTTGAGGCCGCCCTACACGCAACGAACACCGCAGCCGTCCCTGCTTCATTAACGGCCACCATGAATGTCAATGCAAATATCACGGCTCCGGCCCCGATCGCCAACTTCTCGGCAACGCCGATTGCGTCAATGCAAACCATCAACGTTCCCGCGATGGGTTCAACCGATTTCCTTGCCGGCCCGGTGCCCTCGTTTGTCGAGCAGACCTTCACGACACCCGGCGATCTGAACCAGTTCGTCGGACCCGGTACGCTCTTTTTCGGTGCCTCTGCCAACGGCAACTTCAGCTTTACCACCAATACCGGCAATGCCGATCTCACCGGAACGACGCGAGCCTCGGCGAAAATCATCGTCACCTACTACGTACCCGAACCCGGCACGATCTCACTGCTCGGCTTCGGAGCCTTCACGTTGGTTACACGACGCCGGACGCGCCGCTAGTCCTTCTCTCATATCATCGTCCTCGTCAATTCTGCTGCTGTTTTTGCGCGCCCGTTTCCCGGCTAACGGATACACTCTCCGCGTATGAAAAGTGACCGAATTCGAATCATTTCGACTGCCGACGCTCTTGAGACACTCATTCGCGACCTGCGCAAGCTCGGGTGGTTCGCTTTTGACACCGAATTCGTTGGCGAAGACCGCTATCAACCCGAAGTCTGCCTGATCCAGGTTTCGACCGATCATGTCGACGCCCTTATCGACCCGCTCACGCCGCTCGACGCCACTCCGCTATGGGAGCTTGTCGCCGATCCAACAATTGAAAAAGTCGTTCACGCCGGTTCGGAAGACCTCTCCCTGTGCCAGCTCCAAATTGGCAAGCCCGCAGCCAACGTCGTGGACCTTCAGATCGCCGCCGGAATCGCCGGGCTGGGATATCCGATCAACCTCGCCCGACTTTGTCGCGTGACGACCGGCGAGTCCCTGCACAAGTCGCAAACGCTTACCGATTGGCGCCGCCGCCCGCTCAATCAGGAGCAGATCGAATACGCGGCTGAAGATGTACGACACCTGCCCGGTGCGCGCCGCCATCTTCACGCCCTTCTCACCAAGCTGGGACGCTGGCCCTGGCTTCAGGAGGAATGCGCCGAGCTGTGCAGGGAAACCGCGAAGCAAAAGGCGGAACCGACTCAGATCAGCCGACTCAAAGGCGCTGGCTCATTGCGCGGGCGTGAGTGGAACATCGCTGAAGCATTGTTGATTGAGCGAAACACCCTTGCCCAGCAACTCGACCGCCCTCCGCGCGTCGTCCTGAAGGATCATCTCCTCATCGAGCTTGCCCGCCGCGGCTGGACCGATGTGGAACGAATGAGGACGCTTCGCGGATTGAATGTTAGTACCACGGGGCTCAAGCGATTTGCCGCTGCGATCGAGGCTGCCAAAAAGCTCCCGCCGCCCCAACACGTCGACCTGGATTCCGAGGGCGACTCCAACGAAGAGGAAATGCTTCTGTCGCTGCTCACGGCCGTCCTGCGCGATTACTGCAATCGATCGACACTCTCCTACTCCATCCTTGCCACCAAAGACGACCTGCGAAAAGTTGTCCGGCCCTACACCCGCGCAGACAAGAAAGGCGAAAGCCCCCTCGAAAAGGGTTGGCGACGCGACGCCGTCGGGAGCCTGCTCGTGGACATCATTGAAGGCCGCCGGAAACTTGCCGTAAATCGCTCAGGGGAGGGCTACGGCTTGACGATGATCGAATAGCCTTTCAGTGTGGTCGGGTGACGTATGCCCAAGTCGATGATCGGCGTTAAAGAAGTGGCCGCGGCCCTGCACGTTTCCGTGCGAGAGGTAATCCGGCTTGCCGACGACAAAATACTTCCCGGTCGGCGTGTACGCGGTGAATGGGAATTCCGCGCCGGTGAAATCTGGAACTGGATCGAAGCGAACCTTCAGTCACTCCCGGAGCGCCGCGAACGAGACCGCCACCCCACGCCGCCAAGCACGCTCCTCATTACCCCCACAATTAAGTTGGCCGCAATCAAAGTCGATCTTCACGCGAAAACGAAATCATCCGTACTTCGCGAACTTGCCGGGTTGGCGAGTACGGCAGACCAATCTCTGGATGAATCATCGCTGATTGCCGCGCTCACGGCCCGCGAAGCCGCCGGCAGCACCGCCTTGCAGGATGGCGTCGCCATTCCGCATCCGGCGTCCCCTCAATACTCCGAAGGTCCCGTCGTCGCCGCGGCACGCACGTCCGAGGGCGTCATTTTCGGCGAACGCGGGGGCGGACTCACTGATCTTTTCTTCCTCATTTGCTGCCCGCGACAAGTGGACCACCTGCTCTACCTCGGCCGTCTTTGCCGAC
This sequence comes from Planctomycetota bacterium, assembly GCA_016235815.1. Lineage (GTDB taxonomy): Bacteria > Planctomycetota > Phycisphaerae > UBA1845 > UTPLA1 > JACRIM01. The sequence goes on from JACRIM010000060.1 coordinate 101,579, forward strand.
TCCTGATCGATCGCCAACTTCAAATCACCCTTCGCGACGCCTCCAACGAAGACGCGTTCGCCGACGCCATCATCGCCGCCGAATCGCGGCTCTGCCGATCCGTCTGACCGTTTGGACACCCGCCGCCATTCGCCTAAAATCAGGGCAATGCAAAACGCCCTGCCACGAGAACTTGCCCAGCGATCAGACTTACTCCGGCCGCGCGCTGCGATGAGTCCCCGCGCGACACGCCGGAGACGCTGCGCATGACCATGATCCAACCCCCTGATCCAAACAAGGCGATCGACACATTTCGCAAGGCCGCCGAACTGAACCTCGGCGAATCCATGCGCGACGGTTCCACCGTTCGCCTTCCCGGCTATGGCCAGGCTGTCATGACCGGAGACCTGCACGGGCACAAGAAGAACTTCGACAAACTGACCAAATACGCGATGCTGGATCGCGTGGCCGCCCGGCATGTCATCCTGCACGAAATGGTCCACGCCGAACTGGACCCTCGTTATATGGACCATTCGCACGAGCTTCTGTTGATGGCCGCTGAGTACAAGTGCGAATACCCAGAGCAGGTTCACTTCCTGCAATCCAATCACGAGCTGGCCCAACTGACCGGTTACCCCATCGCCAAGAACGGCCGCGCTGTGATCGATGATTACAATCACACCGTCGAACTGACCTATGGCGCGAAGCACGCAAAGGACGTGCTGGCCGCCATGAACGCCTTCATCGCCTCATTCGCGTTGGCCGTTTGCACCGAAAATCGAATCTGGATGTCGCATTCCCTGCCGAATACATATGACATGGTGAACTTCGACCCTTCCATTTTCTCGCGCACTCTGACGCTGGAGGATCTTCAGAAGAATCAGACCATCTTCAGTCTGGTCTGGGGCCGCCGCCACAATCAGGAACACATCGACAAACTCGCGGGCATTCTCAACGCCGACGTCTTCATCACCGGCCATCAGCCGCAGGAGATGGGCTTCACCATGCTCTTCGACCGGCTGATCATCCTGGCGAGCGACCACAATCACGGAACATTCCTGCCGTTCGACCTCTCCAAGAGGCAGACCGCCGAGGAACTGGTTCGCAACATCCGAAAGTTCGTCGCGATTACTTAGCGCAGACCCTTTGCCAACGCCGCATCGATCTTCGCCACGGCCATGTCGCGAATGTGTCGTCGACAATCGGCCGGCTTCATCTTGATCGTGTATTGCTTCTTCCTGCGAACGACGTTGATTCCGAGATGCTCAAGGGCCGTCATGTCGCGATAGGCCGTCCGGCGCGATGCTTTGAACTTCGTGCGGATCTGCATCAGCGTGAGGCCGTCGCCGGTGCCCAGTGCCTTGCCAAGTTTCATGAGACGAGTGATGTGTGATTCGTCGATCATGGTGACACCTTTCGAGAAGGGTCAAATGACGGGGGCGAGCCGAGGGGCTGCGCAAACCCCCGTCGCTGTGCCATCACTATACCCCTTCCGGCCCACGCCGCCAGTCGTGCCCCTGGCGCGTCAATTCCCCATCGAACGATTGCCCGCCGACTGCCACCAATCCCGCAAATCCTCGGCCGAATAGGCCCGAACTCGCGTCCAAAGCCCCTCGATCCACGCCGTCAAATCAATCGTCCCCCGCTGCTCCTTCACGATCCGGAAGGGCTGCCCCCATACGCTGATCGTCAGGATCGTGTCACGATTAGGCCCGTGCGTACCGAGAATACGGAGTTCGTTGTCCTTCACCAACAGTCGAACGCCGCATTCCACATACGGCACTTTCTCCGGCAAAATCTCGCGCGGCAGACTCGACGGCCACGAAAACTGCAGCGCCTTTTCCGCCGCCGCGAGCAAAAGATCGCGATCCATCGTGCCGGTCTCCCCCGCCGATGGCTTAAGCGTCAACTCCACATCCGCCGACCGAATTCGTTCCCCTGCCAGCTCAACACTGTTTATTCGAATCGCCAGATTCCCCGTCGCGGCCCCGTGACCCAACGGCTGAAGCCATTCCTCAATCAACAATCCCGTAAGCTCGCCGCTGAGGCTGAGCCGTTTTAATCCATCCCGATGCACCTCAATGGACTCAATGCGGAGTGACGCCGCGCCCGACAGTGTCGGGAGATTGATCAACGGCGCGACCGACCCGAGCGTCAATGAATCGATGCGCCCTCGCCCGCGAAGCTCCTCCAGTTTCCCGCCGACGATGAGCGACTGGTCAATCGAGATCGACAGCTTCCCACTGACCTGCCCCGTGGGCACCATCAGCGTTAATTCGCTCAGTGACGCATTACTCAATTCGCCGGTCAGCGAAATCTCCGGAATCCCCGCCCGGCTTTCATACTGCAGTCTCCCCGAGAATAGTCCGCTCGACAGCGCCCCCACCTGCGGAACAACACCAACCGCAGACAGCGGAACCGACGGCAAATCGAGACTAATCTGGCGCACGTCGATCGCCCTCTTCGGACGGAAGTGGGCGAGAATCCGCACGCCCTGGCTCACCCTTACGCCGTTCAGCTCAAACGCTGTCAACGTCGCTACACCGTCTTGCGGATTGCTCATGTCGATGGAGCCTGACGTCTCCCGACATCGAACGCCAAAACCGCCACGATCAAACGCCACCACGAATCGATCGAGCGACACGTGCCGCAGACGCAAATCCTCAAAATCATGATCCAGCCCCGACGCGAGAAGCTGTTTGTAGTCATTCCTCGCCCATTCCTCGCTGCCAAGAATCAACTCTCCATCCGTCAGGGCCAGCTCGTTGAACTGCGGCTCCACATCCTCGTGCTCCTGCCAAATTGCCGATTTGCAGAAAAACACACGCCCGCGATTGCGCGGCAACTGAATATCCACATCCTCAAACATCCGGCTTGCAAATGTGTGACCGCGAATCCGCCCGATCGTGCAGGGCAGATCGAAGAAATCCGACAGCTTGCCCGTCATTTCAAGGCGAAACGACTCGCTGCGATGGTGCAGTCCGTACGTCGTCGTCCACCCCAACGAACCGGCGACCACCACGACGGAAAGGCCAAGCAATACCTTGCGATGCAACTGCATAAGGAATCAAACGTGAACGGACACAATCCCTAACCCTTCGGCGCCAATCCACGCGCCGCATTCAAATAATACTCATACGCCGCGCGCACTTCTCGCAGTGTATCGCCGCCGAACTTCTCCAAAAACGACCGCGCGATCTCAAACGCCACCACATGTTCCGCCACCACGCTCGCCGCCGGCACCGCGCAAATGTCGCTTCGCTCGTAGTCACTCCGCTCCGGCGACAGCGTTTCCAGGTTCACGCTATCCAAGCCGCGCAGCAGTGTGCTGATTGGCTTCATTGCCGCGCGCACGACGAGGGGCATCCCATTGGTCATCCCCGCTTCAAGCCCGCCCGCATTGTTCGTGCGTCGCCGAAATCCGAGATTCGCCGACCCGCGCTCCGACGCCACAAAGTCAATTTCATCATGCACCCGGCTACCCGGCCGCTCCGCGCAACCAAAGCCCAATCCGATCTCGACGCCCTTGATTGCCTGAATCGAACCCACCGCCGCCATCAATCGCCCGTCCAGCTTGTCCTGCCAGCGCGCACACGACCCGATGCCGGGCGGCAGTCCGAACGCCCGCACCTCCACAACACCGCCAAGCGTGTCCTTGTCTGCCTTGGCCTGTTTGATCGCCGCGATCATCGCATCGACTGCGTCCGTCGCAGGGCAAAACACGTCATTCGCATCGCGCGTCGTGACAAGTTCCTCCGGCGTTCGATCCGCCCCCACCGCCGCCTTCACCGTTCCAATTTGCGACACGAATCCAACCACGCTGATTCCAAACTCACGCAACAAGAGTTTCGCCACCGCCCCCGCCGCCACACGTCCTGCCGTCTCTCGCGCGCTGGCCCGCTCCAGTGTCGTGCGACAGTCGGTCGTCAGCCACTTCATCGCTCCCGCGAAGTCCGCATGGCCCGGCCGAGGTCGATGGATCGGCGGCGTCTGATCGATCCGCCAATCCTTGTTTGGAATCTGCATCGCGATCGGAGTGCCGATGCTTGCGCCGTTGAGAATGCCCGACAGAATGTTGACGGCATCCAGCTCGATCTTCATCCGTCCGCCGCGACCAAAGCCGCCCTGCCGCCGTTTCAGTGATTCGTTGATGAAGGCACTATCGAGGGCCAATCCCGCAGGAAGCCCCTCCAACAGGACGATCAGTGCCTGTCCGTGCGACTCGCCAGCGGTTCGATAATCAAGCAGTGCCATGGTTCTCATTATAAGTCGATAGGATCAGACCGGAGATAAAGCACGATTCCTCGTTGTTCCTCGCGCATCGCTGCATACCGGACCCTTATCGGACGACTTTTGCATTAAGCACGACCGCCGCCCACCCGATTCTGAATTGGATAATTGCAGATCGGCGCGGCTTTCGACGCTCGCCGCTGCCCCACCCGACGAGGAGCACTCGATGTCCGCAACGCTTGCGCCACCACCCAAACCCGGCTCACTCGCCGAGCCGTCCATCGGCATTCCAGTTCAGACGAAGGGCGCCACCCCTTTCATCCCGAAGCCGCCGCGGAACTTTGCCGAGGCCGGTCTCGACCCGGGCGTCGTCGAATCGCTCATTCTGAAATATCTGCTCGGTGTCGGTTCGGCGCAGGGCGCCCGCATCGCCGAAGAGCTTTGCCTGCCCACGCAACCGGTTATCGACTACCTCAGCATGTTGAAGACGCAGCAGATCGTCGTCTATACCGGCACCGCGCACCTCGACGATTTCAATTACACCCTCACGGATGCCGGCCGCGATCGGGCCCGCCGATTCATGCTTGAATCGCTGTACGTCGGCCCCGCGCCCGTCACCGTCGAAAAATACATCGAGGGCATTCGCGCTCAGACGATCACGACGCTCACCGCCCGAAAAGCCGATTTGGAGAAAGCGTTCTCCGATCTGCTCGTCAGCCAGGAGATGTTCGATGTCCTCGGGCCCGCCATCAACTCCGGCCGCGGCATGTTCCTCTACGGCTACCCCGGCAACGGCAAGAGCAGCATCGCCGAGCGCATCACCCGCTGCTTCGGTGACAACATCTACATCCCCAAGTGTCTGATCATCGATGGCATGATCATGAAGGTCTTCGACGCCGCCAACCACGAGGAAATCCCGCGGAAGAAAGATTCCATCTTCAAGGCTGACATGATCGACGACCGGTGGGTGCAGATTCGCCGCCCCACGATCATCGTCGGCGGCGAGTTGACGATGGAATCCCTCGAAGTTCAATACAACTCGACCAGCAAGACCTGCGAGGCGCCGGTCCAGCTTAAGAGCAACTGCGGAACGCTGGTCATCGATGACTTCGGGCGGCAGCGGATGAAGCCGATCGAGCTGCTCAACCGCTGGATCGTGCCGCTGGAGAAGCGCTTCGACTTCCTCAACATGCCCAACGGCAAGAAGGTTCAGGTGCCTTTCGACCAGCTCATCATCTTCTCGACGAACCTGGAGCCGAAGGACCTCTGCGACGACGCGTTTCTTCGCCGAATTCCGTACAAGATCAACGTGCCGAACCCCGAGGAGCTTGCCTTCCGGAATCTCTTCGCGCTGGTCGGGCCGAAGATGGGCTTCGAGATGAACGACCAAACCCTGAAGGCCATCGACTACCTCGTGGACACGCACTACAAAAAGAAGGACCGCCCCTTCCGCTGCTGCCAGCCGCGCGACCTGCTACTCCAGATCCGCAACCGCTGCCTGTACATGGGCAAGCCTCTGGAAGTCACGCCGGACCTGTTCGATTACGCGGCGTCGGTATATTTCACGATCATGTAAAGGTGAACGATCGGTTCCCCCTCGGTGTGGCATGGATGAATGGGTCGGGAGGCATGGGTCAACTTTGTTAGCCCGTGGAGTTCTCACCAGCGGTCGGACAAAAAAGCTGAATGCCCCTGATCTACCGCCCGGCTGGTTTGCGTAGAAAAAACTACCCCCACAAAAAAGTGCGAAAAACCGTTTTACCGCGCACAAAAGCGCACAAACGGTTTGCGTGAGTTTTGGATCGACTTGGATCACACTTCGAAGGCTCGGCCACAAAAAACGGGAGGTACCCGCAAATAGCCGCAAATCGCGGTTTTTGGGCCCAAGAAAGTGCAACTTGTTGCGGGTGTGAGGCACCTGGAGCCGCAACTTGTTGCGGGTGTGGATTGGGGCGAGCTGAAGCCGCAGCTTGCGCGGATGGACGCCGATTGGGTTGGAAAAGAAAAAACAGCCGGCATTTGCCGGCGTTTGCCGTCGTCCACCACCGGCGGATCATTCGATTTGCTGACACGCTCCCGTTGGGACTGAGAGAACGCGAATTGGGCCCGGGCAGTCATGGGCGACTTCCTTTCAGATCGATCCTAACTGTTACCTAACTAATATAGTGTCGCGGTCGGCGAAGGCAAGGGAATTTTCGGATTATTTTTTCGAGGATCGTAAGGCTTGGGCCTGACGTGGGTTGGGGCAAAAAAGCCGGCGCGGTGGGCGGTCCGGCGCCAGCTAGTGTTCATCTACCAGTATTTTCAACTTACGGCATAGTCATTCCCAGTTCCGTGAGTTTGTTCACATAGGCTTGGAACTGCTCGCCCGTCGTCAACTCGCAGTCCAGGCCCCAACACTGCGAGAGGCTCCATTCATAGAATGCCTCCCACGTCTCCTCGCTCGGGCCTTGAATCACCGTGGAAATGCCCGGTGCTTCGGCGTCAGTCAGCGCATCGGAGAAACCCGCTCCCTCACGGTCGCGGCTCTGATTCGGCGCGCGGCTCGGATGGCTGCCGGCGCGTAGCTCTTCCTCCTCACACTCATCCGGCACGCCGTTCTCGTTCGCATCGTCGCTGTATTCTGACGCGATGTCGCATTCATCGAGCGTTCCATTCTCATTGCAATCGAAGCTCCCATACGGCGGCGGCAGGGCCAGATTGCATTCGTCCGGCATTCCGTCCTCGTTGCAATCGTCACTGACGAACGTGTTGCCGTCGGGGTCGAGCGGGTCGATGTCGCAATCGTCGGGCACACCGTTTTCATTGCAATCAAGCTCGCACTCGTCTGGCGTTCCGTTAGCGTTACAGTCGTAGCTCCCCGCGAGACTGTTGCACGTGTTGCCTCCGCCGCAGGTGATGTCGAGATCATCCGGTCGGCCGTTCTCGTTGCAGTCCTTCTCACATTCATCGGGGATGTTGTTGCTGTTGGCGTCGTAGCTGCCCACGATTCCGCCGCAGGTGTTCCCGCCTCCGCACACGATGTCGGCACTGTCGGGCCGCGAGTTGATGTTGCAATCGGGTTGGCACTCGTCGGGTACGCCGTTGGCGTCGAGGTCGGGCGAGACGAGTTCATTGCCGTCTGGGTCTTCGGTGTTAATGTCGCATTCGTCGGGGATGAGGTTGTTGTTACAGTCCTCGCTCGTTCCGTCAGCGATGTCGTTCGCGTCGGGGACTTCGTTGGCGTTGCAGTCGGCGAGGCTTCGCGACTCGGTCTCACAGCTTGCACCCGCTAGAATGCGTTCGACGAATAACTGCACGTCCAATCCATTCGCTACACCATCCTCGTTGCAGTCCGCAGGGCAGATCAACGGGTATCCTGTGACAATATCCAAACAGCGAGGAACACCGGTGTTGCCAAGAAGTGTTGCAACAAAAAGCGGCACGTCCACCAAGTTAACCGAGCCATTGCCGTCCATGTCGCCCTTGCAGCAGGTGTTGTTCGTATCGAGGACGTCCGCATAGCCCGCCGGAAGTTTTGTGAAATAGACTTGGTTGTTATTCCGGCAACAGTAGGGGCTGATCGGAATCGGATAATCGACCGCCGTCCACACACAGACGACTTCACCTTCGCGCCCATATCGAATGGTGTGTTGATTGCTGTTGGCGAGGCGGCGTTGAATGACGTTTGTTCCTCCATAACCGTTTGCGGTCGTGTCCTGATTCACCCGGAAATTCGCCCCCATTGGTCGCCCGTTTTCAAAGTACTGAGCGAGAATCTCATCCGCTGAGCCGCTCGGGGCACCCGCGTTGTTGGTCCACGCCGCGATCCAACGGCCATTGCCCTCACGGCTGATGGCCACCGTAGGACTGGCAACAGTGGGGTTGTAATTGCTTTGCGGAGGCGCATTGATAATGAACTCCGGTGAGATGGGGTAGGGCGCCGTCGCGCCGCCTGCCCATTTAAATCGGCGGGCGAAGACCTTGGCGTGATTCTGATTGCACGGACTAGGCAACGGGTCGCCATTCCAAACCACTACAACATCGCTTCCGAAGAAATCGACAGCGGCAGAGAATTGAATGCTCGGATTGGCCTCAATGGTCGTGTCGTTCACGATGATTCCGTCGCCGCCGATGACGCGATTGCCGCTCGAATCGACCATGTCTAAATGGATGTTGAAGGCGTCATTATTGAAAGAGCTTTCGGCATGAGCCCATAACACAACCGAATAGCCTTGATCCGTCGCAATGCAGGGTTGCCAGAGCGATTGCAGCCGGTCAGCACACGGTGATGCCCCTCCACAGTCGACAGAATCGAGTATGGTGGTTATTCCCGATCCCGGCGTTCGTGCAAAGCGAAGCGTCTTAGTCACGTCGCCGGTTGGACCGTATTCGGTGTAGGCCGTCGTCCGCAGGACGCTTGACAAGTAGGAGATTCCAGCGGAGGGAGTGTAGTTTCTGCGAGTGGTCGTGGGCGTGGGCGGATTCGCAACGGGCCACGTGGCAGGATCATCGGTTTCGTCAAAATCCGCGACAAGCAGTTCGCCGAAATATGCGCCAACGTCCGTGGTCAGCGTGTTACCGCTGCCGACGCCCGTCCATGCGACGCGAACCTCATGGCCGGTGATCGCAATGGAAGGAGTGGCGTGCGTGGTGTTGCCGGTGATCTGCGGGTCCGCGAATTGAATAAGGCCCGACACCGTCCGAGGTCCATTGAGGCATTCCCCATCGGCATCAAAGCGGGCGACAAGAATCTTGTAGTAATTGACCTGGCCCTCGTACTCGATAGGCACGCAGCCGTTGATGAATTCATCCGATCTCCATGCTACAAGAAACGAATTGTCGGATTCACTGGAGTCGTCGATGGCGACGCTGGCACTTTCACCGCGCGTGAAGGCTTCGTCATAATTGGCCGGTTGAGAGCTGGCCGGGGCGACTCGACCCTCGATGATGCCGCTGCCGTACGTCGTTGGTGACGCGGCGCAGGGATGCTGGTAATACTCACAATCGTCCGCGAAAGAGGTTGCAGTAACGGCGGTCAAGCCGAGCAGAAGACCCAATGCGGCGACGAACCAAAATCGCCGCCGCCGCTCAATGGCCCTTCCGTCGTTCGTTTGAGTGGGTTGTTTTCGATGTTTGAATTCGAGAGAACAGCGGGCCATGCGGTGCCTCCTTGCGGCATCTTGTCCCCCAACCATGGGATGAAGCGGAATCGAAACCACTTCGATACCGCGATGAAACCAAACGTCGCCGCTTTTGACGCGACGAGAACGCCAATGCTATGAACAAAGTTGCGATTGTGGACGGCTCTGGAACATCGCTGAGTTGAAAAGCGAGGTTAACACCATTTCTGTAAGTCCAGCCGGAAACATCAGGGTTGATTCCTGCAATGGTATCGCCCGGCGCATTCGAAAACTCCCACCGAAACACGCTCTGCGGACTGCCCACCTGGACGATCTCCATCCAATACCGCGTCGACGCCGAGGCCGAAAAGGGAGTAGTCAAGTCAACATCAAACTCGTACTCACGCGCTCCGGTCGTGAAATCGACCGTACGGCCGGTCGACACGCGCGTTGGATTTAGGAACGACTCTTCGTATAGCATCGAGCCCGGAACGCCGTTATCGCCGGTGTCGTCGTAGAAACGAATGCGCATCACCTCGTCGCCCGCCGGCGGAAGGATTTGGCTGCCGCCTCCCCCGCCGATATTCCCGTAGAACCCCCACCACTTCACATGAGCTACCGTTGCGCTCGTCGGCAACGTGAAATCATCCGCCAACAGTTGCCAATAGGGATCGCCGAATAACGTCACGAACTCCGTGTCAGCGGATGGGCCGTTGAACATGGGCGGATGGTCGACAATGATCCCGGCCTCCGCGCGCGAAGCAGCGCCCACGATCAGCGCCAGAACCACCACCATAATTCCAGTGATTCGTCTCATCCCACAAGGCCCTCGGTCATGGCATGAAGCACGCGGATTCCCCGCATGCCCGATATTCATTTTCCCTCGATGGTCGTTGAAAGTCAAGAAATTGCCGCCATTTTTTCTTGCTTAACCCACATTTTACAAACACAGCTTGAACGCGACCTAATATCGAGTCCCATGGACTGGTGTTTGCCACAACTTTGATCGGCAGGTTTCCGCGTAATCCACTGAATCACCTTCCTCATGATTCCAAAGCGGAATCAGCATATCCTGATAACTAAACGGAATCAAATTAACAACACTGGATAGTGGCCTTTATGGCCAAGGCCCAGCACGCAGCCAGTTATCGCGGTTTTCCGGCCATGCTGCGCCGGATGCGAGAGGAGGCCCAATTCACGCAACGCGATCTGGCCAAACGGCTACGTCGAAGCCAGCCGTGGGTCCATAAGACTGAGATTGGGGAACGCCGGGCGGATATCACAGAATTTCTGGATTGGTGCATCGCATGCAAAGTTGATCCTGAGCAGGCATTTCACGAGCTTTGTCGCAACCGATCAAGGCGACCGTAGGCAATCTCGTGAAACGCCTCAGATACAATCATCGTCTACCCGTGCCGTCGGAGATTGTGACTCGAACGGAAAGGCGGATCGTCACTGTCTCACATTCCCCGACCAGCCTCCGTTTGACACCCCCCAAGGCCCCCCCTACCATGGCTGGGCTATGGTTTGTTGCGTGGGGGCTGGCGATGCGTAACCCGCGTCGCCGAAAGGTCTTGTGACGCTGCGAATGACGTTGAGAACTCCGCTATTGTCGCTTCTTGGCCTGGCGTGTCTGGTGGTTGCCGGTTGTCCGTCCAAGGAATCCACCACGCCCACGGTGATGGATGCCCGGGCGCAGCCCTACGTCGTCGATATCCCGGTGCCCAAGTCCTTCGAGTTGGACGGCCGGCGGAGCGATCACAAGATCGTGGCGGGGCGGCGCAGCGTGAACCACTATTACTGCGGCAGCTCTGACATCATCCCGGTCCGCAGCTTCTATGCCCACTACATGCCGCTGGCTCAGTGGCAACTGGTGGATGAGAAGCTGTATGCCGGAACTTATGTGTTGAACTTCCGGAAGAACGAGGAAAAGTGCGAGATCCGGATCGAACGTGTGCCCGCGGGCATGTTTGGCAAGCCGACTCAGATTCGCGCGGTCATTAAATCACTCTATGCGGAGACGCCGAACGACTAATCGGCGCTGGTGCTTATGAAGGCAGAACGACGACAAGAATTGCGTACCAACGAACTCGCCCAGCAGATCGACCATGCCGGCGACTACATGAAGCAGAACGCCGCGACGCTCGCCACCCTCGTGATCGTCGCGACGGCCGTGGTGGCCGCGGGTTTCTGGTATATGCAGAACCGCAAGAGCTCGCGCATGGAGGCGTGGGCCAAGATCTCGCAGCGGGCCGGCCTAATCGATACGGCCGCAGAGCCGGTCGATAAATACAAGGCCGTCGCCGAAGAGAACCTCGACCCGGCGCTGACAATTCAGGCCTACCTCAAGACCGCGCAGGCCGCCTATGCCGAACTCGGCAAGGCCAAGGCCGCCGGCAAGGAGCCTGCCAAGAACTTCGCCCAGATCGCCGAAGAGGCGTACACCAAGGTGCTCAGCCTGACGACGGCGCCGCTGACCATTGGTCAGGCCACTATCGGCCTCGGTCTTCTCGCGGAAGACAAGGGTGATTTCGCGAAGGCCAAGGAGTATTACAAGAAGGTGATTGACGACGCGCGGTTCGCGGATTCGGCCATTAAGACGCAGGCCGAGTATCGCTACAACAACATGGACAAGTGGACCTCCGCCGTCGTCTTTGCACCGCCGCCGCCGCCGGCATCGCAACCGGCCGCCGCCGACGCTTCGGGCATGACACCTGCAGGCTTGGTGACACCGCAGGCTGTTACACCGGATCAGGTGCCTGATTCGGTGAAAAATCTTGCAAAACAGGCGGCACCGTCGCCGACAACGCAGCCGGCCGGAAACTAAGGGCCTATCCGCTTAACTGCTGCGCACCGGGTATCAGTCTGGTGCCACACGGGGTTATTCGGAGAGGCACTATTCGAAACGGCAAGGGGTCGTTCACGATATGCAGCCGCAAACACTCAAGACGCGTGGCCTCCACGTCGGCGTACGATTCGCCCCACCGGCCATACTCGACAAACAGCACAAACAGGACTTCCAGCTCAAATGCGGCGACGGCTTCGACTGGCGGCGACAGGAATACCAGGACACCGCCTGGCACCTCGTCAGCCCGCAGAGCGAGGGCGACCCGCGAAGTCAGCTTAAACTTTCGCTCCAGCCCGACGTCGTCAACTTTGAGGATTATTTTCCAACCGCCCCGCTGGAGGTCTACACCGACAACCTGCGGCTGGTGCTGAAAACGGTGGCCGACGTTTTCAATCCACGGATCATCCTCGGCACCGGCGTGGTTATTCGCCTGACGGCGCAGTCGGACGGCAATGACGCCCGTGTCTTTCTCGGGCAGCGATGTCTTCGGCTCGACGATCGCCTCGCCGTACTTGGACGCCCAGTTCATGCGGTCGGGTTGAAGTTTCTCTTGCCGCCGCTTCCGGGCGAAGACATGCCCAACTGGCAGGCTGAGATCAAGATCGAATCACTGATCGAAGATGTGCGGCAACTGTTCATCGAAGTCGATGCCCGTTGGGCAAATCCGATGGGCTGGGATGTCGATTCCGTTGTTGACCGGTTGAAGACAGCCCACGCATTCGCGACCGGGCCGGTCATTCAGATGATTCAGGGCATGGGCCGCGAAAGTTGATTTACGCGCGGGTGTTTTCAAATACAGTCAAACCGGCGCCGACAAACCCTGCGTCATTTCCCAGTTCGGCAAGGCAAATCGTCGGTGGCTTGTTGATCATGCGCGACCCGTAATCTCGAACGGCATCCATCACAGGGTTCAACAGCCGCCGGCCCGCGGCGCACATGCCGCCCGCAAGCACGATAAGTTCGGGATTGACGGTGTGATGCAGATTGAGGCATGCAATGGCGAGGTAGCGACACGTCTCAGTCCAGATCTCATTCGCCAGCATATCACCCGTACCGGCGGCATTTACAACATCGAGCGAACTAACCCGCCCCTTCGCCTGCATGACGTTCGACAGTGACGACGCTCTGCCGGCCTTGATCGCCTCTTCGGCACGCGCCGCCGTGCTCGACGCCGACGCATAGGCCTCGAGGCATCCGAGCTGCCCGCACCCGCAGCGTCGTCCTTGCACTTGTACGATTGTGTGGCCAACCTCCGCGGCGCACTCGTCGGCACCGCGCCAGAGCCTGCCATCCAGCACGATGCCGCCACCGACACCGGTTCCAAGCGTGAGCAACACCAAGTGCCGCCGGCCTCGCCCCGCGCCGCAGGTGAACTCAGCCACGGCGGCACAATTCGCATCGTTTTCCAGCGACACCCGAATCCCGGTGCGTTCACGAAGAAGCGCGGCCACCGGAACATTCTTCCAACCGGGCAGATTCGGCGGCATGAACACGATGCCATCGCGATGGCTCAGGGTGCCTGGCATACCGAGGCCGATTCCCACGATGGTTGACCCATTTGGCGCGAGGTTGCGCAACCGCCCGGCGGCATCGGCCATGCGAACGATCATGTGTTCAGGGCCGCGACCGGCCTCGGATGCCGACTCATCCTTGGCGACGACCTCCCCTTCCGGCGACACCAGGCCGGCCTTGATAAAGGTGCCTCCGACGTCGATTCCAATTGCATATGTGGCGGCGTCGGTCATGGTTCACCCGTGTTCGGCAGTCCGAAGAAACGATGTGTATTGCGCCGCGTCAGTGCCGTCAAATCGGGCAGGCTAAGACCGCGCACTTCGGCCATGCATTGGGCAGTGTAGGCCAGATAGGCCGGCTCATTGGGCCGGGCACTGCGCACCGGCTCCGGGGAGAGATACGGGCTGTCGGTTTCGATCATGATCTGATCGGCGGGGAGCATTTTCGCGACCTCGCGTAGTTCCTGTGATCGTTTGAAGGTCACCACGCCGGTCAACGAGAGCCAATAACCCCGGCCGAGGATGTCGATTGCTTCGGCTTTCGAGCCTGTGAAGCAATGGAACACGACGCCGGTGAGCATCGGGAAATCGGCGAGGATGGCGAGCACGTCGGCGTGGGCTTCTCGACAATGGATGACAACCGGCTTGTTCACGTCGCAGGCGATCCCGAGTTGGCGTCGAAATACGCGGTGCTGGCTCGGTCGATCCGAGTAGTCGTAGTGATAGTCGAGACCCATCTCGCCGACGGCGCATACATCCGGCCGCGAGGCGAGCGCGCCCAATTCCCGATCCCAGCCGTCGGTGACCTTGCCGGCTTCGTGTGGGTGAATCCCGCAGGCCATGTGGACGCTTGAATGTCGCGCCGCGAGTTCCTGTGCGCGTGCGGCGTCTTCAATATCTGTCGCGATGGTTACGAAATCGGTGACCCCGGCGGCCTTCGCGCGTGCGATTACATCATCTGCTTGCGGCCAAAGGGCGTCCGAGGTGAGGTGACAATGCGAATCGATGAGGCCTTGCACCGGTCAACTCCGTGGAATGAAGGCCTCGGGAATATGTCGCACGACGGGTTCGCGTCCATCGGCAATCACGACACTGACTGCATCAAATCGATACGCGCACTCTGGATGGCGATGCTTCGCCAACCAGAACTCCGCGACCTGCCGGAGTTTGCGCTGTTTGGCGGGCGTGATGTGACTTTCAGGATCATCGTGCCGGTCGCTGGCCAGCGACTTCACTTCCACAAAGACGATCGTGTTGCCAACCTGGGTGATGATATCGAGTTCACCCAATGGGCAGGTAAAGTTCTTTGCAAGAATCTTGTGCCCCAGCGCGCAGAGGAATTGCTGCGCGGCTTTCTCCCCGATGGTCCCAAGTTGTTTGGTGTTGCCGATCACGGCTGGATGAAGGCAGTGGTCTAGACCGTCGCCACGGCTTCCGGCTCAGCGGCCGGACGTCGCGATCGAACTGGAGCACCTTCGGCCGGAGCCGAATCGGTGACGCCCTCGTCAGCAGCCGCCCGGCGTTCTCGTAGCTTGCGAGCCTTGCCGACGCGCTCACGCAGGTAATAGAGCTTCGCACGGCGAACTTTGCCGTGGCGAACCACTTCGACGCCCGCGATACGCGGCGACTGCATCGGGAAGGTTCGCTCAACGCCTTCGTTGTTGACGATGCGTCGGACCGTAAAGGTCTCGTTCAGGCCGCCGCCCTTGCGTGCGATCACCGTTCCGATGAAGGGCTGAACGCGCTCCTTGTTGCCTTCAATAATCTTGACCCCGACGGACACGGTATCGCCGATGTCGAACTGGAGCGCGCTTTTTCGCATCCGATCCTTCTCAACGCCTTCGATCAATCTGTTACGCATGGCACGACTCCAATCTCACACAGCGACTACGTCTTATCCTGTCCAAACAGGCGTCGGCGGCTTTTGCGGCCGCGTCTGCCTGGGGTTTTTTTCTTATCATGAACCGCCGAGCAAATCGGGCCGGCGGTCTTGTGTTCTCTTCATCGCCTGCTCGGCCCGCCACGCTCGAATTCGGGCGTGATCACCGCTGAGCAGGATGTCCGGCACGGCCATACCCCGGAACTCCCGGGGCCGCGTGTATTGCGGGTACTCCAGGCACACGGCCTGCTCACCCGCGTCACGTGCCGAGGCGGGAACCGAAAACGATTCCTCCACGGCTGACTCATCGTGCCCGAGCGCGCCCGGCATCAACCGAACCACGGCATCGGCAATGACCATCGCCGCAGCCTCGCCACCGGAGAGGACATAATCTCCGATGGAGACTTCCTCGACGGCAAGTCCGTCGCGAACACGGTCGTCGAACCCTTCGTAATGACCGGCGATCAACATCAATCGAGGCGACCGTGCCAGGTCCTCGACAAATCGCTGGTCTAATTTGCGACCCTGGGGGCAAAGCAACAGTCGCCTCGCCGGGGTCGAATCAATCTTTTCCACCGTCTCGACCGCGTCGAAGATCGGCTGGCACATCATGACCATGCCAGGTCCGCCGCCGAACGGTCGATCATCGACTTTCTTGTGCGGATCCGTTGAGTAATCCCGAATGTTGTGACATACAATTGTCACATGTCCGGCCTGTCTGGCCCGTCCCAGGATGCTGGCCGAAAGGAACGGCTCGCACGCTTCGGGAAACAATGTCAGGATATCAATCCGCATGGGTGCACCGGCTTATCTTCCGGCGCGTCAATCGCCTATGCTCAGGCCTTCGCCGCTTTGGCGATCCCCTGCTTTTTCAGCAGATTCTTTACCGTGTCGGAAGTCTTCGCACCCAGGCCGAGCCAGTGCTCGATGCGTTCCTTTTTCAACACGACCTGTTTCTTCTCATCTTTGGTGATCGGATCGACGTAGCCAAGGTCCTCAATAAAGCGACCCGTGGTGGCACTACGGCTGTCCGACGCGCGGAGCCTGTAGAATGCCCGGTTTCGACGACCTAACCGCACTAATCGGAGCGTGACTGCCATATCAGCCTCAAAACACGTTCGTAGGAATTGGCCTTACCGCCGATGGCTCTTTGCCACTGCGGAAGGACCGATTTGGAACCCCCCATGATAACACAAGCCGTGGAACCCGCAACCGGCAACTGGGGCCTTGTGCAAACGCCACTTTCTGGGCCGACCCTGCCCGGTTACAATCTCGGAACCTATTGTCAATCCTACACTTGGGAGCGGTTTGCGTGCCCACTCACCAACTTTCCGACCTAATCGACGTTGCCGCTGGTCGCCGGCCTGCGGACCTGGTCCTCCGAAATGGCCGGATCGTCAATGTCGTGTCCAACGAAATCCATGAGGGCGATGTTGCCATCTTCGGGGAACGCATCGCGGGCATTGGCCGCTATGAAGGAGCGACGTCCATCGATCTCCAGGGGCGCTATGTCTGCCCCGGGTTGATCGATGCGCATGTTCACATCGAATCCTCCATGCTTTCCGTACCCGAATTTGCCCGAACCGTTGCGGCACATGGGACGACGAGCGTCGTTGCCGATCCGCACGAGTTCGCCAACGTCATGGGAACGGAGGGCATTTCGTATGTTCTTCGCACGGCCAAGTATGCGCCGATCAATGTCTATGTCATGCTTAGTTCGTGTGTGCCGGCCAGCCCGCTTGAATCGGCCGGGGCGGAACTCACCGCTGAGGATCTCGAACCGTTTCTCGGAAACCCGTGGGTGCTCGGCCTCGCGGAAATGATGAACTATCCCGGCGTGGTTCATTCGCAGGGAGAGGTTCTTGAGAAAATCATTGCGTGTCGCAATCGTGTCATCGACGGCCACGCACCGTCACTCTCCGGTCAGCCGCTCACGGCTTATGTCGCATCGGGAATCATGAGCGATCACGAGTGCATTACCGCGAATGAGGCCGCGGAGAAGCTCCGGCAAGGGTTGTGCATCATGATCCGGGAGGGGTCGCAGACACGAAATCTCGCCGCGTTGCTTCCGCTGGTCACGGCCGCCACGGCCGATCGCTTCATGTTTTGCACTGACGATAAGGATGTGCGGGAGCTGCTCTCGGAGGGCCAGATCGACCACATGATCCGCAAGGCGATCGGGATGGGGATGCCGCCGACGCTTGCGATTCGACTGGCAACGCATTCGACGGCCCGTTATTTCGGAATGCGCCAACTCGGCGCGGTCCTTCCCGGCTATCAGGCTGACCTTGCTGTCTTCGACGATCTCAAGAATTGCCGCGTGACCGAGGTTTTCCATCGGGGTTCGCTGGTCGCGGAAAACGGGCGTTGCACCGTCGCCGCGGCGCAGCAAGAAGGTCGTGGCGCGATGCGGAGCAGTGTGAACACGCATTGGATCGCGGCAACCGATTTTGCCATCAAGCATGAACCGGCTGGAAGCGCCGAGAAGCCTCCGGCTGTCCACGTCATTCATGTGATGGAAAACCGGATTGACACCGAGCGAAGCATTGAAGTGGCAGCGACAAGGAACGGCGAGTTCGTTGCCGATCCGGACCGCGATCTTGCCAAGATGATTGTGATCGAACGCCATCGTGCCAGCGGCGAGATTGGGCGGGCCTTTGTGCGTGGTTTCAACCTGCGCTCGGGCGCGATCGCGTCAACCGTCGCCCATGATGCACACAACCTGATCATCGTCGGCATGAACGATGATGATATGGCCCTGGCGGCCATTCATCTCGTGAAATTGCATGGCGGTCTTGTTGTGGTCAATAAGGGACGAATCCTTGCGGACGTTGCCCTGCCCATTGCGGGGCTGGTGAGCGATCAGCCCGCCGAGAAGGTCTCCGAGAAACTTACAACGCTTGCGGATGCCGCGAAGTCGTTAGGCTGCACGCTCGATCAACCGTTCATGGCCTTGTCGTTTCTCAGTCTGTCGGTCATTGGAAAGCTGAAACTCACGAATCAGGGCCTTATTGACGTCGAGAAATTCGAGCGAATCCCCCTTGTTGCACAGTGAGCGACCATGATCCGATTGGCCCATTGCGAAAAAGCCGGGACGCGGAGTGATATCGAGACTTTTGTCCGAAAGGCTGCTGCCGTCGGAGCGCAGGGGACGAGTCTACAAATCAACGACGACTTTCTTCGCACTCTATCGTCATCGGATGGGGAGGCAATTGCGAAACTGGATTCAATTCGAAGTATCTCGCTCAACTGGAAGAATTCACCGGCTGACTTTCAACTGGATCGTGAGGCGGCCACGCGATTTCGAATTCAGGTTGCACATTGGCTGCACCAAGCCGCGAGTCTCGGCGCGAGAACACTGGCGTTGGATATTGAATCATGCTCGTCGGACCCAGCTTGCGACCAGTGGTCGATCCTGGTTGACCACCTACTTTCCCTCCGATTCGAGGCACAGCGTTATGCCGTCCGCCTCGCACTACGCCTTTCTCGCGGATCAACGCCGTTTTCCGTTTCGGACGCGTTTGCCGCGATGGATCGCATCAATTCTCCGTGGGTCGGGCTCGCCGCTTCTTGGCAGGACCTGGGCGATGGCATGACTTTCGAACACTCCATGGCACGACTCTCCCATCGAATCGCGTTAATCCGATTCGATGAACGTGCAACCGCGAAGTACCTGGAGCCAATGCGTGACGCATTGCGGCGAACGCGACAGAATGTCCCCGTCCTATGCCCCCTCGATTTCTTCCCGGAATAGGCCATGCGGATGTCACCCTGTTCCATCTCGTGAAATATTGTCAGCTCCGCCCTATACCCCACGACGCGGCCCTCTATAATCGACGATCGAGGCCCTCATGGATCCAAAAGACGAAGAACAGGACGATCTCATGCCTGACGATGACTTCGATCCCACAGAATCGGGAGACGAT
The DNA here is from genome assembly GCA_016235815.1 of Planctomycetota bacterium. GTDB lineage: Bacteria > Planctomycetota > Phycisphaerae > UBA1845 > UTPLA1 > JACRIM01. Next base: position 121,054 of record JACRIM010000060.1, read on the forward strand.
ATCCTCGAGGGAATGGGCGTACCGATGCCGGGGCCTATCACTCCCCCGGCCGAAACGAGCAATGCCCGCGACCTGACCATCCCCAAGATTCTGCCCATTCTTCCTGTACGTGATACGGTCGTTTTTCCGGGCACGATCATTCCGCTGTCCGTCGGGCGCGACAAATCCCGCAAGCTCGTGGCCGATGTCGCCGCCGGGGCGAAGGTGCTCGGAATTGTGGCGCAACGAAACGCGCAAGTTGAAGACCCCACTCTCGAGGACATCTATCGCGTCGGAACCGTCGTTAGTGTCCTGAAGGTTCTCAATCTCGCCGAGGGTCGCCAATCCATCATTGTTCACGGGCTGATGCGTTTTGGAATTGAAAGTCTGGCGCAGACGTCGCCCTACCTTACGGCCGTTGCACACACTCGCGAGGACACGTTTGAAACCACGACGGAACTGGCCGCATTGATTGACACCGCGCGCACCCAGGCAGCCCGCGTGATTGAATTGTCGCCCAATGTCTCGGACGACGCTCTGACGATTCTTAATAACATTGAAAAGCCCAGTTCGCTTGCGGATTTCCTTGCTGCCAATCTGAACCTGCGGCTCATTGAGAAGCAGGAGCTGCTGGAGACTTTCAACGTCCCCGACCGACTCCGTAAAATCACCGAAGCCCTGGCTGCACAGATCGAGATGCTGGAGCTTTCCGAGAAGATTCAGAATCAGGTCCGCAGTTCCATTGAGAAATCTCAACGGGAGTATTTTCTTCACGAACAGCTTCGTGCCATCCAGAAGGAGCTTGGGGAGACGGACGGCCGCGAAATCGAACTGGAGGAAATGCGCAAGGCCATCGCCAAGTCGAAAATGCCCGAGGCCGTTGAAAAAGAGGCGAAGCGGGAATTGGAGCGGCTGGAGCGCACTCCGCAGGCCTCGCCCGAATACAGCGGGGCACTCGACTATCTTCACTGGCTTTGCGAGATTCCCTGGGCCGTTTCATCGCCCGAAACGCTCAATGTCGCCAATGCTGAGAAGGTTCTCAACGCCGACCATCACGACCTGGAGAAGGTCAAGAAACGCATCCTTGAGTTTCTCGCTGTTCGGAAACTCAAGCCCGATGGACGCGGGCCCATCCTTTGCTTCTCGGGTCCACCGGGTGTTGGTAAGACGTCCCTCGGGCAGTCCATTGCCCGTGCGCTTGGCCGAAAATTTATTCGCATGTCCGTTGGCGGCGTGCGCGATGAGGCCGACATTCGCGGCCATCGTCGGACGTACATTGGGGCGTTGCCGGGGCGCATCATGCAGGAGATACGCAAGGCCGGTGCGAATAATCCACTGTTCATGATCGACGAGGTTGACAAGATCGGCGCCGACTTTCGTGGCGACCCGTCGTCCGCGCTGCTCGAAGTCCTCGACCCCGAGCAAAACAATTCGTTTCAGGACCATTACCTCGGCGTGCCGTTCGACCTTTCCAAGGTGTTCTTCATCTGCACGGCGAATTACATGGAAGCCGTGCCGCCGCCCCTCAAGGACCGCATGGAAGTCATCGATATCCCCGGCTACACGCGGCTCGACAAGCTGTTTATCGCCAAACGCTTTTTGGTCCCCCGTCGTCTGGAGGCCAGCGGACTCACGGCGTCGCAATTGAAAATTAACGACATCGCCCTTCAGACGATCATCGAGTCTTACACGGCCGAGGCCGGCGTGCGAAATCTTGAACGCGAGATCGGCTCGGTGTGTCGTGGCGTCGCAGCAAAAGTCGCACGAAAGCGAAAGCACCCGACGACAATCACGAAAAACGACCTTTCCGAATACCTCGGTCCGATCCGCTTCGAACCCGAACTCGCCCTTCGCACCAGCTTGCCCGGCGTCGTGACCGGCCTTGCCTGGACCCCTGCCGGAGGCGAGATTCTCTTCGTCGAAGCGACGGCGATGCCCGGCAAAGGCGTTTTCCAACTGACCGGCCAACTTGGCGACGTTATGAAGGAAAGCGTGCAGGCTGCATTCAGCCTGCTTCGGTCGAACGCCAAGAAGTACGGCATCGACGCAAAGAAACTTGCGGAACAGGACATCCACGTCCACGTCCCCGCCGGCGCAATTCCGAAGGATGGGCCATCCGCCGGCGTCGTCATGTTTACGGCACTTGTGTCACTGCTCACCGGTCGGCCGTGCCGCAGCGATGTCGCCATGACCGGCGAGATCACGCTTAGGGGTCTGGTGCTCCCGATCGGCGGTCTGAAGGAGAAGACATTGGCCGCCCACCGCGCCGGTATTCGCACCGTCCTTATCCCTGAGCGAAACAAAAAAGATCTTGTTGAGATCCCCGCGGAAGTTCGCAAGCAGATCAAGTTCGTGCCGTGCAAAACGGCGGATGACGTGCTTGGCGCGGCCCTGACATCCAAGCCAATTCATGGCAAGAAGCGCGCGTAAGACCTGCGAACGGCTAATTCACGCGGTGTCGGTTGGATATCAAACAGGCACAGCCTGCGCCTGCGTTTCGACCGGCGTCTCCGGCTTGATGACCCGTGCTCGTTTCACGCCGGCCTTTGAGGCCTTGGGCTTCGAGGGCGGTGCGCTCTGGCTTTCGAAATAGGAGCCGAGCTGCCGCAGCCGGGCGTAGCGTCGCTTGAGGAGGGTGTCCGTCTTCACGCGCTTGAGATCGCGCAGGGTGTCGACGATGTATTTTTCGAGGCTCGCGGCGGCGGTGGCGGGGTCGCGGTGCGCTCCGCCGAGCGGCTCTTTGATGACGTCGTCGATCAGTTTCAGTTTGAGCAGGTCGCGCCCGGTGAACTTGAGGGCATGCGCTGCGGTCTTCGCGTGCTCTGCGGACTTCCAGAGAATGGCCGCGCAACCTTCAGGCGAGATCACTGAGTAGTAGGCGTGTTCCATAATGGCCACGCGATCGCCGACGCCGATGCCCAGCGCGCCGCCCGATCCGCCCTCGCCGATGACGACGCAGACGATGGGCACGCGAATCCGCGGCATTTCCATCAGGTTCACTGCGATGGCATGGGCAATGCCGCGTTCTTCGGACTGGATGCCCGGATAAGCACCCGCAGTGTCAATGAGGCAGACAATCGGCAGGCCGAATTTCTCGGCAAGGCGCATCTTGAGGAGGGCCTTGCGATAGCCCTCGGGGTGGGCCATGCCGAAGCAGTTTTCGAGTCGTTCCTTGGTGTCCCGGCCTTTGTTGTGGCCGATGAACATGCACTTGAGGTTTCCAATACGGCCAAAGCCGGTGATGATGGCCCTGTCATCGCGGAAGTTCTTATCGCCGCGGAGTTCGACAAAGTCGCGGACCATCAAGTTGAGGTAGTCGGGGGTGAGGGGCCGCTTGGGGTGGCGGGCCATTTGGACCGTTTCCCAGGGGTCGAGATTGGAGTAGAGCTTGCGCCTTGCGGCCAGAAGCTCACCGCGGACGGTGCGAATCATGGCGGAGTGATCCCGCCCGGTGACCGTCTGGCTGGCCTCCAGCTCCTCGATCTGCCGTTCGATCCGCTCCAGGGGCTTTTCAAACTCTAAGTAGGCAATTCCATTCGACGATGTTGTCGTCGAGGTCGGGGTCGTACTCATTAAGTCCCTCTCTGATAGGACCTTGGGCAGGCTCGCGGACCGCGCCGCCGGGAGAGCCTGGCTGGGACTATCAAAATAGCTCTGATCCTTGGCATCGACAAGAAGAAATTGACGGCCTCAGCGAGGGGTGATACTCTTTATAGGCGTCCGCCACCCGCTAATCAACCGTAACTGCTGATATTCGCGTTATTTAGATCACCGATCCGCAGGCAATCGGCGAGCGAAAAAAATTATGGGACTATGGCGATTTGAGGTCAGTTCGATCGGCGCGGAACCGGACCCCGCCGGATTGTCAGTCCGGTCCCAACTCATCGATTTTGGCGTTCAGTCCGTGGAGCAAGTTCGCGCCTCCCGGGTCTTCGTCGTTGGACTTCCGCGCAGTGAACCAACTAAGGAACGGCAAACCGCTGACCGTATTGGGCGGTTCCTTCTGGCCGACCCGGTCGCCGAGACCTGCCGAATCACGGGCGAATCGGATCCCCTGCCGACCGCAAACGGCCAAGCCGTCGAGATCCACTTGAAGCCCGGCGTCATGGACAATGTAGCGCTTTCGACGGCTGCGGCGTTGAGCGACATGGGAATTGCAGCGATCAGTGTTCGAACGGCGCGCCGCTTTGTGCTGCAACCAGCCCCTGTCGCTTCCGAGCTTGCCCGGATCCATCGACTCATGGGAAACGCCTGCATCGAAGACGTTTTCCTGGGGACGCGCCCGCTCATGCCGCCGCCTGAACCTCCGACGTATGAATATGAATTGCGACACGTGGCCATTCGAACGCTCGACGACTCGGGCCTGATCACACTCAGCACGAATGGGCATTTGTTCCTTGCGCTCGACGAGATGCGGACCATCCAGGCTCACTATCTCAGGCTCGATCGCGGCCCGACCGATCTTGAACTCGAGACCATTGCTCAAACATGGTCCGAGCACTGCGTTCACAAAACGCTTAAATCCGCCATTCTCTATCGCGGCGCAGCGATGCCCGGCGACACTTCATCGACGACCGAGCGACGTTACGACAATCTCCTCAAGGACACCATCGCCCGCGCCACGGATGAACTCATCCGCGAGAAGCGCGGGCCGCAGTGCCTATCGGTTTTCAAAGACAACGCCGGCATCATCGCCTTCGACGATACCCACGCTGTCGCGTTCAAGGTGGAAACGCACAATCACCCGTCGGCGATTGAACCGTATGGCGGCGCGTCCACCGGCGTCGGCGGCGTGATTCGCGATGTGCTCGGCTGCGGACTCGGCGCGCAGCCCATTGCGAACACCGATGTTTTTTGCGTCGCTCCGCCGAGTTGGCCGAACGATGCGGTGCCCAAGGGTGTGATTCACCCCAAGACGGTACTAAAAGGCGTTGTTTGCGGCGTGCGCGATTACGGCAATCGGATGGGCATTCCGACGGTGAACGGCGCGGTGCACTTCGACGCACGATATCTCGGAAACCCCCTTGTTTATTGCGGATGCGTGGGGCTTATTCCGCGCGATCGAATTGAAAAGCAGGTGAATCCGGGCGATCTCATCGTGGTCATGGGCGGCCGTACCGGGCGCGACGGCATTCACGGGGCGACATTCAGCAGTGCCGAATTGACCGACACGCACGAGGATGAATTCGCTCACGCCGTTCAGATCGGTAACGCCATTGAGGAGAAGAAGGTTCTCGATGTCGTGATGCAAGCGCGGGATTGGGTGACACCCGACGGCAAGCGGATGTGCCTCTTTTCGTCCATCACCGATTGCGGCGCGGGCGGCCTTTCATCGGCTATCGGCGAAATGGCGGCTGACGGCGGGGCGGAGGTGGAGCTCGATAAAGTTCCGCTCAAATACGCCGGGCTTCGTTACGACGAGATTTGGATTTCGGAAGCGCAGGAACGCATGGTGCTGGCAGTTCCTGAAGAGAACGTCGCCGCGCTTCTTGCATTGGCGACATCCGAGGAGGTCGAAGCCACCGTCATCGGTCGATTCACCGATACCAATCGACTGGTGATTCGTTACCAGAACAACGTCGTCGGAGAATTGGACCTTCGCTTCCTCCACGACGGTCTGCCGCGCACCGTGCGCGAAGCCGAATGGTTGTCGTCCCCCACCGCGGCGCCGATTTCCAACCAGCGCGAGACGTTGTCTCCGGAAAAAATACTGGAAAAACTGCGCAATCGACTCTCCAATCCGAACGCCGCCTCCAAACACTGGATCATCCGCCAATACGATCACGAAGTCGGCGCACGCACTGTCGTGAAACCCCTCGTGGGTCCCGGCAACGGCCCATCCGACGCAGCCGTCTTACGACCACGGCCTGACTCCACCCGCGGCATCGCCCTTGGCTGCGGCCTTGCGACCGAGGCCACGGAGCGCGACCCCTATTGGATGGCCGTCGCGGCGATTGACGAGGCCATCCGCAACGTCGTTTGCGTCGGTGGCGATCCATCGCGCACCGCCATCCTCGATAATTTCTGCTGGCCGCGCGTCGATGACAAGCGGAATCTCGGGGCGCTGGTCCGGGCTTGCCAGGCCTGTTACGACGTGGCGAAGGCGTATGGCGTGCCATTCATCAGCGGCAAGGATTCGCTCAACAACGAATTCTCACTCGACCCGGCCGACATCGAGCTGGTGCGCAATGCCGATAAGACCGACCCCACGCGGAACGGCCGTATTGCCATCCCGTACACGCTGCTCATTTCGGCTATTGCGCTCGTTGACGATGTGAATCGCTGCATCACCTCGGCCCCTCGATTACTGAACGGCTATGGTGAGCTTTGGGTCGTGGGGATGGACAATTCGTCGTGGCAAGACGCGAGCATGGCGAAGCTCGCGGCCTTTCATCGATGCATTGCAGACTTGATCCGTGAGGGAAGAATTCTCGCGGCCCATGATTGCTCGGAGGGCGGCTATCTTTCCGCCATCGCTGAAATGGCCATCGCGGCAAACATCAGTGTTGATGTTTCAATTCCAGCGGAGGGGCTGCTGGCCGATCCCTTTGGCCCTCTCATCTCCGCGTATGTCGTACAGCCGAAAAGCGCCGATGTATTCATGAATCGGGCCTTTGGCAACGGCATCCATGCGTGTCGCATCGCGAAACTCGATTCCGATGCGTTCAATCCGGCCATTAAGATTAACGGCGCGACGGCGACCATTGCGGAGCTGCGCCGCGCGTGGCAGGCACCCCTGGATTGGTAGTGGACGTCAATCGCTTAATGAAAACGGCGTGAAATTGGTGTTGCGATCGTAGAAGTCTTCGTTTTCGGCACGCTTGAGGAAGCCGACGATTAAGTAAGTTAACGGCGTGAAGATCACTTCGACACTGACTTTGAAGAGCCAGTTAAAGATCACGATGCTGATGAGTTTGTCAGTTTCCCACTCCCCATAGAAAGCAAATGGGTAAAACACGAGGCTGTCAACACCCTGACCAACAATGGTCGAACCAATGGTTCTCATCCAAAGGAATCGTCCTTTGGAAATCAATTTCATCTTCGAGAGAACATAGGAATTCGTAAAATCGCCTATCCAAAACGCGAGTATCGAGCCAGCGACGATGCGCCACGTATTCCCAAATACGACCTCGATAGCCGGTTGCATCTTGACGTTTAATTTGACTTGTGGATCCACGGGCAAATGGATTACCGCCAGTCCCATGATGGTTGCGAAGATCATCGCGGCGAATCCGGCCCAGATCACCTTGCGACTTCGCGCATACCCGTATACCTCCGTCAATACGTCGCCGAAGATATAGCTGATGGGGAAAAAAATGTTCCCCGCGCCAAACGTGACAGACCATCCGATCAGCGGCAACGTCACGAGGCACGCCTTACCCGGTCCGATCAGATTTGAGCAGAGCAAAACCGTCACAAACCCCGCCATGAGCAGGTCGTAGTATTTGTAATGGCGAGGATTGGATGCGCCGGCTGCTGGGTTCATGGCGGAGAATCCTATTGGATGGAGGCCGTGAGTGATATCCGAGGCTCTCGTTGGTTACCCAAACTTGACTCGCCCGTGATAATTGGCTAGAAGGTACTCAGCCCGGCAACGTATGTTTGACCCGGATTGGGGATTTTGGCAATCGTGCGAACAAACTCGATCAATTCATTCCAAACATGCGTGGGGCGAATCCCCGGCGGCATTTCCACGGCGTTCCGTTGGACCGCATGGCTGCTCTCGCTTTCGGTCGGCATTGCTGGAATCGGCGCCGTACCCGATGTTCTCTGTGCCGAGTCCGCCGGTTCGCGTGAGACCGAGTCCCCCTCCAAACCCACGTCCTCCACCACGGAGGAATCCGCCATACCCACTCGGACCTGCCATGGAGTTCGCCTCAGCTTAAACGAGTCCTCTCACGGCCCATTCGCAGTCGTTGCTCCAACGTCCAAAGCCTCGCCAATGCCGGCACCCATCGCGCCGCTTGGCAATCACCCTTTGATTGAGCTTTTCAACGGCCTCGGCGCCCCCCTTCTTTGTTGACATGATCTGGTTCGCCGACAATCCCATTCTCCTCATGTAGAATCCCCCGCATGGGCTTTCACATCGAGGCCCCAATTTCACAATACGCTACGTTTCATACGACACGGCGATGGTCGTCGAGCCTTGAATCGGCGCCATGCATCTGTGCAAAACGAAACCTACAACTCAGCAATTTCGTCTTGCTGACCAAGGCAAGGACCGACCATCATGCAAAAACTCGTACAAGGCGTTCATAACTTTCAGATGGAGATTGTCGGCGCGCAGCGCGACTTCTTCCGGCGACTGGCTGAGGGACAGACCCCCATCGCCCTTTTCATTACCTGCTCCGACTCCAGAATCAGTCCGAATCTGCTGACACAGACCGAACCCGGCGATCTCTTCATTCTTCGCAATGCCGGAAATATCGTCCCCCCGTACACGCCGTCAACCATCGGTGGAGAGGCCGCCACCATCGAATTTGCCGTCAGCGTTCTTGGTGTTCATGACATCATCATCTGCGGCCATTCGCACTGTGGCGCCATGAAGGGACTGCTGAATCCCGAATCCCTGAAGGACACCCCCGCCGTGGAGCATTGGCTCGGCAACGCCGAAGCCACGCGCCGCATCATGAAGGAGAAGTACTCCGATCTGGATGGTGAGCGTCTGCTCACCGCTACGGTGGAAGAGAACACGCTCGTTCAACTGGAAAATTTGCGCACCCACCCCAGCGTCCGGGCCAAGGTCGCCGCAGGCAAGCTCAATCTTCACGCATGGGTCTATAAACTCGAGACCGGTGAGGTCTTCGACTTCAATCCGCTCGAAGGCCAGTTCGTCCCGCTCTCAGAGCGACCAGCCGCTGAATCTGAGTCGAAGCTTATTCGTCGTATCGAGCGGAGCATTTAGCCATGACGACACAGGCAACACTCACGGCGTCACCGGTCTCTCCGGGATTTCTGGAATCCATCAAACGAGACATCCCTGCCTCGGTTGTCGTATTTCTCGTCGCCCTCCCGCTTTGCATGGGCATCAGCATTGCCTCTGGTATGCCGCCGGCCACCGGCATCATCACCGGTATTGTCGCGGGCATTGTCGTCGGCATTCTCGGTGGCTCGCCGCTCTCGGTGAGCGGGCCGGCCGCCGGTCTTAGCGTGATGGTGTATGAGATCGTTCAGAAGGTCGGTCCCCAATCGCTGGGTGTCATCGTCCTGATCGCGGGCGGCATCCAAATCCTCGCGGGGCTACTCAAGTTCGGGCAGTGGTTTCGCGCCGTCTCCCCCGCCGTCATTCAAGGCATGCTCGCCGGGATCGGCGTGCTCATCTTCGCCAGCCAGTTCCACGTCATGGTCGACGACTCACCCAAGGGTGGAGGAATTGCGAATCTGATTTCCATTCCCGAAGCGATTTACAAGGGCATGACGCCACTCACCGACACCTCAACCCACCACTTTGCGGCAATGGTCGGCCTGTGCACCATCCTCGTCATCATGCTCTGGCAATCCGTGATCCCCAAGTCTCTCAAAGTCGTCCCAGCGCCGCTCGCCGCCATCGTGCTTGCCACGCTGGTGGTGGTGCTCTGGAAGTTGCCGATCAATCGCGTCACCGTCCCCGACAACATGATGGACGCCGTGACGGTTCCGACATGGGACCGGTTGAAGCAGGCCCTGACCGGCGAAATGATGCTGGCCGGTCTGGCCCTCGCTTTTGTCGCCAGTGCGGAAACGTTGCTGTGTGCGGTCGCAGTCGACAAGATGCACACCGGGGCGCGCACCCAATTCGATCGCGAACTCACTGCCCAGGGAATCGGGAACTCCCTTTGTGGACTGCTTGGTGCGCTGCCCATGACCAGCGTCATCGTTCGGAGTTCGGCCAACATTCAGGCCGGCGGCAAGTCACGCGCCTCGTCCATCATGCACGGCGTATGGCTTCTAATCTTTGCCGTTGCCCTGCCCTTCGTGCTGAGGCAAATCCCCACGGCCGGGCTGGCGGCCATCCTCGTCTTCACCGGCATCAAGCTGATGAACATCAAGGCTATCAAAGACCTGGCGAAATACGGTCGTGGGGAAGTACTCATTTATACGGCCACGGTCGTCATGATCGTCGTCTCCAATCTGCTCACGGGCGTCCTTGTCGGCGTCGGCCTGTCCATTGCGAAGCTGCTCTACACGTTCTCGCACCTGAACATCAACGTCGACGATCAATTTGGAGACAACCGCACCATCATGCATCTTCGCGGCACCGCCACATTTATCCGCCTTCCGAAACTCGCCGCCGCTCTGGAGACTATCCGCCCCAACACCGAGCTACATATTCGCATGGAGCGCCTCGACTACATCGACCACGCCTGTCTGGATCTGCTCATGAACTGGGAAAAACAACACGAGTCCACCGGGGGCCGATTGGTCATCGACTGGGATCATTTAACCGCGAAGTTCCATCGTGAGGAGAATGAGGAGCCGTCGCTTGCGGGTCTGCCAGAGACCGCGTCATAGAAGTGATGTGACGTTCGCTCGTTGTTACTTGACCAGCGCCGGACCGCCCTTAATGCGTTGCCCGTTGCGGAGCTTGTCTAACCCGTCGACCGCGAGCATCTGGCCTGGTGAGAGGCCTGTCTTGACTTCGACCTCGCTCCCGCTGCGTCGCCCCAGTGTGACCGGCGTCTCCGTCAGGCGCCCTCCCATCGCGACGAAGCACCGGGCCGTTTGAGTCTGCGCGTCGATGAGGCAGGCCGACGAGGGAATCCAGAGGGTCTGCGTTGCGTTCGTCGCTTGTGAGGTCGCCATTTCCTCCGACCGGAAGACCACCTGCGCCGACCCGTCGACGCGAAGGAAATCATCCGGATCGTCGATACGCACCTTCACCTGCACGGTCGCCTTTGAATAATTGGCGCCGGGGTCGAGCCACATGACGCGGCCTTTGTAGCGTCGATCCTTGTAGGCGTCGGGAATGATGGTGCAGGGCAATTCTTTGCGAATTCGGCTGATATCCAATTCACTGACGTCCACCTCCACGCGAAGCGTGGACATATCCGCGATGGAGCCGAACTGGGCATTGGCATTCGCGCCGCGCCCGCCCTCTGCCGCCACAAAATCACCGACTTCCACATTACGCTCCAGGATCACTCCCGCGATCGGCGCGGTCACTTCGCAGTCGTTCAATGCCTTTTGCGCAAAATCGAGCGCTGCCTGGGATGAGGCCACCTGTGCCTTCCCCTCTTCCATGCTCCGTTTTGCATCGGCGAATTCAATGTCCGGAGCGTTCAATGTTTCATGCAACCGTACCATTCGCTCGTAGTTTATCTTTTGAAACTCGAAGTTGGCCTTGGCCTTTTCAAGGTCCGCTGCTGCCTGATCTCGGCGGGCACGGTAGATCACATCTTCCACACGCGCCAGCAATTGCCCCTTCTGCACGCGGTCGCCCTGCTCAAAAAACATCGCCAACACCTGACCGGAGACTTTGGTTGCCACTTTGACCTGATGGTCGGAAACGATCTTTCCCGTCGCCGTGAGCAGCGGCGGCATTTCGTTCGACTGCCGGACGGTGACGCCGACCAGCTTGATTTCATCCGCATTCGCCGTCGCCACCGCCGAGGTAATCGATTCGATCTGGCCACGCGAGAAATACAAACCAAGCACGACCGCGAGACCGACGCCGAGGCCGATGACCCACCCCCAGCGGACGGGTAATCTCCTCGTCGCCTTAGGCGATTCATCCACAATGGGCCGTTGTTCCTTGGAAATGGAAAGGCTGCGAAGCTGCGTACGTAGGTCGGGAGGGGCTGCCATGGACATGCCCGATTCTAGCCGAAGGTCATGCCTTACGCAGGGCCTCGATGACCTTCGTTCGAGATGCCCGAACGGCCGGCGCCAGCCCCCCGATTACTCCGACCGCCGCCGCCAATGCGAGTGCGGTCCCTATGGTCCACGGCGTCATCTTTAAGTCATAGGCGAGCACTGTCCACGTGGTGTCCGATAAGAAGTCTTGCTTGGAAATCATACTGCTCACGAGGGCAGCGATGATCAGGCCACAAACACAGGCTGACATGCAAATAAGCAGCGACTCTAAGACGAATGCCGTGATGATCGAGCGGCGCACGAACCCGATGGTGCGCAGCATGGCGATTTCGCGCCTTCGGCTGTCCACGGCAGCATACATGGTGTTCGCAACGGCAAAGACCGCGCCGATTCCCATCAGCGTAATAAGGACTGACGTGAGCACGACGATTTCGCGCGTTTTGGACGTCAGATCTTCGTAGTATTCCGTCTCCGACTTCGCCTTTAGCCGCACGGCCGGTCCCTGGAGATAGTCGATCGCTTCCCGCGCCAGACCGGCATCTTTCACTTGAACGATAACGCTGGACAGAAATGTTCGACGAAATGAATCCATAATACTCGTTCGTGGTCCCCATATCTCACTTTCCACCGCGCTGCCGTCGGCCTCGAACACGCCGACGACCTTGTACGCTCGATCTCCTGATCGTCCCATTGGGACAATCTCGCCCAGCGCGAGGTGCTTGTATCGCTCCTGGGCCGCCTTGCCGACGATCACTTCCATCTGCCCGACGTTGAACAGGCGCCCCTCAATGAGCCGCACTTCCTTATGAATCGTGAACGCAATTTCATCGACGCCACGCACGCATACATTGGCAATTCCACGGCCGTCTTTTCGGGGGAGCGTGGTCTGAGCGCACAGCTCCTGGCTGGCCAGCGTTCGGCCCTTGTCATCCTGGGCAATTCCCGGGGCCTGCAATACGCGATTCGCTTCGTCCGGTTTGATCAAACTCGTACTCTCCGCGGTGGCGCCTGTTCGGAGGACAATGATATTGGCAGGGTTTCCGGTCGAACGCAGCGAGTCATTAATCCCCGCCGCAAAGGACAACAGGATCGAGAGAACCGCCACGATGATGGAAACGACGGAAAACGTCAGGCTCGTGCTGAGCTTGCGTACAAACAGATTTCGCCAGTTGTAGGAAAGCGGCAATGCCATCCGTACGCCTCGTTGTTATTCCAGATTTCGCAATGCACGCACCACGTGCATCCGCATCGCCATCCAACTCGGCCACACACCGGCCACCAGTCCGATGAAGACGGCGATCCCCAGCGCCTTCATGCAGGTCACCCATTCGACAACCAACGTTTGGATGAGCGGGACCTGAAAATCCCGCGCCGGCGTATAGGTGAAAACGACAAACGGCACGATCGCCCCTACCAGCCCGCCCAGTGAACACAAGAGCAGGCTCTCGGTCTGAATGAGTGAAAACGCAAATCCACCGGAGAATCCGAGGGACTTCAGCGTCGCCATTTCGGCGATCCGGTCGCGAAAATTCATGCTCATCGTGTTCATCGCCGCCATGATCGCAACAAACACCGTCAGCCCCGAGAGGATGGCCAGATTCTTCGGCAGGTCGAACTGTTGCGCGATGAACTCGTTCATGAACGTCTTCTCATCCAGCGAGCGCGTTTCATCCAGCGAACCCGCGAAGGCCGCATCGATCTTTTCGCGGAATTCGTCCAGGTCCTTCTTGGTCGCGCACTTTACGAAAAAGAAACTCACCTGGCCTTCCGGAAAACCGTCCTTCTTCAATTCCTCGTTCAGGTAATCCTTTCGGAAGAAGATCGACTGGTTGTCCGGCGCTTTGGGGGCCGTGGAAATAACATGAAACTCCATGGCGCGATAGGGCGGCAGCGTGGGCACAATGCTGACGCGGTCTCCGATTTTCCATCCCAATTGCCCGGCCGGCCCGCTACCGATGATGATCGCCTGGCGATCCTTTTGCCACGCATCGATCTCGTCCTGCGTCAATTCATATTCCGGCATCGTCGAAACAAAGGAATCGGCATCCGCCGCCATCACCGAAAGCGGCGTTGGATCGTTTTCGCGTTGGCCGCCGATCCATTGCACACCGCAGACCGATGTCAATCGTTGTTTGCTTTCATCGAGGGCCTCGATTTTCTTTCGATGCCCTTCGGGCAGCGGATTCACAATGGACGTCTTTTGCGTCACGACGATTCGCAATTGCTTGGCCGAATTGTCAAGAAACTTGTCCACGCCGTGCACGACCGACATGGACAGCACGTAGATCATGATCGGCAGCCCCACCGCCGCACAGGTGAGCAACGACCGCCGGACATTCCGCGTCAGATTGCGATGAAGGTAAACAAGCCGCAGGTTCATAGGATTATGCTTCGCGCAGGGCTTCCACCACGCGAATCTTTGCGGCGCGGATTCCCGGCGTGAGCGCCCCCAGCAATCCGACCAGCGTGACCGCCCCCAGGGAATAGACCACGATCATCGGCGTCATTGAAATCTCGAACGCCATGGTGGTGAATGTGCTCGCGCCGAACATGTCCTTTGTCCGACCCATGATCTGGAGATAGATGTATGCCCCGGCGCAGCCCAACAGGCCGCCGATCACGGACAGAAACACCGCCTCGATCATGATGGAGACCATGATCGCCCTGCCGGAAAAGCCGATGGTCCGCAGCATCGCAAATTCGCGCGAACGCGCTGCGACCGACGAATACATCGTGTTGGCGATCGAAAACGCGGCGGCAACGCACATCACACCGACAAGCCCCGACACGATAAACAGGTACGTTCGGACGTTTTTTGCCTGGGCATCCCAGTACTGTGCTTCTGTCTGCGCGGTGAGCTGAATCGTCGGGCCTTCGACTTTCCTGATCACGTCGGCTGCATTGAATTTGTCGTCCAGTCGCAAGACCACCGACGAATAGGCATTTCGCTGATAGGCATTCATCAGGGTCGTTAACGGCCCCCACACTTCGCTCTCCATCGGCGCGCCGCCGGCCGAAAACACGCCGACGATTTTGTATCCGCGATTACCGCTGTAGCCGAGATCCAGCGTGTCGCCCATCTTAAGCCCGATGAACTGTCGGGAGATGGATTCCCCCACGATGACTTCCAACTGTCCTTGTTGAAAGGCGCGGCCCTCGATGATTCGTACGTTGCGGTGCACCTTGAATCCGTCATCGGTCAACCCCCGCACGGCTACGTTCGCTCGCGTCCTGCCGCCATCGCTCATGCGAGGCAGTGACACTTGCACGATCATTTCGGGGCTTTTCAGCGGCTGCCCCGACGTCGGATCGAGCGCCACTTCGCGATCAAGTTGTGAAAGCTTGTTGCTTTCTTCCGGAGGAATTGCGCTGTTTGTTTCGGATGTGGAGGCTTGCCGAAGCACGATCAGCTTATGCTGGTCCTGTGCGAACGAAAGCGAGCCTGAAAGAGCGGTCCAAAACCCGAGCATCCAGGACAATACACCCACCACCGCCGCGATGACGAGAATCGTCAGCGCCGTCGTCGTCCGCCGAACGAACAGGTTTCGCCAGTTGTACGAAAGGGGCAATGCCATCCGAATCCACGACTTCCTATGCCCGCCGAAGTGCCGACACGGTGTTTAACTTCAACGCCTGATAGGCCGGCCACAATCCGGCCGCCACTCCGACCAAGAGTGCAATCGCGACTGAAAGGCCCACCGCCATCGGAGAAACCTCCAACGACGCGATCGGCAGGAACCCAAACTGTCGCAACGGGAACGAAATCAGCAAAATCACCGTCGGAACGATCCCGATCATTGCCCCAAACATTGCAAGGAAAATGCTCTCGCCGAGCACGATCCCGAAAATGCGCCGACTCGGAAAGCCGATGGCCTTGAATACCGCGAGTTCTTTCGACCGCTCGCGAAAACTCATCATCATCGTGTTCCCTGCCACCATGGCGATGATCACCACGACCACGATCGCCATCGCCTGCATCAGACCCGGAAGATTCCCCATTCCCTGAATGAAGCCGGCAGCAAATGCGAGTTCATCCTCGCTTTTTGTTTCATTCGGGCTGTTCGCAAACGAGGAGTCGATGTCATCCTGCAGACTTCGCATTGAGGGCACATCCGCGCACTTAATCCAGAAAATGTTGCACAGTCCGCCTTCCACGCCCGCCGACTTCAGGGACTCAACCAGATAATCCCGCCGGAAATACATTACGTTCGCCCGCGACTCCGTCCGCATGATCTTGACTACGTTAAAGTCCAGCTTCAGATACGGCGGCACGGAGCTGTCGAGCGTGATCCGATCTCCGACTTTCCACTTCCGCTGCTCCGCGATGCCATAGCCCACCACGCAGGCCGTTCGATCCTTCATCCACGCTTCGGTGTCGGCCGGTGTCATTCCTGCATCGGTATAGACAATCGGAAACGTGTCCGCATCGGCGGCGAGACTCTGAATTACGGTCTGTGAATTCGGCACACGGCCGCCATACCATCTCATTCCGCAGACGGCGCGAATGCGTTTGCGATCCGGATCGAGTCCCTCGATCTTCATGCGATGCCCCTCGGGCAGCATGTTGATGATCGTGGTTTTGTGATGCGTGGCCAGCCGAAGCTCCTGCTGATTGGATTCGCTGATGCGGATCAGCGCCACCACCATCGAAATCGCGGCGACGAAAATCCCCATCGGCAGGGCAAATGCAACGGCCGTCAGGGTCGATCGAAGCGGATTGCGCTTCAGGTTCTGCATTAAAACGTAGGTAATGGTCATGGCCGCCCCTTACCGCGCTGCCGCCATGGGTTGGCGATTGCTGAACTCTTCGCGTTCGAGCTGGCCCTTTTCGAGGTGCACGGTTTTCTTCGCATGAGCCGCGGCCTTGGGATCGTGCGTGACCATCAGGATCGTCTTGCCGAACTCTTCGTTCAGCAGATTCAACAGGTTGAGGATTTCCTCGGATGTCTTCGCATCGAGATCGCCGGTCGGTTCGTCGGCAAGGATGACGTCGGGGTCTGTCACGATGGCCCGGGCGATGGCTACGCGCTGCTCCTGACCGCCGGACAACTGATTGGGTCGATGATCCATCCGGTCGCCCAGCCCCACGATGGTGAGCGCTGTCTTCACGCGTTCCTTCCGCTCACTCGACTTCATCTTGAAAAGCAGGAGCGGCAATTCCACGTTCTGAGCCGCCGTCAGCACCGGCACGAGGTGATACATCTGGAAGATAAACCCGACGTGCCGGCTGCGCCACGAGGTCAATTGGGCTTCGCTCATCGTCTCCAGCAGCGATTCCCCCACTCGCACTGACCCTGCCGTCGCGGTGTCCAAACCGCCGATGAGATGCAGGAGCGTCGACTTCCCGGAGCCGCTCGGCCCCATGAGTGCGACGAACTCTCCGGCGGAGATGGACAGGTCCAGCCCCGCCAAGACGGGGATCTCCATCTTGTCTTTGTAATAGACCTTCTTGAGTTTCTTGATCTCGATGTCCGCACTACTCATCGGGTTCTCCAGCAATCCTCACGGTCGGGCGTGAAGTTTTGAATTGTAGCCGCGCATCATCCCCCCTGCCATGCACTTACATGCCGACGAAATGTCTCCCCCCGCTCTTCATAATTGCTGAACCAATCGTAGCTCGCGCAGCCCGGCGACAGCAGCACCACATCCCCGCGCGCCGCGGCCTCTCGCGCCATGGTCGTCGCCTCGCCGAAATTCGTCGCAAACATCACGCGCGGGCCGCCGCTCGGATTGCGCAAACCGTTGGCGATTGCTCCGCGAATCTCCGCGGCGATCTTCTCGCGCGTATCGCCCATGCACACGACGGCCTTGGCCCGCTGCGCGAGCAACCGCCCGAATTCGGTGAACGAGTTCCCCTTGTCCGACCCGCCGACCAGGACCACCACACCGCCGTCGAAGGCTCGCAGCGACGTCATCGCCGCGTCGGGCGTCGTCGCCTTCGAATCGTTGTAATACTTCACGTCGCCGACCTCGCCGACGTACTCCAGCCGATGCACCAACCCTTTGAACGCAGCCAGCGCCTCTATCGCCACCGCATCGTTCACACCCAAGACGCGCGACACGGCCAGCGCTGCCGCCGCATTTTGCAAGTTGTGCAGACCCGGCACGGCCAACGTCGGTTTTACGCGCGGCCCCGCCACGGCGCCGCCTTCGACGACCAGTTCCCGTGTCTCCGGGTCAATGGAATATCGAATGAGATTCTTTCGCCCCGCCCAACCGCCGGACAGGCCGTCCACGCCGTTGCCATGCGGCATGATGAGCACGTCGTTCGCAGTCTGATAGCGATAGATGTTCGCCTTGGCTGCCGCATAAGCGGCCATGGTGCCGTGCCGGTCGAGATGGTTTTCTTTCAGATTGGTGACGACCGCAATCTGTGGACTCCATTTGAGTGACGCGGCGTCCTCCAATTGAAAGCTCGATAGTTCCAGAACCACCACGTCGCGCTCGGCGATCGCGGGCAGTTCATCGAGCAGACTCTTACCGATATTCCCACCGAGCCAAACGCGTCCGTGTTTCCAATTCGGTTGCTTCGCCGCTGCTTCCAGCACCGAGCCGATCATCGCCGTCGTCGTGCTCTTGCCGACGCTACCGGTTATGCCGACGATTCGGCCGCGGCATCGTTCGAGGAAGAGGTTCATCTCGCTCGACCAGGGAATCGCCCGCGCGACCGCCGCCTTGAAAAATTCGGACTTCGCCTTGTCCACCGCAGGGCTGACCACGAGCAGGTCGCACTCATTGAGATCGGTGATGTCATGCGAGCCAAGGCGCCGCGTCACCGGCAATCCCGCGAGCGCCTTCAGGCTCTCGGCCAGATGCGCCTCATCAGAGAGGTCCGTCACATGAACGTTTGCACCTTGTGCGCAAAGCCAGCGGGTTACGCCGATCCCGCCCCCGAATCGACCAAGCCCCATCACCACCACTCGCTTGCCCGCCAGCTCAATCATGCACCGCTGCTCCACTCGCTATTTCAACTTCATACCGATGTCCCTGCGATACACCGCTCCGTCAAAGGAGATCGACGAAACGACCTCGTATGCCCGAGCCGCGGCCGTGCGAATGTCCCCGCCCAATGCCGTCACACCCAGCACGCGACCGCCGTTCGTCACGATCTGGTCTTCATTTACCGCGGTTCCCGCGTGGAACACGTGCACGTCGTTCATCGCATCGGCTGAAGCCAGACCATGAATCGCCGAACCTTTTGCGTAATCGCCTGGATATCCGCCCGCCGCCATGACAACACACACGGCCGGCCGCTCATCCCATCGCAATTCGATTTGATCCAGCCGCCCGTCCACCGTCGCCTCCAGCGCTTCCACCAGATCGCTTTTCAGCCGCATCATGATCGGCTGCGTCTCGGGGTCGCCAAATCGGCAGTTAAACTCCAACACCTTCGGCCCCGCCGCGGTCATCATCAATCCGGCATACAACACGCCGCGATACTCAACGTCATCCCGTCGCAGGGCATCGATTGTCGGAACAAACACATCCCGCTGGATCGTTACCAAATCGGCATCACTCAAGATTGTCGAAGGGCTATAGGCGCCCATGCCGCCGGTGTTTGGGCCTTTGTCACCGTCGCCAAGCCGTTTGTGGTCCGCCGCCGTTTCGAGCAGGTAGATCGTTCGGCCATCGACGAGTGCCATCACGCTGACTTCCCGGCCGATGAGCAACTCTTCGACGACGATCCGCTGGCCTGCCTCGCCCAATGATCTGTTGACCATCAGGTCTTCGATGGTCTTCAGGGCGTCGGCCGGTTCGGGATGGACGAAGACACCCTTTCCCTTGGCCAGCCCCGCCGCTTTAACAACGATGCCCTCGTCGCGCGTCGAAATGTAATGCCGGGCCATTTCATAGCCGGTCAGCAATTCGGGGTGGGCGGCGTCCTCGCGTTGCCCGCGCGACTGTCGGGCCTGCGCGATTTCTTGAAGCGTCGGGCCGAACACGCGGGCTTCGCCTGTGGGCACGCCTGCCTCGCGCATCAATTGCTTGGCAAACGCCTTGTCCCCTTCGAGTTTCGCCGCTTCCGCCGTCGGCCCGACGATGCGAAGCCCCGCCGATTGAAATCGATCCACGATCCCGGCGCAAAGTGGATCCTCCGGCCCCACGACGGTCAGGTCGATACCGCGAACTTTGGCGAATTTAACGAGACCGGTGATGTCGTCCGCGGCGATGGCGATGTTTTCAGCGATTTGTCGCGTGCCGGCATTTCCGGGGGCACAAAAAATCGTCGGATTGCGCGGCGACTGCGCCAGCTTCCAGCACAGCGCGTGCTCTCTCCCCCCGCTACCGACCACCAGAATCTTCATCGTCCGCCAAACCTCCATGTTCGCCGAACACCCTCAGCGACCAACGCGATTCTACGACACGGGCCATGTGTTGGATACAAGACTCAGAGGCGTCTGAGTTGCCGGGGCGAATTGCGCCGCACTGACTGGTCTTTTCAATGTGCGAATGGGGTTGCGCCGTCGCGATGGATTACTTCTTTCGCTTGTCCCACCAATCCATCCATGCGTCGCGGTCGAAGCCGAAGTTTTGCCCGGTGATGGCGATCAATGCCTCCTGCACTTCGGTACGATAGACAGACTTTATGGCTACTTCGTAATGGTCGACGGCCCCGACCAATGCACCCGGCCCCATGCAGCCGATACCGTTTGGTTGATAGATGAGATAGCTCCCGCCGTACGAATACCCGACCGGCCGGCCAAAGACGTAGATGATGCTATCGAGGTAGATCGCATCGGAGACTCGCTCGACGCCAACGCGCTCGGTGGACAACATCGAAACCAAATCGGGCACTGCTTCCATCGCCTTGAGTCGCCCCAGCGCCACTGCGGCATGTCGAATCGTCCCTTCTCTTTCACTGTACATCGCCCGGCGCACGGCATCCGCGATGCGCAGGTCTTTTCGCGCCGCCAGCGCGTCGCCCGCCGATGCCCGCACACCGGCATCCGGGTCCAGCAATGCGAGCACGATGAGATTCATCACCGCCTCGTCCTGTTCAAACCTTGCCAGGGCTTCGACTAACAACTGCCGCGTCGGCACGTCACCGCGACTCAATACCTCGGCAAGCGGCCCGATCGCGAACGGATCGCGAATGCCCATGATCTGGGCGCGGCCATCGGCGAATTGTTTGCGGGATGCATCGTTGCGGGAGGCATCCAATCGACCCGATTTAATTGCCTGAATCTTGACGTGCCACTCCGCCAGTTTTTTTCGTATGATCGCATCCTGCTCTTTGGCCTTCCGGCGATTCTCTCGCTCCTCGTCGGAGAGTGTCTTTGCCGACTTCGCCTTGACCCAGTCCTTACCCTGACGAACATAGCCCAGCGCCTTGCGGGCGTCGGCATGGTCGGGGTCCAATTCGATCACGCGCTTGAGGTGCTTGAGTTGTTCCGACTTCATGCCCTTGTAGTCGCACCAGCAGGCCAGTTCGAAATGCCCCGCGGCGGAATCGGCGTGTTTCTTGAGTTCGCGTTCGTACTCGTCGGATTGGGTAGGCCCCGGCTCGATCTTGAGGACGCGCTCTTTTTCGATGTCGTGGGTGCCGCTTCGTGATGTGATGCGATACACGTCGCCGCGAAGCTCCACGCGATCGGCCTCGATGGTGTAACCGCCCTGTAGATGCACGGTGTCCGCGCTCGCTGATATCGAAAGGCTCCAGGTCAGACTGAGGCAGATACCAAGGCGACGTGAAATAACAAACGGCATGACGCGCTCCTTCAGCTTCGCGCGACGGTCGGCCCCACATCCAATTATACTCCGCCAATGCCGACGCTACCCCTGCTCGCCGACCCCGCAGCCTACCGCCCCTGCATTCAGAATCTGCTTACGGACGGCGACTCGGCTCGGGACTACTGGCTTACTCTCTTCGAGCACCACGTCGAGACGTTGGCGAAACTCACTATTTGCGGGCAGTCGCTCTTGGAGACCGCCGAATGGCCGGCCTTCCATGCCGACTATCGGGCAGGCCTGACTGCTTTGCGGAAGCAGCCCGATCTGCGGGGCAGGCTCACCGTCCTCGAACTCACCAAGTACCGCGACGAGAAGCTCCATTCCCACGGCTACGTCGATCCATTTTTCGACCTGAAAACGCGGGAGAATGCGCTGGCCCTTCGCCAACTGCCGTCCCTACTTGCGGAACTTGACGCAGTTCCGCCAGAGCAGGTCAGCGAAACCCTCGCGCGCGGACTCTTTGCCGGCAATTTGTTTGACATGGGATCGAAGGCAGTGGTTAGCGAGTTCGAGGCGGGTACGTTCGATTTTCTTGCAGCGCGGAGTCGGGTACGGGGGCGACCATGGCCCGTAGACGATCTTGATACGTGGACCCGGGGCGTGACGCGCCGACACGCCCCCTACCGTCATTGCTTATTCTTCGTCGACAACGCCGGGCCGGATATCGTGCTTGGCGTGATCCCCTTCGTTCGCGATCTTCTTCAACGCGGCACCAGGGTCGCACTCGCGGCGAACAGTGCCCCCGCACTGAATGACATAACGGCCGTCGAACTTCTTCCGTTACTGCAGGCCATTTGCGGGATGGATGCAGCCATAGAGCGTGCGATCCAAGACAGTCGGCTGGTTGTCGTGCCTTCCGGATGCAAGTCGCCGCTGATTGATTTGACGGAATTGACGCCCGAGTGTTGTGAGGCCGCACGCGGCTGCGACTTGTTGGTCCTCGAAGGGATGGGCCGCGCCATCGAAAGCAATTACGACGCGCGATTCACGGTCGACACGCTCAAGATCGCGCTGATAAAAGACCGCATGGTCGCAGACATTCTTGGAGTCTCGCTGTTTGATCCGATCTGGAAGTTTGAGCCGACAGCGTAGTGTGCTACTCGACGAACTCAATTGGGCCGCAGTCGGGGACGAGGCCTTTTTCACTCGCCGTCTTGAGCAGCGTGCGCACCGCTTCGCGCCCGCGCTCGCCGTAATCGAGCGTCCATTTGTTGACGTACATGCCGACGAACTGATCCGTCAATGCCGTGTCCAGCCCGCGGCCGAATTGCATTGAATACTTCACGGCATCTTCGCGGTGATCGAGGCCGTATTGAATCGACGCCTTGAGCAGGCGAGCCACTTCCTTCATTCGTGCTGCACCCAGATCGCGGCGAATCACATTGCCGCCCAGCGGCAACGGCAAGCCGGTGTGCTGCCCCCACCATTCCGCGAGATCGACGACCTTGTGCAGGCCCATCTTCTGATACGTAAGCTGCGCCTCGTGGATGATGAGTCCCGCGTCAACCTTTCCATCGGCCACGGCCTGGGGGATGTCGTCGAACTTCATGACCTCAGGAATGAAGTACATGTCATTCAGGGCAAGTCGAAGCGCGAGATAGGCCGTCGTTCGTTCCCCCGGAATCGCAATCGTCTCCCCAAGCAGGCTCTGCATCGGTCTCCCGCGCGCGGCGATGACCATCGGCCCGTAGCCGTCGCCCATGCTGCATCCGCAGGCGAGCAGGGCATACTTATCCTTCACATACGGGTATGAATGAATCGAGATCGCCGAGACTTCCAACTCGCCCGCCTCAGCACGGCGGTTGAGCGACTCGATGTCGGCCATTTCATGCACGAAGTGATAGGGCCCGGTGTCGATCTTTTCCTTCGCAAGGGCATAAAACATGAATGCGTCGTCTGGGTCGGGCGAGTGCCCCACGCGGATGGTGATTCGGTCGCTCATGCGATGTGCGGTCCTTCCTTTGTACCTGGTTCGCATTATAGGCGAGGGCGTTTCGTCCGCTCGACTGACTCCGTAAGATGCCCGAATGAAAACGCGGCCGATCAACGAACCCGCCGCACGCACTTCGCGGTCAACGTGGTTTGTTGTGGTGTTGCTCGTGGCATGCACCACTCACGGCACCACGTGGTATTGGAGTCTTGATGCAACGACGCCCAATCGGGTGACGCAAGACGCGGCGGAATACCTTGCACTTGGCCGAAGCCTCTCGGCCGCCGGCTCACTCACACTCCCCACCGGCGATCGGGCCAAACGGATGCCCGTGTTTCCCATGCTCGTCGCGGCCGTGCATCGCGTGACCGGTGACGCAGGTCTCGAATCCGGCGTACTGACGATGCAGGCTGTGCTCTCGCTCTGCACAACGCTCACTCTCGCATTAACCGCGTGGCGAATTGCGGGGCCGGTTGCGGGCACGATGGCCGGACTGTCATCCGCAACGTATGGCTCATTCATTTACTTGCAAACGCTCTGCCTCACGGAGCCGCTGCTCATTTTCTTACTCTCGCTCGCCGTCCTGCTCTTCGTACGCCGAACGAATGCGTTGACGATTGGCGTTCTTCTCGCCATCGCCTCCCTAACCCGGGCCAACGCAGCAATCCTCATCCTCCCATTCGTCGCCGAATCAATCCTTGAGTCCGCGCCGTGGAAACGCCGCACCATTCGCGGAATCGCACTCGTATTGCCCGCCGCGTTGTGCCTCACGTTCTGGGGCATGCGCAACGTCCACAAGGTTGGCGCCTTCACGCTCTCCACGACCGGCGGTCTTAATTTTTACCTCGGCCACAACCCCGACTACGCGACCGACCCCGGCCTCGGCCGCGCCGATTACGGTGTCTTCGACAGACTCCGCGCGGAGGGTCGCTCCGAGATCGAGGCCGACCGCCAACTCACACGAGCCGGAAAGGCCTGGGCCGCCGACCATCCCGGCGAAGTCGTCACGAATCTCTGGCGAAAGCTCGCGACGTATCACAGTTCGACGCTTCATAAATCCGCCCCGACGCTGGTGCTTCTAATGTTCTTTGCAGTAGCCGTGCAACTGCGTTCATCCGCGAGGCGCGGCACGCTGTCGGATCGGGCCAAGCGGCTTTACGGAATCGCATGGCTCGGCGCTGCCGTCACGCTGCTGGCATGGCTCATCATCTTGCAAGTCACACTCAAGCCGTGGATCAATCCGACGTACCTCGTTCCGATCGGCCTCATCGCGGTCGTCCTGCTGCCACGCGCCACCGGCGTGCGGCGGCTGTTCATTGGACTCTATGTCGCGGAGATGTTGGTGGGCCTCGCGTTTATCCCGTTGGTACGTCTGCGCTGGACGGTGGATGGGTTGCTCATCATTGCGGTGTCCGTCGTCATCGCGCGGTTCAGTCACTGGCTCACACATTCAAGGAAGCAATCTCGACCTTCGCTTGGACTCTCGGACCCTTGACCCCTCGGCCCCCTTGCCAATCGGTCGACGTTTCAATGTGGCGCGGGAATTGTGATTCATCGGCGGTGGCCGTAAATTAGGCGTTGGGAGTGTCAGGGTTCCTGGTGGGCTCCGCGGTCTTCAAAGCCGTCGAGGCGGCGCATCGCGTCGCCTGGTGGGTTCGATTCCCATCCGCTCCCGTATGGTCAATTCAGTCCTCAATACCACTCCTGTGGAACCACAAGCGGTTATACTATTTCGTGGGGTAATAGGTACAGGGCCTGTCGGATGGGTGTCCCCTCATCAGTTGGAACCGTGGGCGGCTATGAACTCCTTCGAGTGATCGGACGGGGCAGCACAGGGGTCGTGTACCTTGGGCGCGAGCGTTTGCGTAAGGACAACTTCAAGGCTGTCAAAATACTTGATAAACACACGCTGGAGAACGATTCTCACCAAAGGCAAGAACTTGCCGACGCCAAACGGCGGGAATTGCAGGGCATACAAGAGTACCTAATGGTGGGCCGAGGTCACCCTGGAATCGTTCAGATCGACGATGCTGCCGAGACCGACGACCATCTCTATTACGCCATGGAGTTGGCGGATGACGCGAATAGGAATAACAGTGGTGATTCTTCCGTGTCCGATCCCAATGGCCGAGGCTCTTTCGACATTGAAAACTACGCGCCCCTGACGCTCGAAGTCGTCATGAGTCGCCAGCCTGTCATGG
The DNA here is from genome assembly GCA_016235815.1 of Planctomycetota bacterium. Classification (GTDB taxonomy): domain Bacteria; phylum Planctomycetota; class Phycisphaerae; order UBA1845; family UTPLA1; genus JACRIM01. The sequence continues at coordinate 146,689 of JACRIM010000060.1, forward strand.
ATCCAGGAACGGCACTTGAGATCACGAAATCAATCCTGAACACCCTAGGGCACATTCACGATCAGGGCCTTCTTCATCGCGACGTCAAACCGTCCAACATCGTGTTCGTCAACGGTCGACCCAAGTTGTGCGACTTCGGACTCTTGACTCGAATGGACCGCAATGTGACACAGGTCGGTACGCCCGGCTACCTTCCGCCCGATGCGATTCTTGATCAGACGGCCGACTTGTATGCCGTTGGGATTATCCTCTATGAGATGCTGTCGGGTCTGCATCGCGGCCAGATACCTAAAATGGACATGCGCAAGTCGCTTCGAGGTCTGCCGCGTGTTCAGTTTCGCGCCGCCAATCAAGTCATGTTGATCGCCACCCGGCCTGAAAAGAAGTCGCGATTTCAGACTGCGCAGGCCATGCTTGGTGCGATTGATGCGAGAGTCGAGCCGCATTTGCGCTTGCGGCGGAGGATCAAGTGGGCTGCCGCGAGCCTTCTCCTGGCGATGGTTGTGTGGCTCGGCGTGAACTACGTTCCCTGGACGTCGATTGCCGGTCAAGCAATTGCGCCGCGACCCGTGATACCCGTCCGACTGACCACGGCTAGGATCGATTCTGTCATCGTGTTATTTAGCCTTTACTACGACAATGGCGACTCGCGCAAGTTTCAATTCGATCAAGACTTGGAAGGCGTTGTGCTGTCGGATTTCTATGATGGTCGCCCCGCCATCGTGTTTGGAACGAAACTGGGGACGGCGGACTACGGTAAGCTTGTTGTCATGAATCACGCGGCGCCGACCTCTACTTCCGAGTTGATCCGCACCCATGAGGAGCGCCCAACGAGCGTCCCGCCTAGCGTTTGGGACTTCCAGCCACATCCACGGGACTTTCTAGTTCACCCGCTTTTAACTGGCGACTTGGACCCATCCCCCGGAAACGAATTGCTCGTGGCGCTGAACCACGACGACGCCCCCGCTGAACTGGTCATGCTGGGGCGAGGAGGAAAGCGGCTCGGAAGCTATTGGCACTTCGGCTGGTACACGGCAGCATGGCTGTGCGATGTGGATAATGATGGCACCAATGAAATCCTCTGCCAGATCATCGCCAATCGCCGGGAAGCGACGATGGGGAACGGCCGAAAGATGGAATCGCAGTACAACGGTATGATTATCTTAACAGCTGACATGTTGCGGGCGTCAAGCGGATACTGGGGCATGAACAATTGGCTTAGTGCCGGATCGCCCGTCACACCGCTTGCTTACGGGTATTGCACTTTTCTTTCATCTGGCGACGACGAAAAGGCCCATTATTGGCAGTTGAGCAGGGAACAGAGGCCCTGCATTGCCGGATCGGCTGCTTCTCCGATTCGAGCCTATTTCTTGGAGGGCCAGTTCATCGACCTTGATAACAAGCTCCGTCCGATTCGTATAGAAATCATGCCATCGGCCCCCTTTGACCGCGCCCGCCTGCCACGCAAAGAGGACGTTTGGGTACAGACTTGGCCGCCGCCCGATTCCATGAAAGATTCGCCCGCCAACCGGGAATAGTGGGCCGTAGGAGAACGCGTGGACCCGTTTAAGGATGCGACTTCAACGACACTCATCCGGCAGGTGGCCGGCGGCACGGATCAGTCCGCGGAATCGGTCTTTGTTAAGCGATACCAAGTCCTGGCTCATCGCGTGGCCCGGGCCATGGGGATTCCTGTATCGGACATTGAGGATGTGCTTCAGGAGGCGATACACACTGCAATGACGACCCTTCGCGAGCAACGGTACGACCGCGATAAGGGCGGCTTTCGCCAGTGGTTCAAAGGAATTGTCCGTTTCAAGGTGATGCACGCGCGCCGCAATGCCGCCCGTACTCCGCGACCCGCTGCGTCCCTCCCCGACGTGGCCGACCCGTCCCCTGGTCCAGCCGCCGAATTCGCCGAAGCGTTCGACGCCCAGTGGCGGGAGGCGGAGATCGAGCAGGCGTTGGACGAGCTACGCGGCGAGGTCGAAAACCAGACGTGGCAAGCCTTCGATATGGTCGTCCGGCAGGGAGCCAAGGCGAAGGATGTTGCCAAGACGCTGGGCATGACACGCGGGGCGGTGGACCAGGCGGTTCGGCGGGTGCGTGTGCGGCTGGCGGAGAAGCTGGGGCTGGATGCGGGGGAGTAGGGGGTTTTCTTTTTTTCGCGAAAGATTGGGGGACGTGGCGGGAAGTGTAGGGTAACACAACGGAGGTCACTTCATATGCACATGATTCACGCCCTAAACCGCAAGCATCTTCCCGCAGCATATGTTGCGATTTCCCTCTTGACTCTGGCAATCACGAACTCCTCGCGGGGGCAACTGCTGCCTGCACCTGTTCTTTCTACTCCATCACCCAACGCTACAGGTGTCACTACGACTCCGACATTTAGTTGGTTTTCCGTGAACGGCGCGAATCGCTATTGGTTGATGGTTTCAACGAACATAAGTGATTTACCGACGAATCCAAACGCAGTAAGTTGTCCCGGCTGCGTGTCAACGGGGATTTCCATTTCTGTCGTCGATCAGTTTCACACAGCTGGAACTTCAAACGGTACTGGAACAACACGCACACTCAATCCGAACACCACTTATTACTGGCAGGTACAGGGTTTTTTTTGGAACGGAAGCCAAGTAACCACGCAAGGCAACTACTCGCAGGTCTGGAGCTTTACGACAGCACCGCCGGTTACCGGCCGATGCTGCGTCGGAACGTCGTGCTCGGTCACCACGCAGTCGAATTGCTCGGGGTCGTGGGTCAGCGGTGGAAACTGTACCAACAATCCCTGCGACACGACAACCGGCCGATGCTGCGTCGGGACGTCGTGCTCGGTCA
>JACRIM010000006.1 GCA_016235815.1 Planctomycetota bacterium
AAGCACCCCCGCAGCGGCAGCGGCTGAGATGGGCAGATTCGACCGATGCCGACGGCGACGGGACTGTTCGGAAGATGCTTCCCCACAAACCCGGAACGTCCACCTTGACTCGCATCGCTTCATAGATGCTCGGTGTTTCACTCTGGGTGTGATTTTGTTTGTAAGTCGCGGGCGGGGCGGGGGTTGAATCGCAACGTGACGGTTTGGAACCGGTCGATTTGATGGAACGTGTTCCCGCCCATTATTATCCAAGCCATCTATGGGCCTTCACCCGCAATTCCCTGATTCTCCGTACGAGCCGTTGATCCCGGATCAGCGGTGGTTTCCGGCGGATGAGACACTTCGCACCACTGCTTATGAGAAGTTGCTGCCGCCGCTGGTGGCCCATGTGAGGCAGGGTGTCTTTGACTGGCGGGCGAGCGGTTACGAGGGGGCGAACCGACCGTTCGTGACGCCGAAGCGATCGATCTTCAACCGGATCGTGGGCGAGGCGCGATCGGGCGGGCTGGAGCTGAAATTCGCCAAATTCCTGGATGATGCGCCGGATGTGGCGGCGCACAGCAAGAATTATCTGGCGGTGGTTTTTCGGGAGTGCAAGGAATAGGACGGAAGGCAATAGGACCAATTGGACCTATCGTTATGGGAGAGCTTATTCCGGCGCATGGGGGGTATCGGCGGCTGAAGTCTTTTCAACAGGCGGAGTTGGTGTATGACGCGACGGTGAGGTTTTGCGAGCGGTTTATTGATAAGCGCTCGCGGACTACCGACCAGATGGTGCAGGCGGCGCGGAGCGGGCGGCAGAATATTGCGGAGGCGAGTCAGGCTTCGGGGACATCGAAAAAGACCGAACTGAAGCTGGTGGGGGTGGCGCGGGCGAGCCTGGAAGAACTGCTGCTGGATTACGAGGATTTTTTGCGTCAGCGGGGGATGCCGTTGTGGGCGAAGGACAGCCGGGAGGCAGTGTTTGTGCGAAAGCTTGCGTCAAAAAAAGATCGGTCCTATGAGACCTATAGGACCTATATCGAGACGCGGCCGTCGGAGGTGGTGGCGAACATTTTGATCTGCCTGATTCACCAGGCGAACTACCTGCTTGATCAGCAGCTTCGGGGGCTGGAGAAAGAGTTTCTTGAGAAGGGCGGGTTTACGGAGCGGCTTTACCACATGCGGAAGGCGCGGAAAAACCAGGACACCGGCAGAAGCAATAGGACCCATTAGGCCTTTGTGGTTGCTGTGAAGGTGATTGATATCTTTGGAATGACACGATGACGTTGGTGCCGGTGAATGTGGGATAGGCCGGGCGCGGGGGAAGGGGCTTTGCACACAGGTTGGAAACCTGTGGCACCGAACACAGGTTGGAAACCTGTGCCACGGTGCCGGTGAGTGTGGGATAGGCCGGGCGAAGGGGAAGGGGCTTTGCACACAGGTTGGAAACCTGTGGCACCGAACACAGGTTGGAAACCTGTGCCACAGGGGGATGGGTAGCCAGTCGAACACAGGTTGGAAACCTGTGCCACAGGGGGATGGGTAGGCACACCGAACACAGGTTGGAAAGCTTTGCCACAGGGGGATGGGTAGGCACATTGAACACAGGTTGGAAACCTGTGCCACGGTGCCGGTGAGTGTGGGATAGGCCGGGCGCGGGGGAAGGGGCTTTGCACACAGGTTGGAAACCTGTGGCACACCGAACACAGGTTGGAAACCTGTGCCACAGGGGGATGGGTAGGCACACCGAACACAGGTTGGAAACCTGTGGCACACAGAACACAGGTTGGAAACCTGTGCTACAGGGGAATTGCAACCCGCGCTACTCTTCGCTGATGAGCAAGGCCCAGCGGCGGGTGCGGTCGAATTGGGCCAGGCCGATCTTCAGGCATGTCAGCATCGGCACGGCGAGGAGGAGGCCGAGGACTCCGCCGAACCAGCCCCAGTAGGCGAGTGAGACGAGGAGCAGGACGGGGTCGAGGTTGAGTTGTTTTCCGCTGGCGCGCACTTCGATGTAGTCGATCCAGAAGAAGCGATTGGCGGTGACGCAGATGGCCAGGAGTGAGGCCGTCCAGATGCTGTCGAACTGGAGGTAGGCGAGGGCGATCGGTGGGATGAGGGCGGCGATGCTTCCGACGTAGGTGATGTAGTTGAGGATGAACGCGAGGAAGACCCAGAGCGGCCAGTATTCCAGGTTGAAGCAGTACATGATGATGCCGGCGACGCAGGCCATGCCGAGGCTGACGCGCGTTTTGACCTTCATGTATTGCTGGATGCCGTCGCTGACGCTGCGGCCCATGCGCAGGAGGCTGTCGGCGGTGTCTGGGTTGAAGGCGCGCTGCATGCGTCGGGAGACTTTTTCGGCGTTGAGGATGATGAAGAGCAGGTAGAAGAAGACGACGAGGGCGAGTTCGAGAAAGCTGAAGGCGGTGCCGGCGACGTAGAGGAATATTTCCTGCGAGGAGGTGTTGAGGAATTCGCGCAGGGTGCTGGTGACGGTGCCGCTGGATTTGTCGGGGGCGACGCGGCCGGCGATGGCGAGGAGGCGCTGCTGGTATTCGGGGAACTTGTCGCGAAAGGCCAGGCCGTTGAGATAGACGACCTGTCCGAGGAGGACGAAGAGGATCATCACGGTGAGGAAGAGAATCAGGTAGGCCACCCACGGGGGGATCTTGACGGCGATCATGGCCTCGGCGGTCGGGCGGATGATGTAGTAGAGAAACAGGGCGATGATGACGGGGAAGACGATCTTGCTGAGGAAGGTGAAGGCCGTGACGCTGAGGATGCCGGCGATGATGACCAGGGCGGCGGTGGCGGTGCGCCGGCTTTCACCGGCGGGTGCTCGGGGCTGAGTTCGAAGATCGTCCATGACGTCGGCCATGCGAGGGATGATAGCCGCGAGCGTGGGGTCGAAGGATGTTCAGGAATTGAGAGTGAAATTGGGCAACGGGTGTGCTTGCAGGGGAGCGCCTGTTGCAGTCGCGTGATGGCAGGCAGGGACGCCTGCCCCACTCTTGCGCCACCAGCACGAGGTCATGGCGGTCGCAATCGGTGCTTATTTGCCGCAGTAGTCGATGATGCGGGCGATTTCGTTTCGGAGGTCGGCGCGGGGCACGATGCGATCGATGTAGCCGTGCTCCTGCATGAACTCGGCGGTTTGGAAGCCTTCGGGGAGTTCGGCCTTTACCGTGTTCCAGATTACGCGCGGGCCGGCGAAGCCGATCATGGCTTTGGGTTCGGCGATGATCACGTCGCCGAGGAATGCGAAGCTGGCGGCGACGCCGGCCGTGGTGGGGTCGGTCATGACGGTGATGTAGAGGCCCTTTTGCGTGTCGTGGCGGGCGATGGCGGCGGAGGTTTTGGCCATTTGCATGAGGCTGATCAGGCCCTCCTGCATTCGGGCGCCGCCGGAGCAGGTGAGGATGACGGCGGGGAGGTTTTCGTCGGTGGCGCGTTCGATGGCGGCGGCGACCTTTTCACCCACGACGGAGCCCATGGAGCCCATGACGAAGAAGGGGTCCATCACCGCGAGGATGATTGACCGGCCTTTGATGTAGGCACGACCCGTGAGCACGGCTTCGGTCAGGCCGGTCTTTTCCTGGGCGGCGGCCATTCGCTTGGCGTAGGGGATGCTGTCGGTCCAATTCAGGGGGTTGGTGGAGACGAGGTCTGCGTTGAATTCTTCGAAGGTACCGGGGTCGGTGAGCTGGCCGACGCGGGTTCGTGCGTCGACGCGATAGTGGTAGCTGCACTCGGGGCAGACGAGGAGGTTCTCCTCGAGGACTTTTCGGAAGATCATCTTGCTGCAGCCCTGGCATCGTAGCCAGAGGCCTTCTGGGACTTCGACTTTGGCCATGATGCGAGAATTGTAAGCGAAGGCGGTTCGAATCGGAACGCGCTGGAGGGGGTTTGGTGGGGTAAAAAACACAGGACCCGTGCGACGAATCGCACGGGTCCAGGAGTGTTTGGCTAAGTGCGAGACCCGAAGGTCTCGTTCAGTTGAACATCCATCGTGCCTAGGCTGATGGCTGGCAACCGGAGCGACGAATCGCTCTGTGACCTGGTCAACGAGTTAGTTGACGTTGACGAGGAAGAGGCCGAGCCACGTCAGCGGGACCAAAATGAGGTCCGGCAACGGGTTGAGGTCGATGAAGCCGACCATCGCGGCAAGAACAAAATCCCAAATGCTCATGGAAATCCTTCCTTCTTTGACTACTGTTCCTGACTCTCTCCGTGACTTAGTGCACGTGCACTGATCAAACCAAGTCAGCGGAAGCCGTCAACGGAACATCAACAAACTTCTACTTCTACTTCTGCACGTTCATCGGTTAACTGATTAGTTAACGAGGAACAGGCCGAGCCACGTCAGCGGGACCAAAATGAGGTCCGGCAACGGGTTGAGGTCGATGAAGCCGACCATCGCGGCAAGAACAAAATCCCAAATGCTCATAGTAACCTTCCTTCTTCTAATGGGTTTCTAGAAACCGCGCCACACGGCGCACCAAACACTCTAGACTGTGTTAAGCCTTTGCTGCCCGACACGCGTCGAACGGCGAAAGGCGACATTGCGAAACTTTTCACTTTCTTTTGGTCGTATGAAGAAACTCGCGTTCGCAGTCATGCGATCACGAATCGCTCTTCGACCCGGCGCGGCAAGCATACGGTAATCAGGAAGTTCGGCAAGACCCTGATTTCAATCCTGACTTTCAAGCCGCTCTTGCGAGCAGATCGAAAATCATGACTGGCAAAGGCTTTGGCCGCACCGCGCCGGAGGGCCAAAACCACTCAGGCTTTATCGCCTGAGGCTGAGGGCGAAGTTTAGCTACACCCGAAATCGGCTGTCAACCACTTTTTCGACCCTCTCACTCATTTTTTTCGTTGTTTTCGCGTTGAGAATTGAGTTTTTCTCGGTCTTTTTTCAAAAAATCTCGCGTAAGCCCCGCCGTTTGTTTTGCGGACGCACTAAAGGACATAGCCATAACCTGTTTATTTGCAGTAGTTTATGGATTTGTTGGCGGGCGGCTCGAAATCAGAAAATTGATCCAATTTCGACCGCCCTCGGTCCAAAAATAAACGCTTGGGGAACCATCAAAATCCGGTGCCCGGGGGTCAAATTCTTAGTTCAGCTTGAACTTTGCCGTCACCGGGTTGTGGTCTGAGCCGGAGGTTTCGACCGTTCCCTGGGGGATGTGGTAGGACTTGGCGACATAGCGCTTGGCCATGGCCGGGGATGCCAGGATGAAGTCGATGGGGTCCTTGAACTCGCCGGCGTTGAAGGTGCGCGCGTCTTTGGGGGCATCCTGCACGAACCCTTTTAGTGCGCCCGAGGCGTCGCCGCGAATCGTCTTCAGGGATTCGCTATCCCAGGTGTCGTTGAAGTCGCCCAGCACGACGAAGTTCACGTCTTTTTCACGTTTGAGAAGCTCATCGAGCAGCTTACGAATCTGCCGGGCCTCGCCTACTCGCACTTTTTCCGTGGTATCCGCTCCACCGCGTTTGCTTTTCAGGTGTACGGGAAACATGTAGAAGGCCGGCCCCGAGGGAGGTTGAATCTGAACCTGGAGGAAGTCCCGTTGAAACGAAATCGTTTTGCCTTCGCCGTCGGGGAACTTGAGATGGCGATAGGACGTGACCGGTCCGACGGGGAATCGCGACAGGACGGCGCAATCGATTCCGCGGCTGTCGTTGCCCTCGAAGCAGACGATCTCCTGATAGCCCATGTCCGGGAGCATGGTCTTCACGAATCGCTCCAGATAATCGCGGTTTTCCACTTCCTCCAGTGAGATCACGTCGGCGTCGAGGCCGCGAATCGTTTTGGCGAGCAGTTCCAATTGCTCCTTTGGCTTGGCGGGCGTGCCTTCGTCTTCGTGGTAGGGGTCGTCGTAGTCGTCAAAGAGATTGAGCACGTTGAAGGCGGCGATGGTCACCGTGCCGGTGTAGGGCCGCTCCTTGGGCGGCGCGACCTTTGCGGGCGCGGGGATCGGTTCTTCTTTTTCCAGCATCGTTACCTGGTCGGGCGACGACACCTCGATTTGCGGCTTGCCGCGAAAGTCCGTGATAGTTCCGCGAATGCGAACGATCTTCTGGTCGTAGAGTTGTTCGGGCGGCGTTGGGAATGAGTCGAAGCTGTCCTTGCGCACGACGGCGGTGAAGGTGCGCGATGCATCGAAGTTCAGGAAGCACATGGTTCCGATGTTGCGCGTCTGGACGATCTGCCCCTGCACGATGACTTTTTCGCCGATGTGTTCGCCGGCGTCCTTCCAGTCGATGATCGGAACTCCGACATCCGCGGGCAGGCCCTTTTTGTCTTTGTCATCCGCAAAGGCCGGCGCCCACGGACAAACCGCAACCGCGATTAGCAAGACAACGCGCTTCATGAAATCGCTCCTGTGTAATGCGAATATGTACTTGTTGGACGATACCGGCGACCCCCGCCGCCGATTCCAGGATGTCTATGATATCTGATCCTGCGGTTTGCCGTAACGATTCAGGATGGCCGGCAGGTCGGCGCTGAACTTTGACCGGGGCATGACGTCGGAGGCACCGGCTGCCTTCGCGGCGTCCGCCAAGGCGGACTGGACGTGCGAATAGAAGGCGATGGTGGCGGGTCGGGAGGCATGCGCACCCGCGGTACGAAGGGCCTCCACCGGGACGGGTTCGGGCATCGACATGTCGACGAGGACGAGTCGTACGGTGTGCGATTCAAGCTGTTTCGCGAGGGCATCGACGGTGGCCGCCGAAGCGGCGTCGATGCCGAGGGCCTGCGCCGTCCCCGTTACCTTTGAGGTGAACATCAGGTCGGTTGCGACGATGACTACGCTGGGCATTCGACATTACTCCGTGCGGGTGACCATCATACCGGCACTGAATTGACGCAACTTCCTGCCGCGTCGACAATCGTGTGCATGGCCAAACACAATACGCAATTCCTCAAGCTCGTGAACGACGCCAAGACGCGGGTGCGCGAATGCACCATTCATGACGTGAAGCCGAGAATCGACAAGGGTGAGACGTTTCACTTCATCGACGTGCGCGAGGAAAGCGAATGGGCGGCGGGTCATATTCCGCGAGCCGTGCATCTGGGGCGCGGCATTATCGAGCGCGACATTGAGCAGCGCATCCCCGATGCGTCGGCGGAGATTATTCTTTATTGTGGCGGCGGATTTCGCTCGGCGCTGGTTGCCGACAATCTGCAGAAGATGGGCTACACCAACGTCATTTCCATGGATGGCGGTTTTCGTGCGTGGAATGAGGCGGGTTGGGCGATCGAGCGTGGGTAGGCGGTTTATGCCTTCGCACCAAGCTAGAATGCCCGCATGAGTGAGGGCCCGCTACTTCGTTTTCCACTTCATGGCTGAAACTAATTCTCAAACAGCCGTGCGTCGCCCCAGCGACCGCGCTTATGCGTGCATCCATTGGACGTTCATGGGTCTTATTGCGGCGTTGTGGCTGTTCGGCCAGTACGCATCGCGATACATCGATCTGCCGCGCGGGATTGGGTTTCGGCTTTTTGTCACCGGCATCGTGTGCATGAATGTTTTGTGGTGGTCGGTGGCCGACCGGCGGTTTGCGCGGCACGTATTGTCGGCGAAACGCAGTCGTTGGCTTCGGCTTGTCTCCGCGGCGTTTTCCATTGCGCTCATCGTTCCGCTGGTTGAGATGATCGTCATCGGGCGGTTCCCCAGTTTTTTGCAGACGGCCCCGACGTGGTACACGGGTGCGGTCACGATGTGGCACATTGGTCTTGCGGTGTTGATGCCCATGGTTGCGGGGCTGCGGTTGCTTGTGCTGGGGATCGCAGCGGGTGTGCGCCGGTTGCGACGTGCCTCAACCGTTATGCCCGAAGCCCGGCCTGTTGACCTGACGCGGCGTGCATTGCTCAAGACCAGTTTCGCGACGGTGCCGATGCTGGCGCTGACCGGCGGCACGGCGTTTACGTATGTGCAGAACCGTCGGCTGCAGGTGAATCGGCGGGAGTTATCCGCGCCCTGGCTGCCGCCGCGGCTGCGAGGGCTCACGATTACGCACATCAGCGACTTGCACGTCGGGCGTCTCTATCGGCCGGACCAACTTCCGCGCCTTGTTGAATTGGTAAACAAGCTTCGGAGCGACCTTATTGTTGTGACCGGAGACATCGTTGATGTTTCCAATGACATGCTTCCGCCGGCGCTGGAGGCCTTTGGCCAGATGCATGCTCCGCATGGCATGTTTGCGTGCATCGGGAATCACGATGAGTTTGACGATCGGGCCGAGTTTATTTCTGCGGTGAACGAGCGATTTCCAATGCTCATCAATCAGCGCCGCACGCTGACGATCGGCGGCGAGCGGCTCACCCTTGGCGGTGTCGATTGGGCACGTTTTGACCAATCGTCCGGCCGTCGCGCCGGGCATCATCAACATGTGCAAACGATGCTAAGAGGATATGACGCCGTCGCCGACGGGCCGCTCGTCACGCTGGCCCATCATCCGCACGCGTGGGATTCACTGGCGCTGGCCGGCGTGCCGCTGACACTGTCGGGTCACACGCATGGCGGACAGATCATGCTGACGCCGCCCGATGTACGCCCCGACATCGGCGCGGGCGAGGTGCTTTTTCGGTACATTCGCGGCGTTTATGAGAAGCCGGGGAGTACGTTGTTTGTGAATCGCGGGGTGGGGAATTGGTTTCCGCTTCGGGTGAATTCGCCGGCGGAGATCGTGCAGATTCAGTTGGTGTAGGCGTAGGGCCCGTCGTGCGGACCATACTGCTACCGCGCTGCTCGCAACATTTTGGCTCCGCCTGATGAGAGCCAGGCCGCCAAGCGCGACAGGCCTTCGTCCAGGGTGACGTGCGGGGAGTAATTTAGATCCCGACGCGCGGCCGTAATGTCGAACCAGTGGGCGGTGGTTAGTTCGCGGGCGACAAATCGCGTGAGGCGCGGCTCGCCCTCGATGCCGAAGAGGGAATAGAAGAACTCCATGCAGGCCGCAGCGGCAAATGCCTTGCCGCGTGACACGCCGCGCGTTACGGGCGGGAGCTTGCCGGCGGCGAGGATTCCATTGACGAGATCCCACATGGGTCGCGGCTCGCCGTTGGTGATGAAGTATGCCTTGCCGGCGATGGGCGAGTCGGGGCGCAGTCGGCCCGCGGCGAGCAGGTGGGCGTCGGCCGCGTTGTCGATGTATACGCTGTCGACCATCTTGTTCGCGCCGCCGATGATTCGCAGCGATCGTGCCCGCGCGAGGATGCGCGGCACGAGGTGATGATCGCCGGGGCCCCAGATCAAGTGTGGTCGCAGCGACACGGTGGCGAGTCTCGGGCTGTTCGCCGCGAGGACCAACTGCTCGGCTAGTGCCTTCGACTTTGGATAGGCGGCGTCATAGTGCGTGGGGTATGGCGCTGATTCATCGATTCCCTGCATGTCGGAGCCGTCGAACACCACGCTCGGCGAGCTGGTGTAGATGAGGCGCTTTACGCCGGCTGCGCAGCAGGCATTGATCACGTTCTGGGTGCCGACGACGTTGGCCTTGTGGTAGGCGCTCTCCGGCCCCCACACGCCGGCCAGGGCTGCGGTGTGGAAGACGATGTCGCATCCGTCGATGGCTTTTTTCAGCGCGTCGGTGTTGGCCAGATCGCCGCGGAAATGCTCGGTGCCGAATCGCCGGAGTTCGTGATAGTCGCTGCGGGAGAAGCTGCGGACCTTCAGGCCTCGGGCGTGCAGTTGTTCGATGATGGCCTTGCCGAGGAAGCCGCCGCCGCCGGTGACGAGGATCTTCCATGTGCCGATGCTCTCGCCCGGCGCGGGTAGCAGGTCGTCTTTGAGGTTGAGGGGTTCGGCCGTTCGCACTTGCGCGGGCTTGGGTGGAGGCGTCGACACTGAGACGACTATGCGTGGCCTGGGGCTTGAGACTTGAGGCGATTCCACATGGATCGCCGTCAGGTCAGATCGATCACTTGAACTGACATTCCGACGATCTGGCGCTGCGGCAGGCTTTACTTCGACGATGATTGGCTCGGTTGAGGTCTTTTCCGGAAGTTCGGGCTTGGTCACATCCGGCAGCGGGTCGATTTCTTCAACGGTGAATCGGTTTGCCAGTCGTCGGAAGAACCCCGGGCGGTCGGGCTTCTCGCGTTTCTTTTCCTTGGCGGGTTTCTTTTTTTTCTCGACGGCCCGCCGGGCGACGACTGGTTGAGGCTTGAGACTTGAGACTTGAGGCTTGAGGCTTGAGTTCGACGGTTGGGGAGATTCGCTCTGTGCCTTCGATGCCGAGATGGAATCGACCGGGTCTTCTGAATGTTGCGGCGCGATGGTAGCCGCCGGTTCTACGGCCGGCTGGACGAGCGGCTTCGGTTCGTCCCTCTTTGATTCCGACACCCTCTTTCCGTTTGACTTTTTCTTGTCCGATTTGCCCGGCTCGACCTTTTTGGGATACGCCATGACCGGCGGCTCGACGCGGCGGCGCGGGGGTGGCGGCGTTTCGACGACCGGGGGCGCGTCGATTTTTTCGGCTGGCTTTACCGGTGGCGGTGCGGTCGTCGCCGCGTTCGAGACGATTACGCGGCGGTCATATCGCACGACGGGTGGCGGCATTGCGACGGGCTTCATCGACTTTGGCGGCGCGGCCTCGCGCTTCTTCTCCTTGTTCGCTGGCGCGGGTGGCGCGAGAACGGCCGTCTTCGACGCTTGCGTCGGCATCGTCGGGGGCACGCGGGGTGAAAAGATGAACTTGCGCGGCGGAGGCGCGGCGGCTTCGGGCGACTCCACCTTCCCCGGCTCGGGCGGAGACTCCACCACGGGAGGCGGTTCGGGGGCGCGGCGCATCCCGATCGGCCCGGGCTTGGGCGGAGGCGGGGGCACCGTGACCGGCTTTACCGGCGGCTTGTTGTCAGGGCGCTTTGACACTTCTATTACTGTAGCACGCTCGAAACACACGCATGGTTCGCAGGTCCGCCCCTAGTGCGGATTATCTGACGCATCGAGCTGCTTAGCGGCCCATATCGCGAGTTTTTCGCGAAAGATCTTCGCATTGTGGCGAATGTCGACGGGGAATCGCGGATGGACAAGAAACGTCCTGATACCGCGGGTGTGATCGTGTTGCCGGGCCATGGCCGCCAATTCGGATATCAACGCGGCGTGGTCGGCACCGGCGTGCGAAGGCTCCAATTCGATGCACATCGCTGGTTGCTGCCCTTTGCGCGGGCCGAGGCCGACGAGCGCGGAGCGGAATACTTTGGGGTGCTGATTGAAGATTGCTTCGCAGGGTTCGGTGAAGAGCGTGCAGTCGTTCGATTCCACCCGATGGGCCTTGCGCCCGTAGAACCACAGCCGGCCTGTTTCGTCGAGCCGGCCGAGGTCGCCCATGCGATGCCACACTTCGTTGCCGTCGCGGATTTTGGCGAGGGCGTTGGCCTGCGGATGGTTGAGATACTCGCGGGTGACGACGCTTCCTTTGACGGCGATCTCGCCGACCTCGCCGACTGGCAAAACTAAGTCATCCGACCATGTGGCGATCGGATCATCGGTGATGCGAATGATGCGCAGGGTCACGTTCGGCATTGGACGGCCGACGCAGGTGCCGTGTCCTGATTCGGTGAGCTTTCGTGTTTCACCGAGAATCTCGCGGCTGGCGATGGACGCCACGGGCAGGGCTTCGGTTGCACCATAGGGCGTGTGAATTTGGGCATCGCCGACGAGCATGGTGCCAAACGTTTCCAGCGTCGACGGGGGCACGGGTGCGCCGGCGGAGATCACGCGGCGCAGCGTCGGCAGCGTAATGCCGTGCTCCGCGCCATATCGACCGACGCGATTGAGTAATGCGGGCGAGCCGAACATGTGGGTCACGCCGAGGTCGCGGATGGGTGCGATGATTTTTTGCGGATCGACAAAGCCCGGACGAGTTGGGTCCATGTCGGGGATTACGGCGGTCATGCCGAGGGCCGGGTCGAAGAGTGCGAAGAGTGGAAAGGTCGGGAGGTCGATCTCGCCGGGCTGGATGCCGAAATGGTCGCGGAGGATTTGAACTTGTGCGTCGAACATGCCGTGGCGATAGAGCACGCCCTTGGGCGGACCGGTGCTGCCGGTGGTGAAGATGATTGCGGCTGGGTCGTCGGGGCTGGTCGGCGCCATCGCGAAGGGTTGTGCGTCTGTCGCACGCAGGTCGCTCAGTCGATAACCGCCCCAGCACCATCGGCGGCCGACGGTGACGACGATTCTCACTCCGCGGAATGCGCCGGGGTGCAACACGCGAAGCACGTGCGCCAGCGGAATGCCGATGAACGCAGTCGCCTCGACGCTCGCGAGGCACTCGACCATTTTTTCGCGGCCCATGCCGGGGTCGATGAGCACCGGCACCGCGCCGATCTTGTACAGGGCGAATGTCAGGGCGAAGAATTGCGGCGACGGGCGCACCATGAGGATCGTTCGCATGCCGCGCGTGATGCCGATGCGCGACAGGCCGTGGGCGTAACGGTCGGTCTCCTCATTCAATTCACGAAAAGACCAGTGCGAGTAACCGGCGCGCGTTGTCCAGACAATCGCCTTGTGGTCCGGCACGCGCGCGGCCATGGCGGGCAGATGAGCGGCGACGTTTACAAGCTCGTTCGTACCGGTCATGGGTCATTCAACCGCGCGTTGCTTCACGAAATCGCTGATCAGCGGCACGACCGTGTCGCGTTCGTCTTCGAGGATGTAGTGGCCCGCGTCGGCGTAGCTGTGGACTCGTGCGTTGGGGAATCGCTGCTTCCACTCGTTGAGGAAGAACTCGTCAAACACGAAATCGCGCAAGCCCCAGCAGATGAGCATCGGTTTGTCGGACAGGGACGCCAGATTGTCATCCACCCATTTCGTGAACGCATAGCTGCGATGCCGCGGCCGGGTCGGGATGTCCTGCACGAAGCGGAGGGTGGCGATGCGATTGGTCCATGAGTCGTAGGGCGCCATCAGCCCTGCCTTCACCGCTTTGGGTAATCCCTTCGCGGTTGCCATCCACGTTGCGGGCCAACTGAAGAGGTTCAGCCCGCGGACTGCGAATTCGGTGATGCGATTGCGGCCGTGGAGTACGCGCAGCCGCAGCGGGAAACGTTTGCCTTTGGGCAGGAGAAATGCGGCCGTGTTGAGCACTACGATTTTCGCTACGCGCATCGGCCTGCGCACTGCCGCGGCGAGGCCGATCATTCCGCCCCAGTCGTGCACGATGAACGTGACGCCGCGCTCGATGCGCAGTTTGTCGAGCAAGGCCTCCAAGTCCTCCACGCGCCGCTCGACGGTGTAGGGGTATTTTTCATCATCCGGTTTATCCGACAGGCCGCAGCCGATGTGATCGGGGACGATGCAGCGATGGGTTTCCCGCAGGGCGAGCACCAGGTTGCGGTAGTAGAACGACCATGTCGGATTGCCGTGGACCATTACGACGGGCTGGCCCTTGCCCTCGTCGAGGTAGTGCATGCGCAGGTTGTCGCGCTCGAACCATCGGCTCGTGAAGGGATACTGCTCGCGCCAATCGGTCGATTTGTGGTCAGGCAACGGGTTCTCCAACTGATCTGTGCGCGGCAGTAAGCGGGGTCGAGGCACAAATGCACAAAGGCACAGAGGCACAGAGGGAATAGGGAACAGGGAACCGGGAACAGCAGGTCATAAGCCTCATCAGTCTCGTAGGGTCCGCTGTGCGGATCGTTTTGGATTGTATTGATCGATACGATTGCGTCATGTTCAGGTCCGCACAGCGGACCCTACTTCAGGCACGAAGCTCCAGCCCGCTTGCCGTCAGGAATTCGCGGAAGCTCTGCTGGAACTGGCGGATGTCGTCGTCGGTCAGGGTGCGGTCGGCGTGGCCGATGTCGGCGCGGAGCAGCAGACTGCGTTTGCCGACGGGAATCGAACCGCCCTGATAGGCCTCGACAAATGACAACCGCCGCAGGGCGTCATGCCTAAATGATTTCAATTTGGTAGATAGTGCGTCGTAACGGCTCGACGCATCGGCGAGCGTGCTGAAGTCGAGCTGGACCTGTGGGAAGCGCGGCACACCTGGCAGCCGGGAGTGTCGGCCGATCAGCGGCGTCAGCACCGACAGGTTTACTTCCGCCACGGCGATCGACCACGCGGCGAGCCGCTCATCGATTCGTTGTTTGGCCGTCAGGGGCAGGATCGTAATGCGGCCCACCGCCTTTGAGCCGACGTTGATTTCTGCGATGCGGTCGGCGTCTTCCCATGGGTGCGTTGCGCTCGTTGCCTTGTATTGCGGCGATTCATTGAGCACGGTCAGGCCCCAGCCGTCGAGCGCGGAGCGCAGGCGATCCCACACTATCGTGTCGAGCTTTTTGCCCGATTGTGCCGCGACGAGGCCGAGATGTCGCTCCTGTGACTCTTCGACGCTTTTTCGGCCGGGGAAGAACACCGTTCCGATTTCGGCGAGTTGGAATCGGTCGTGGTGGTGGCGATTGCGGTCGGCCATGGCGAGCAGCCCGGGGGCGAGGGTCTGGCGCAGCCGGGAGCAATTGTCGGCGGCGGGGTTGCGGAGGGTGATGCACTCGCCGGGGGCGAAGCCGAGGGTCTTGCACCAGTCGTCGTCGTACCAGATGTAGTCGTGGACCTCGACGAATTCGCCGGCTTCGCAGAGCTGCGCGAGTGTGCGCTGTTCGATAAGTAATTCGGGCATTGGCTCGAAGTAGCGCGCGGCCATGCGCGGAAGGCTTGGTTCGATGTTGTTGTAGCCGACGAAGCGAGCGATCTCTTCGATGAGGTCGGCTTCGATTTCGATATCCTTGGTGGCGCGCCAGGTTGGCGGCGTGACCAGGAGCTTCGTGCCGCGCGGATCGCAGCAGAACTCGAGCTTTTCCAGGATCTTTCGCATTGCTTCCTGCGTGATCGGTTTGCCGATCATCCGTGCGGCATAGTCGCAATCGAGTTCAATCGGGGCGGGCGACTTTGGCGCGGGGTAACAGTCGCTGAGCGTGCTGGTTACTTCCAATCCCGGCAGCTCTGCCTTTGCAAGCTTATGGAACCGGGCGATGCCGAGCACGGTGTGCGCCGGGTCGAGTGATTTTTCGAATCGGGCGCTGGCCTCGGTGCGATGGCCCATGGCAGTGGCCGCGCGACGGATGGTCGGGGCGTCGAAGTTCGCCGATTCGAGGAGCAGGGAGTCGGTTGTCGCACTTACTTCCGTCGCCGCGCCGCCCATGATGCCGGCGATGGCCACGCTCTTGCGGTCGCACTGGATCATCAGGGTGCCCGTGGGCATGGTTCTCGCGACGCCGTCGAGCGTGGTGAACTTCTCATTTGCCGCGGCCGTCGCGACCTGGATGTTTCGCAACTTGGCACCGTCGAAGGCGTGCATCGGCTGGCCCAACTCCAGCATGATGTAGTTGGTCAGATCGACGGTCAGATCGATCGGCCTCATGCCGCACATGGCGAGACGGACCTGCATCCACAGCGGCGAGGGTTGAGCCTTCAGCCCCTTCATCAAGAGGCCGGTGTAGCGTGGGCACTTGGTTGCGTCGTCGATTTCGATCGGGATTGCTGGCAGATTGTTCTTGAGAGACGCGGGATCGGTGACGTCGTACTTGCGAAGCGGCTTATCCAGCATGGCGGCCAGTTCGCGGGCGATGCCGTAATGGCCCCAGCAATCTGGGCGATGGGTGATGCTTTTGTTGTCGACTTCGATGATCCAGTCGTCGAAGAGCTTGGGGTCGATCGCGTCGCCTGGCTTCATGGTCGGCGGTAGGAAGACGGCGTGTGCTCCGATGTTTGGGAAGCCCAACGCTCCCCAGGCGACGATCATGCCCTCGGCCGGGCGACCGGCTGTGTCTGTTGCGCCGACTGCTTTGCCGCCCACGGTGGCGCCCGGGGGGGCGTAGGCCACGAGGTCGCCGACCTTTAACTCGGGCGCGGACGTCAGCGAGTTCAGCTTTTTTCCGCCGACGTCGATGACGATGCTTTGCAGCTTTGCTTCACCGGGCTGTTGGCGAAGGGACTCGATTTTTCCGGCGACAAGACCTGAAAAGGCCGGCTCGTGATGTTCGACGCCTTCTACTTCGGCTGTGGTGATGGTGAATTGCAGCGCCAACTCGCGGGGGTTCAGCCCCGGCGGCACATCAACGAAGTCTCGAAGCCAATTGAGTGAGATCAACATGGGCCGTCCATTATCGCCGTCCACGCGATGCTGTCGATGGGGCAGCGCAATGCGGGGAACAGGGAACAGGGAACAGGGAGCAGGGAACAGGGAACGGGGAACGGGGAGCAGGCTTTGGTCTGCGCGCATCGGCATGCGGGCAATGAGCCTTGTCTTTGACAATTCCGGCGTTTCCCGTTTCCCTTCGCGTCGTGCTACGCCGCCACCCACGTCTTACCGGCGCCCTCGTCGGACTGGCCGTTATGACCGCCAGTCTATCGATGCTTTTTAACACAGAGGCGGGGCGCATCGCGGAATACTGGACGTTCGACGCCCGGATGCGGTTTTGCAACAACGTTTTGCCGTCGACACCGATCGTTCATATTGACATTGACAACAGCGCACTCGAGCGCGTCGGGCGCTGGCCGTGGCATCGGCAGCATGTCGCCGAGATCATTCGCAGCCTGCACGAACTGGGCGCTGCCAACATCTTCATCGATCTTTTGTTGAGCGAGCCGGAGTCGGCCTATTTGGATGATCCCAGGATTGGGCAATTCGGTGAGTCCGGCGATCCTGCCACTGCTCTTGGCGAGTTCACCGAGGAGAATTACGTCTATCCTGATCTTGAGCTTGCGGCGGCCATGCGCGAGGCGGGTAATGTCATTCTCGGAATGGAGGCTCGGAACATCAGGGCGACCGATGGGTCCAAGGAAAAGGCGGAGTTGCGCACGCGGATGGAGGACATGCTCCGCAAACGCTTCACGCTGGATGAGCAAGAACTTGCCAAGTCGCTCGGGCAACCTGTTTCGGAGGTCGCTTCGGTCATAGCGGGGGTGAAAACGCGCATTGCCGAAGAGCTGGTCATGAAACTTGCCGGTGGGAATAAGCTCCCATCCGAAGAAAGCGTGTTGACTGCCATTCTCGGTGAGCGCAAGGAGACGCAAAACGCGGATCGAAAGGATGTGCAGCAGGCCTATTTCATCATGCGCGGCCTGCGAGCCGTCGAACGATCCTTGATTCGCCCTGCCGCACCGCTGGACGCGGCATTGCACAGCGCCACTGAATTGGTTCCTCCCTGCCATCGCCTGACGGATGCCGTCGCCACGGTGGCTGCCGTGAATTTCACGCCGGACATCGGCGGCACGCTTCGACGTGTGCCGCTGATTCTGAAGTACCACGATACGTATGTTCCACACATGGGCCTTGCCGGCGCGTGCAGAATCCTCGGATTGATGCCAGAGAAGATGACGATTGAAGACAGTTCAACCGTGGTCATACCGAGGACAAGCGGCGATCCCATTCGCATTCCGTTGGATGAAACAGGAGAGATGGTCATTCAGTGGACTCGCACCGCGCCTCATTGGAGAGCCGACGCTGACTTCAAACACATCACGGCCGCGAAACTCTACGCATTGGTCGATGCCAAGAAGCAGCTCTCCAACAATGAGCGCCTACGAGATTACAAGCTGGCCGATGTCGTCGCCGTTTCCAAGGGTCAACTCAAGGTCACGACCGCGAGCGGGCCCGCCGAATCCGTTCACGCTGACCACGCTTTTCGCAAGCGCGTCAACGAGCAGCTCGTCATTGCGCGGAAAGCCCACCTTGCGCGGCTGCGCGCCGATTCGTCTCCCGATCAACTTGCCTCTCTGGAGAAGCAGGCTGCGATCCTGCTTGATGAAATCCGCCGCGATCAACGTCAAGCCATCACCGCAGTGCAACTCACGTGTCAGGAAATCGACGAGATCTCGCCCGACGAACTTGCCAAGGACGCTGCAGCAATGGAGGACGCCAGGCGTTATCGCTGGGCACGCGACCTCATTAACAATGACATCGCCCGAATCGACGCGGCAAATAAGTCGCTCACCGAAAGCATCACCGCCCTCCGCGCCGAACTGGCTCCTGAGATCAAAGGCAAACACACATTCATCGGCTATGCCGCGACTGCCGAGGGCGACATTGTTCCGACGCCCATCGACCCTCGCACGATCGGCGTCATGTGCCATGCCCATGTGTTGAACGGCATTTTGCAGGATCGATTCATCTCGCCGGCCGGGCGGCGGACGGAGCGTGGTATTGCCATTCTTCTTGGAGCGATTGTCAGCCTCGTGACCGCCACGCGCGGGCCGCGATTTGCCCTGCTGTCCACGCTGGGTCTCATGCTGGCGTATGTTTTGTTTGTATGCCTCGTTCTCTTTCAGCGATGGGGCATTTGGTTTGCGCTGGCCGCGCCGGTGACGACCCTGTTCATTACGTGGGCGTTCGTCACGCTCTTCCGCCAGTTCACGGCCGAGCGCGACAAGCGCATGTTTGCCAAGCAGCTCAGCCAGTACACGTCGCCGATCATCGCGTCGCGCATCGCCGAGAATCCCGATGCGGTGGCCGCGTTCAAGACGGTTCAGACACGGGACATGACGTTTTTCTTTTCCGACCTCGCGGGCTTCACCACTATCTCTGAAAAAGAAAATCCCGAAGTCGTCCAGCACGTGCTGAATACCTACCTCGAACGCATGAGCCGGGTCATCTGGTCGCACCGCGGCCTTATTAATAAGTTCATGGGCGATGGGATCATGGCGTTTTTTAACCCGTCGGTCGATCCACTGGAGGACCATGTGTCCATCGCCTGCGAGACGTGCATGGCGACGATTGAGGAACTTGACAAGCTCAAGCGTGACTTTGCCAACGACAAGGATGCTCGCATCTTCGAGCAGCTTTCCATGCGCATCGGCCTTTCCACGGGACTGTGCAAGAATGGTGATCTCGGCTCGGAGCTAAAGGCCGATTACACCGTCATCGGAGACGTGGTGAATCTCGCGGCGCGGCTTGAGCCTGCTAATAAGGTGTTCGGCTCGCGGATCATGGTGTCGGGCGCGGTTCGCAATCTTGTGAAGGATAAGTTCGAGTTTCGCTATCTCGCCGAGTTGCAGGTGAAGGGCAAGGCCGCGACCGTTCCCGTGTACGAATTGCTCTGCCGCAAGGGCGCGCTCTCCGAGGAGGAACGCACGTATGTCGATCGATTCGAGGCGGGCGTTGAATTGTATAAGCAGGGCAAGTGGGATGAGTGCATCGTCCACTTTACGCGTATTCTTGCCCGGCGCTTCGATGATGTCGGGGCGAGCCGGTATGTGGATGCGTGTACGGAGTTCAAGCGGTTCCCGCCGGACGATGGTTGGAACGGGGCGCTGGAGTTGAAAGAGAAATAGTCGGCTTGGTGGCGAGGCCGTTACGACTTCCTGCGTTTTGGAATTTGGTTTCGTGTAGATTCGCCTCGGCAAGCATCGCTCCGTCGCCCCTTCGGGGCTTTGCTGCTCGCGAGAATTTGACCCACGGGCTGGTGCCCGAGGCTACGGTCCGACGCCCCTATCGGGGCTGAACTCGCTCTCGGCACCAGACAATGATCCACACCGATTCGTCGATTGTTGATAGAAGGGTGCGAGTATTGGTTGCCCAATTGGTAACGCTCTACATCTCAAGGTTACGATGACATATGGGCAGTGGGCCGAATCTCTGATCCCGCACGTCGCTGGTACATGGCGGGCAGGGACGCCCGCTCCACTACGTCTATACTTCCCGCTGCATGAAGGCGCTTATCTACGACCTCTCGCCCGCGCGATGGATGCTGTGCAAAGCGGCGTCGCTGATTACGAAGCGCTCCTACTACGGCGCGATCTCCGCGCTCAAACTCACCGATGTTTCCGTGCCGAGTCTGCCCGGCCCGTCATGGGTGCGTGTGAGGACGATCCTCGGCGGCGTCTGCGGTACCGACCTTGGCATGATCGCACAGCGGACCCACCCTGCCACCATCTTGCGGAACTATGCGAGCTTTCCCGCGGTGCTCGGCCATGAGAACGTTGCCGTTGTGGACGAGCTTGGCGCGAAAGATACCGGCTGGATGAAGGGTCAGCGGGTTTGTGTTGAGCCCGGCATTGGTTGCATCGGTCGCGAGATTAACCCGCCGTGTCGCCAATGTGCTGCCGGGCGAAGTTCGCTTTGCGAGGCACCGGCGGATGATGGATGGCCGGCGCGGGCGATGATCGGGCTTAATGCGCGGACCGGCGGCAGTTGGGGCGAATACTTCGTCGCGCATGTGTCGCAGTTGCACGCCGTGCCTGACGAGATTGCGGATGCGATCGCCGTACTCATCGACCCCATCGCATCCGCGGTTCATGCCGTGTTGCGTCGTGCTCCGCAACCCGGTGAGCGCGTTCTTGTCAACGGCTCCGGCATCATTGCACTCGGCGTCATCGCCGCGATACGCGCTCTTCGCCGCGACAACGCCATCACCGCAGTCATGCGACACGGCTTTCAGCGCGATCTTGCTCTGACGATGGGGGCGACGACAGTGCTGATGAACCCGCGCGGAATGCGCTCCGACGGCCTTTATGACGCTGTTGCACGCCACGTCGGCGGGCGGCGAGTTCCGGGGCGTTTCGGCAATCAGGGGCTGAGTGGTGGCTTCGACCTCACGTACGACTGCACCGGCTCGGGTCGCGGGCTAACCGATGCCCTCAAGTGGACGCGCCCGCGCGGCGCGATGGTGGCCGTCGGGACGAGCGGCATCACCCTGCTCGACAGCACACCGCTCTGGCTCGATGAGATCGAGGTCATCGGCGCGAATGGTCGGCAGATCGAAACCGTCGAGGGGCGCGAGATTCACACGTACGACCTCGTATTTGAGTGGATATGCTCGGGTCGGCTCGATTTATCGGCCTTGCCCGTGCGCCGGTTTGCACTCACGGATTATCGCACCGCATTTGCCGAGTTGCTGGGGCGGGCGAAAAAACCGTTCATCAAGGCTGTCTTTGAGTCGGCGGGCGCGTAATAATTCTTATGAACACTTCCTCGCGGACCGAAAACGGTGTCGAGAGCATCGCCGTACCAACGCCAACTTCGAGATTACCATGAAAAGCCCGAATCGAATCACCGCGTGGATCATGATCGCCCTGTTGTCCTGTTCGCTCGTCGGCTCGGCCGGCTGCGAAAACGTCAACGTCAATTACATCCTCCCGCTTGGTTTCGGGGGAACGCCGGGCGTCTTTAATCCCTTCGGCATCACGCAGGCCTTTGTGAATGCCTGGTTGGGTGCGGTTCTACCGAGCAGTTCCAGCAGTTCGTCCGGCTCGTCTTCGAGCGTGATCTCCACCAGCCCGACGCCGGACCTTTCCAACGTCGGCGGGGCGATTGGCGGCGTCGTGAACAATCGGCCGGGCGAGTAGTTTCGCAACTCGCATAAACACCACATCCTTATTCGAGACTCGTGGTATCCCCGCCCGCCGCTTCAAGGGATATGATCATCGCAAAGGCACAGCCAACGCGATGAGCACCGCACTTCTGCGCTTTACGTTTACCTGCCAACGCTGTGGATGCGTTCTTGAGGCCACGCGCGAGATGGCCGGCCGCGCAGGGCGCTGCCCCACGTGCGGAGCGGTCTTTACTGTTCCCGAGGTGGACACCAACACCGGCCTTGCGATGGGTCCGGCGAGTGTCACCGACGACGGGCAACTTCCGACGCCGATGCACGCCTATGCGACGGCCGGCGCGAAGGCACCGTCCATTCTTCGGCTGCCGAATGGTGAATCCGTCATCGTGTGTCCGCGTTGCACGCGCAATATGCCGGTCGATGCCAATCTCTGCAGTTCCTGCGGACTGCCGTTCACGATGGAAGGCGCCACGACGGCCGCTGAATCCGTCGAGTACGTCAACACAGCCGCGAGCATCGCGCTCACCGTCGGCGTCCTCTCGCTGCTTACATTTTGCTTCCCGATTCTCGGCGCGGTTGCGATCATTGTCGGCGTTCGGGGCCTGCGCACTGCGAACCGGCTCGGCCCGCAGCGATCCGGCCGCTCGATGGCGATTGCCGGGATTGTCTTTGGTGCGACCTCAATTATCGCGTTTGTGGTGTGGGGCTATTTCTCGAACCTGTTTTGATTCGGTACTCGCGTGTATCCTTCATGCACACAGGAGCATCCAAGTACCATCGTGCGACTCGAACTTGACCATAGCCGCTGTGCAACTCTGACCGATTCGTGCTCAAGCGAATGGCTGATGACGAACGGCCGCGGCGGCTACGCGATGGCCGCGGTCAATCAGATGCTCACGCGCCGCTACCATGGTCTACTGGTCGCCGCCGTCAATCCGCCGGTCGAACGTTATGTGCTGCTTGCCAAGCTAGAAGCCACCGCGATCGTCGGCGGGCTGACTTACGAACTTGCCACGAATGACTATCCCGAGGCCGTTCACCCACATGGATATCGGTTGCTCGAATCCTTTTCGCCGCGGCCGCGGGCGACGTGGCGGTGGCGCGTCGGCGAGGCGCTGATCGAACAGACACTTTGGATGATCCCCGGCGAAGACAGCACCGCCGTGCAATACCGGCTCGTCGAAGGTGAATCGGCCGTTCCGATTTCCATTCGTCCACTTTGCACGAGCCGGCACTTTCACCATTTGCTGAATTACCGCGATCTCGGCCCGCCCACGGTCGAAGAGATCGCCGACGGCTTTCGACTCGCGTGGTCCGCGGGTCGGCCGGCGTGGCAGCTTTCGTTCAATGCTGAATTCAAATCGCGCCCCGATTGGTACTACCAGTTTGTCCTTCGCGAGGAGGCCGTTCGCGGCTATGACTCGACGCAGGATCTTTTCATGCCGGGGTTGATTTCCGCCGAATTGCGGCGCGACGACCCGAAAGGGTTGGTCATCGTCGCGTCCACGCAATCGCGCACGTGGCGAGAAGCGATGACGCGGACGGAAACGCCGTCGGGTCTCGTGTTGGATTCTCGTCGAATCGGGACGCACATATCAAACGCACTTCACTCGGCGCTCACTTCCGCGACGGCCGACTTTGTTGTTGCGCGCGGCGCGGCCGGAAAGACCGTCATTGCCGGATATCCGTGGTTTGGCGACTGGGGCCGCGATACGTTCATCTCGCTCCCGGGCCTTTGCCTTGTCACTGGTCGGCAGGCTGATGCCCGGGCCATCATCGCTGCATTTTCCGAACACGTTCGCGAGGGGATGATCCCGAATCGCTTTCCCGACTATGGCGAAGCACCCGCATACAACACGGTCGATGCCACGCTCTGGTATATCCACGCCATCGATCGATATCTTGCTTACACCGGGGACTGGGCCTTTATCGCCGACAAAATACTCCCCGTCGTTGCCGACATCCTTGATGCGCACCAGCGCGGCACGCGCCACAATATTCGCGTGGATTCCGACGGACTGCTTTCGGCGGGCGAGCATGGTTTTGCGCTCACCTGGATGGATGCCAAGCTGCCCGACCACACGGTTACCCCGCGGATCGGCAAGCCGGTGGAAGTCAATGCGCTGTGGTTCAACGCCCTGCGCATCGCCGCGTCCTTTGCCGATCGTGCCGGCGATGTTGCACGCGCGACTGAATGGTCGAGCGCTGCCGAGCGATGCGCGGCTGGTTTCAACGCGCGGTTTTGGAACGCGGCGCGCGGCTGTCTTTATGATGTGGTCGACGTCGAGGGCCGCACCGGCGAGAACGACGACCGCATTCGGCCGAATCAACTTCTTGCCATCAGCCTTACGCACCCGGTTCTCGAACGACGTCGATGGCGGGATGTGGTCGATGTCTGCCAGCGCGACCTTTGGACGCCGATGGGGCTGCGGACGCTTGCGCCGACGGAGCCGGGCTATCGGCCGCGCTACGACGGGGACATGGCGCAGCGCGATACGGCGTATCACCAGGGAACGGTGTGGCCTTGGCTGCTGGGGCCGTTTGTGTCGGCGTATACGCGTGCCTACGGTTCGACGCCTCAGGCCCGTGCGACGGCTCAATCGTTCCTTGATGGGCTCTCAGCGCATTTGAAGGAAGCCGGCATCGGTGGCGTCAGTGAGGTTGCGGATGCCGAAGCGCCGCATCGTTCCAACGGCTGCCCGTGGCAGGCGTGGAGCGTGGCGGAACCACTTCGAGCCCTGCACGAGGACGTTCTCATGCTCAATACCGCGCCCGCGATCCACCAAGCGGCCCATCGCGCCGAACCGATCAGCGCGGCCCCTCAAACAGCCCAACAATGACGCCTTCGGGATCTTTGAAGAAGGCATAGCATCCGACGCCCGGGATCGGCGTGCGCGGGACGGCCAACGTGCCGCCGCCCTGCTCCACTTTTCTCATGGTCTCATCGATGCTGTCCACCTTGAAGTAGACGTGCATCATGGAGTTTGGCGCCTGCGGCGGACGCTTCATCAGGCCGCCACCCGGATAAGCTCCGGTGCTCACCAGCGTGTAGCCGGGCATGGTGTTGGCATCGAACTGCCACCCGAACACGCCGCCATAGAAGGACTGCATTTTTTCGGGGTTCTCGCTCATCAACTCAAAATGCGCAAGGGGGGCGGACATCGAGATGCTCCTGTAAGGCAAGGTTTCGCATAATGCTCGGTATTTGCTTTGCAACCGAGAGGTTGCGCGACATGCCACCAGGGTCTCCACGGCGACTCTTCGACTTGCGCCAGGTGCTCTGATTGCGCAGCTCCGTGCCTTGATGCGACATGTTGTGAAAGAGAAAAGGCGGCTCCGGCGCGGCGCCACGCCCCGCGCCGGAGCCTCGTGGATGGATTGACGAGTGGTCGCACTACTTTCGCGTGTACGTCACTTCCAGAGATTTGAATTCTTTCCCCTCCGGATCCTTGTCGTACATTTCGAAGACGTGCTTGCTCTCGCTAAGCACGCGAGTCACCATGCGATACTTCTTCAACTGGCCTGTCATGCAGTCATTGCATTCGCCGGTGTAGGTGAACGTCTTTCCGTTCGAGTCGCAGGAGCCCGTGGAACTCATCATGCCCGTGGCCATGGAGTCGGCCCAGGTCGAGATGTATTGCTTTGAGATGTTGTCGTAACCGGTGATGCCGAACCCGTTGAAGGGCTGGCCCATGACCGAGCCTTCCAGTTCTTCCGTCATGAAACGGCCGCCGAGAATCCATTTTCGCTTGCAGATGCCCTTGGTCGATTCACCCTCCTGGCCCGGTTGCATCCAGTAGCGCGTGGTCGTCTCCCATGTTCCGGCCATCGGCTCCAGATACTTGTGATGCGGGCCGGGGGCACCCAGCTCGGCCATTTTTTTCATCATGGCCTCTTCCTCGGCCGACATCTTGGGCGGGCCTTTCTTGCCAGGCTCATCGGAGGCGACACGCCCCGCAAAAAACCCCACCGCCAACGCCGCTGCCAGACAAGACGCCGCGCCGCGCAGCCCGAACCACGAGTTTCGACCAGCCATGACACGCTCCCTACGTTGTAAGAAGAAACACCGCATCGGACAGGACCGACCACCGGCCCGCCCGTGCCACCAAGCCAAACGTTAACCTAACATCGGACGGCTGTCAAGCCGATCCCCAAACATTTTCCGAAAATCTTGTTCCGCCTCTTGCCAGCATTTCGCATGAACCACCGTATGTGCTTTGCAGCCGTGAGGTTGCGCGACATGCCACCAGGGTCTCCACGGCGACTCTTCGACTTGCGCCAGGTGCTCTGATTTCACGAATGCTTACGTTCGTGCGACACCTTATGTTGCAAGCGGAGAGTCGCCCTTTATTCCGCTTTCACGCGGTTCATCTTGAACTCATCCCGGGATTGCTTGCCGCCGCGCGTTCTCTCCAAAACGCACACCAACTGATCCGGCGTGGCCAGGTAATAGGTCAGTCGGGTCGCCTTGTCTTTATCCCGCCCCACAAAGACGACTTCTTTGTCTTTGTTGCCCCGTTCCACGTCGAATTTCAGAGGCTCCTGCTCGCGCGGTTTCAGGCCGGGGCCGAAATGCATCATGGAGTATTCCAAGTCGCCATCGACTTCCTCGATCAGGAGGATTTCATAGACCGCTCGTTTGGCGTTATCGCCAATGCGGCACATGCCGTTCATGGCACCGTTCAACGGCTCCGACCAATGTTCTTCGGTGAAGCCCGACTTGGCCGGCGCCTGCCATCGGCCCGCCATCCAGGCCAAGTCCGACACCTTTAAGGGCGGTTTCGCTTCTTTCGCAGGTTGCCCGGCCCAGACGGCGAACGTGGCCAGCATGACGATCCCGAATGCGAATGGCGTCTTGAAAGGCATGATGCATCCTCCAGAAAAAATTCGTCGCGACTCAGCCCTGTATGAACTCCGGCATTTCGGTAACGACGAATTCCGCCGTTTTGATCAGCCCGCTTTCGATCGAGTAGAGATCGTAACCGCGCATCGGTCCTTTCATGACAACCGACGTACACGTCCATTCCGCGCGTACCCGTCCCGCATCCATGTCGATTCGATCGAGTTTGAGGGTCATGTCGGGGGCCATCTGATTGACGGCCTCACGGAACCAAGCGCGGATCGCGGGCTTCCCTCGATGAGTCTGGGGCTGGCCGCTAAATGGCTCCGTCACCACGGAATCCTCGGCGAAGAGTGCCATCATGGCGTTTTCACCGGCGGCGCGCTCATGCATGGCCCGAAAAACACCGTCCACAACCTGTCGATCTCGCTCTGATACTGGCATGGCAACTCTCCTGTCTGTTAGAATACCTGATTGGAGGACACGCGCTGTGCCTGCACTGCCCCCTCTCGATCATAAAACGCTGGCCCGGCTCCGGGAGTTCGTGAAAACACTACATCACGAACGCAGTTCCGCCGTGCCTACCGATCGCATTGTTCAGTTGGCCGAAGAAGTCCGTTTCAACGGCGGCGTCACCATTGATTTCGAGGCAAGTCAATCTCTCGGTCAGCCGCTGGTCGTGCTTCGACTGCCGGCTGAGCAAAGCCCCGCGGCATGCCTCGATGCGCTCTCGAAGCGCGAACGAGAAATCGTATCCCTCATCGCCGAAGGGCTGAGCAACAAACAAATCGCTCAACAACTCTTTATCGCACTCGCCACGGTCAAGGACCATGTCCATCGCATCCTTGGAAAGACCAGTCTTCCCAACCGGGCTGCCCTGGCCGCGGCACACCAAGGCCGACCCTCCTGACGAATCGCCGAATCGATCAGCGGGTATTCGCTCGATGTCCCCCATAGTATGATCCACACGTTGCCCGACGCAATCCGATCTTTGGATGGGTTTTGCACGGGACGAGTCCCCCGAGAACTGACACCCAGTGAACTAATACCATGCCGTCACCATCATCGCTCGCCATTCCGAACCCCGCATGGACGGCCCCTTTTGCGGCCCTCCTGCTGGCGATTGCCATTCTTCCGCTGATTCCGAAGACCGCACATTGGTGGCATCAGAATCGAAACAAGCTCCTCGTGGCGCTGGTGCTGGGATTCATCACCCTGCTTCATTACCACTTTCGTGGATTTGGCTTTACGCATGATCAGCACACGTCGGAGCCGGGCCTAGCGACCACGCTGGCGGTTCTTCACGCGACGATTCTGCGTGAATTCTTTCCGTTTATGTCGCTGCTCTTTTCGCTTTACGTCATTGCGGGCGGCATTCGTGTTCGTGGCGACATTCCGGCGCACCCTCTCACCAATACAACCATTCTGGGAATCGGCGGCGTCATGGCCAGTATTGTGGGCACAACGGGTGCATCCATGCTTCTTATTCGCCCGCTGCTCGCAACCAATTCCGAACGGAAGCGCGTGGTCCACACCGTTGTTTTCTTTATCTTCATCGTCAGCAACATCGGCGGTTCACTTCTTCCCATCGGCGATCCACCGCTGCTGCTCGGTTATCTGCGCGGCGTGCCATTCCTGTGGACGCTCACGCTCTGGAAGGAGTGGGCCTTCTGCACGGGCATCCTATTGGCCCTCTATTACGTCTGGGACAAATTTGAATACAAAAAGGAGACACCGCGGCGCATCGCGCTGGATGAAACCCGCGTAGAGCCGATTCGCATCGATGGCGGGAAAAACGTGCTATGGCTTCTCCTGGTTATTCTTGTCACGGGCACCATCAGTCCCATCAAGCCGTTTCTGAACACGAATTGGACCCCACCCTTTTATCTTCGTGAGGCGCTGCAACTCGCCTTCGTGGGCGTGTCGCTGCTGACGACGCCTAAGAACCTGCGAAAGGAAACCAACTTCAGCTATGACGCCATCGTGGAGGTGGCCTGTCTCTTTGCGGGCATCTTTCTCTGTATGCAGGTGCCGATGGAGATTTTGAATGCGAAGGGCGCGAGCCTCGGCGTCGATACGCCCGCGAAGTTCTTCTGGGCCACGGGAATGCTCAGCAGCTTCCTCGATAACGCGCCGACGTATCTCGTCTTCTTTGAAACTGCCAATGCCATGACTCATTCCGCCGGTCCCGGCATCCTCCAACTCGTCAGCGGCCATTACATCCGCGAGGACCTGCTTGTCGCCATCTCCATCGGCGCGGTTTTCATGGGGGCGAACACGTACATCGGCAACGGCCCGAACTTCATGGTCAAATCCATCGCCGAAAGCGCGGGGGTGAAGATGCCCTCCTTCTTCGGTTACATGGCCTACAGCGTCTGCATCCTCATCCCGCTGTTTGGGCTGGTGACGTTCGTATTCCTCCGTTAAGCCTTGGGCCGCGTCCGGCGCGCATCGTCAGGCCTCCGTTTGCCGATAACTACGGTACGGATGAATACACGATCCACATCACCGTTACGCGCTGGGAACGCTGTGCTGCTTCTGGCCGTTATTCTCGTGTCGGCGGCGAGCTTCTCGGTGTGGGGCTACACCGTGGACGATGCGTGGATTACCTTCCGGTATGCGCGCAATGCGGCCGACGGGCTTGGCGTGGTCTACAACCCCGGGCAGCGCGTCGAGGGGTTCACCAGCCCGTCGTGGTTTGTGCTTTCGCTGGTTGCGGAGTTGCTCCGCATTCCGCCCGACCATGTCTCAAAGCTTGCCAGCCTGGCCATCGTTGTTTCGCTCATGATCTTGATGTGGAGGCGCGTCGCGCGTCGCAGTGCGTTGGCCGCCGCACCGTTGCTGATCCTCGCATTGCATTCGCCGCTGTTGGTGGGCATCGTCTGCGGGCTTGAGGCGGCGGGCGCGGCTTCACTGGTTGGTTGTCTGCTTATTCTTGCGGCCGAGGAGGCGATTGCGTGGCGATCGCTGGCCGGCGTCGGCTGCGCTGCGATCTGCACGCGGCCGGAGAGCGTTTTGTTGCTCGCAGCGCTGGGTCTCTATTTGATTGTGGCTCGTCGCGTTGAACGCAGACGCGTCGTGATGGTCGGTGCGATTTGGATCATCACGCTTGTCGCACTAACGGCGGCTCGCCGACTTTACTTCGGCCAGTGGGTGCCGAATACGGCGGTCGCGAAGATTCGCGCTGAAAGCAGCGCTGCGTTTGCCGCGTGGTATTACGTCAAGTCTTGGGCAGTGCACTATTGGTGGCTTGTTGCACTTGCGGCGCCGGCGTTGTTTCACAATCGATCGCGCCGAACTGCGATCATCGGGGGCGTCCTTATTGCGGCGCAGCTTGTGTTTGTGGTGATCGCGGGCGGGGATTGGATGCCGCAGTGGCGATTCATGCTGCCGGTCGGGGTGGCGCTGATCGTCGTCGCATGTGCCGGTGCCGGTGCGTGGTGCGAATCGTCGCGCGGCGCGCAGCGAGCGGTCATCGTCGCATCGCTGCTCGGGCTGGCCGGCCAAGTGTGGATGTTGCGCACTGACCGGTGGCGAATCGACTATGCACGGCGCGATCTTGCGGCGCTCACCGATGGGCCGATTCACTATGTGGCCGAGCGCGTCGGGTCTGGCGACTGCATCGGCGCGCGTGATATCGGGGTGCTGGGCTATTCGGCGCGCTGCGACATTCTCGATCTTGTCGGGCTGACGGATGCGCGGATCGCGAAGGCCTCGGGCTTTCGACAGCGCGATCGGATCGACCGGGATTATGTCTTTGGCCGAGAGCCGTTGTTCCTGATGTTTCAATCGGAGAAGCCTGACGACGGTCCGCCGTCGCTGGATCGGCTGTCGCGCGAGCTTGTTAAGGATTCGCGTTTTGGCGACTATCGGCTTGCACGGCGGTTTGAAATGCCAGGTCGGCACTTTTGCGAGATTTATGAGCGACGGGGTAGTGTTGCGGTTGCAGGCGAGCCATCCGCGCCGCGCCGGTAACGCCATTTTGCGTGCATGGTTCGTTGCGAAATCATCATGGCAGGCAACGCTCTGTCGCCCTGTCGGGGCTTTGTTTATCGCGCCACGATATTCCACGGGCTTGCGCCCGTTGCTACGGTCCGACGCCCCTATCGGGGCTGGAGTCGCTTACGGTGTTAGACAATGAGTTGCACCCAAACGCACAATGATGGTGAGGAGGCGCAGGGCTGCGCTATGGATCTTGCGGATGACTAACTGGTTTTCGGGTGAACAGAATGAGTTACGACGCGGGCTGTGATGTGGTGGGCGGGACTGGCTCGATCAGGAATTGCAACTGGGCGTTTCCGTCGATTTCGAAGTATTCGATGCGAATGTCGTGCGGGCCTTCGCTTGCGTTCACGTCGGCCTTGTCCTCGGTTGGGATGTGCCAGGTCCAGTTGTCGATTACTTTTTTCTTGTCGAAGTACACGCGCACGCCGTCGTCGCTGATCGTGCGCAGCCGCCATTGGCCGGCGGGCATTGTCAGCGTCGCGGTCGTAACCAGCGCGAAGTGATCTTTCACATCCGGCGTTGGTCCGCCGCCGCCCCAGTGGAAGTCGATGCGGTCGCGGTTTTCCTTCAAGATCGGCGGCTTGAAGTTCCGCCCGCGGCGCCAGAACTCCTCGCCTTTGCGCGGGTCGGTGCTGCCATCCCATGTGTGATAGACGACGGCCCAGTCGGCCTGCCAAAGGGTGCCGCTGGCGCGGATCGGTTTTCCGTCGAGCGAGACCGTCACGTCGTAGGGGATCATGGATGAATTCGGATCGGCGCCGCGCAGGGTGATTTCGGCGGGGGCGACGCCGGACATGGGCGAGGCGCTGATCCCGGCGGAGAGCGATTCGACTTTGAAGGGCTGGCCGGTGCCGAGGATGCGGAGCTTGGACGTGCCCCAGCAGGTGGCGCTTTGCGGCGTGAGTTTGGGTGATGAGAAATCGTAGGGGCCCCATTCGTCGATGAGGATGTGTTGTTTGCCTTCGGGGATGCTGGGTGTGGCTAACAGAGGTCGAGAACTGACGCGCTGGGGAGGACCTGATTGCACGGTGGGAATGCCAGTGGTTTGGGCCAAGGCCCACACCAATCCATGGGGATGCGGCTTATTGAGGATTTCTTCGTACTTCGCAACGATGATCTCGCGGGCACGAGCATTTTGCGACAGCTCCACGGCTCCGTCGAACTGAATCGTACCGCTGTCCTTATTGCGTTCACCGATGATGGGAGTCGGAGTCTTATTGACGATCCGGCCGATGTCCATTTTGTTAAGGTCAAAGCGACTGAGAGATGTTCGACCGGCGGCCGCAAGTATCGTCTCGTCATTTGAGAAGTCGTTTCCATGTACGGCAAGTTGTGTGGAGTCAACAGCGCGAACCGCAGTCTTGCACCAGAAGAAATGATTATTCCCGATGTCTTCTCGTGTCGAGTCGGCCCTTTTGGCTTTTGCATAGGCGGACGAGACGAGGTCCCGGTCTTCGTCCCACCACAGCGCTGTGCCTACATCGCACCGATGAAGTTCATTAAAGAGAATCTGATTGTCCCGGCCGTGTTCGATTGAAACACCGTTCTTGCACTGCTTGATCTCGTTGTGTGCGATCAGCGTTCGGGTTGAATACCCTGCCCAGATACCGTGATCGCAGCTGATCAGCTTGTTTCCAACGAACACGTTTTGATCGCTAAACGTCGCCTCAATCCCGTTGGCTACAGCGAATGAGAAGTCGTTCTCATACACCAGATTCCGATTGCAGCCGCCTTCGCCGGTTTTATTGACCGTCTCATTTCCAGCATAGAGAAAGAAGCCATCGCCCCCGTGGGTGGCGTGGTTGTAGGCGAAGATGTTGTCGCTGCATTGTTCGTAGACGAGGATGCCGGTGGAGTCCTGGCCTCGGGCGTAGACGCCGTGGGAGTAGCCGCGGACGCAGTAGTCGAAGCGGTTGCCGATGATCTTGCACTTGCTGGACCGCCACATGGCCAGGCCCCAGCCGGACATGAAGGACATGTCGCAATCGGTCACGACGGCCTCATCGCAGCGGACGAGGCAGATGCCGTTTTGGCCGTTGCGGGCGCGGCAGTTCTTGATGCTGGCGTTGTCGCAGTTTTTCAGGAAGATGCCGGCGCCGTAGCGGAGCCACTCGTCGTTGTCGTTCTCATGGCCATAGAGCCAGTCGGATTCATCCTCTTTTTCCGGCGTGCTCTTTAGGCGCTGGCGGTAGTTGTTGGAGACGTCGCAGTTTTCGATGGTGAGGTTGGGGGAGTTTTCGGCGTAGATGGCGATCTTGAAGCCACGAATCGTCGTATTTTTTATCGTGACATTTTTTACGTTGCGGATGACGATTCCGCGCCCAGTAAATTGATCAGGCGAGCGTTGCAAAATTGCCGTGGAGAAAAGATCTCCACCGCGATGGTCAAGCGTAATGGCGTCTTTTGTGATTACCCAAGCGCCGTCATCGGAGGGCTTATCGACCGCCACATAAGCGGGATGGTCGAATTGCGTGTCATTTGTGACCGGAGTGGGATCACTCAATCGTCCCAAACATCCCATTCCAAGAACGGAGAGGCACAAACAGGTAACACACTTGCTTACTTTCACCCAAGGCCACCACCGCGGATTTCCATTTCTGAAAGCGCGCGGATTTTGTTTCAGTCGCGGGAAGGGATTCCCGCTTGATGTGCGTGCGAGAAAGGATTCTCGCACGAGCGGGTCGCCACACCGCGCGCGCGAATCGCATGAGAATGGATTCCCGACGAGTAGACGTGCGAGAAGGGATTCTCGCACAAGCGGAGCGACCGTTGCTCCGACATGGTCCGCACAGCGGACCCTACGCTTTGGCAATTGGTCATTCGTCATTGGTCATTCTTTTCAGCGATCAACTCATCCAATAGCGCCATCGCCCGGCGCAGGTGCGGGATCACGATGCTGCCGCCGACGATCAGGCCGACGTTGAAGGTCTCGATGATCTGCTGGTCGGTCGCGCCGAGTTCTTTGCAGCGGATGGTGTGATAGGCGATGCAATCGTCGCAGCGCAGGACCATGGACGCCGAGAGGCCGGCGAATTCCTTGGTGAGGGTGGGGAGTGCGCCGTCCTCGTAGGCCTTGCCGTCGAGCGTGAAGAAACGATTGATGTTGAGATTCTGCGCATCGAGGATGCGCTGGTTCATCTTCTCGCGGAATTCGCGGAACTCTTTCAGGCGTGACATACGGGTACCTCGCGTTGCCGATCCCATTTGACCGGCAACGCACAGTTTACCCGAAGTGAATGTTGCTTAGCTCCGCGACGGGCTGGCGAGTGCCGGCTGCATGACCGGGGATTCGCCCGATGAGAGCGACTCGACCAGCTTGGGCACCTTGACCGCGCCCGGCTTCTTGGAGATGGCCGCACCCTGGTGCAGGCCGGCGCCGCGGGTCATCCAGCTCGTGTTCTTCATGGTGAGGACCGACCACGGGATGATCCATGACAGGCAGATGGTCCAGAAGAACTCATAGACAAAGAGCCAGATCCACTCGCTGTCTTTCTCGTTGAAATAGTAGATGATCGCGGAGGTGGCCGCGTAGATCATGACGATGCCGAGCTGGTGCATGGCATAGCCCGAGTTCGTCAGCAGCATGAGCCAACTGTTGAAGATCATGAACGGCGGCAGGAAGAGCGAAATAATGGTTAGCGTCATGTTGAACTGGAAGGTTCGCAGATACTGATTGCGGAAGTTCTTGAACATCCAGGGGAGCATGACGATGGTCTCGCGGACGTTGCTGCGGCCCCAGCGGAGGAGCATCTTGCAGAGGCCCTCATAGGTTGCGGGCATCTCGCTATAGACGGTCGCGTTCCCCTGATACGACGTCATCCAGCCTTCGCGAAGGATGAGGTTGGTGAGGGCACGATCCTCGCCGATGGTGCAGGGCTGGCCGAGGAACTTCTGCGTGACCCACTCGTCCATCACGTTGCGAACCACGTCAGCCCGCAAGAATGAGAGTGCGCCCGGCGTGCAAAATACGCCGAGGAACTCGCTCTGATAGGCGCGGACAAATTTGAAGGACAGGTTGAAGCTGCACTTGAGGAAGCGGGTGATGACGCTCTGGCGGGTGTTGAGCACTTCGACGCAGCCGGCGACGTTGGCAATCTTCCGATTACGCACGATGGGCGTCACGCCGTTACGCAGGGCGTCGGGGTGCAGGATGCTGTCGGAATCGGTGGTGACGAAGACCTCGCCGCGGCCCTTCTTGAAGCCGAGGTACAAGCCTTCGCGTTTGCCCATGTTCTTCGGCTGCTTGTAGGTTGAGACACGGATGCGCGGGTCGACTTCTTCGGCGGCCGCGAGGATGTGCTGCCAGGTGTCATCGGTGCTGCCGTCGTCGATGGCGATGATCTCCATCTTCTCCGGCGGATAGTTGTTGGCGGCCGTCGAGAGGATCGACTGGCGAACGAGCGGGCCTTCGTTGTAGGCCGGAATGATGACGGAGATGTATGGCAGCTCGGCGTCGGTGATGCCTTCCATGGGCTTGTAGCGCCGCCAGAGGATGATGCGCCAGACCATGGCGCAGTAGCAGATGCTTCCGTAAACGAGCGCCGTCCACCAGAACACCGATGCCAGTGTGCTGTCCGGCAGGAGGCGATAATCGAGATGGAACTTGCCGCTGGCAATGGCGACCGTGAAGCACACGATGGCCCCAAGGAGCACACCGATCTTGATCCGGTGCTCGGCCGTGGGCGAAAGGTCGGAGACTTTGCGGGCCTCCTCGATCGGCTTTCGATAATCGAAGCACGCGGCGGCTGGCGGCGTTGCAAGTTTAAGATGATCACTAATTGGACGGACTTCCGTCTCATCACACGTCGGTGCGACTGCCATGGTTTTTTCCGTTTGAACTTACCCCGTCCTATGGACGCGGGCTGAGGGAGGTAAGCAGGTCCTCAGACCCACCGATCCGATTCGCTTCCGACCCCCGTCTTGCCTCAGTCCCCAATGGCTGAAGCGGGTCGGCCCATGAATCGGATGATGTCACTTAGACCCCCGGGCCGACCGTTGGTTAGGTCGGCGACTCGGGGATTGACTATTGGTTCGGGTTCGTTTCAGGACCACCCGCGCGGACGTCGAGTTGCGATACACTTTGCGACGGGTAATTGGCTCCACGGTGACCCCCAGATGGACATCAGAGCGACCGATAACTCGGCCATCCACATCGCTCGCAACAAGTTCGCGAGCGGATGCATCCTTATATCTGGTATCGGGTTACTGGTTGCGTTGGCCATTGAAGGCACAAAGTCGAATGACGCAACGCCGCCTTTCTTGTTCCGCCTCGACCCAAACGAGGCTGCGTGGTCTGAACTCGCCCAGCTCCCCGACATTGGCGAGACCGTAGCTCGGAGAATCGTCAGCTACCGCAACAGCCCCGGCACCCCCAGGCCTGCCTTTCGACTGCCGGGCGATCTCGATCGCGTGCCCGGCATTGGGCCCAAAACGGCCGCCCGAATTGTCCCCTATCTGCGGTTTCCCGGAGGTTAGCGGGGTATCGCCGTTCCATTGACATCCCTCCCAGCGACCGATACCGTCGCCGCCCATACTGGAAGCCCCCGCATGTCCATCAAAGACTGGTCGGAAAACATCATCCTCGCCGAGCTTCAGGACGACCCTGTGTTCTCGGATGACCTCAACGGCATTCAGGAGCTGGTCGAAAAGCGCAAGGGCGGCACCCATGTCGTGCTCGACTTCACGCAGGTGAACTTCCTGAACTCCTCGAACATCGCCAAGCTGCTCAAGCTTCGCAAGGTGCTTCACAGCACCTCGCCGGGCAAGCTCCGCCTTTGCGGCATCAACACCGGTGCCTGGGGCGTCTTCCTCGTCACCGGCCTCGACAAACTCTTCGAGTTCTGCGACGACGCTGCGAGCGGGCTGGCCAGTGTGCAACTCGGCTGACGTTGGTGAGTTAGCCCCCGTTGTTTTTAGCGCGTTCCTAAAAATGTAAAGGATTATTCCATGCACCAGCGGTCGTTCCCGACCTTGACACTTCTTGCGATCGGCCTGCTCGCCTCGGCGGCTGGGTCCGGATGCCCGATGCAGGGGCCGCCG
This sequence comes from Planctomycetota bacterium, assembly GCA_016235815.1. Lineage (GTDB taxonomy): Bacteria > Planctomycetota > Phycisphaerae > UBA1845 > UTPLA1 > JACRIM01. The sequence continues at coordinate 36,150 of JACRIM010000006.1, forward strand.
ACGAACATGGTCCGCGACCCCATTCCGGCCATGCCTGCCACCGGCGTGAGAAACCTTGCCCCGCGCTGGCAAAAGACTAATTTGAGCTACTTCATCGCGACGTTTTCCACACGTCTGTCGCAGGATCGGCAGGTGCAACTGATCGCGGATGCGTTTGCCCGCTGGTCGGCCGTGACACCCTTGAACTTCACGCGCGTTACCGAAAGGGCGCAAGCTGATCTCGCGGTTGGCTTTGGGACCGCGCAGCATTGCGAACTGTATCCTGCCGGACTCAACGTCTGCCCCATGCAGGCGTTTGAGTCAACGACGATCGGCCATGCCTATTTTCCGAACGGCCAATTCGCCGGGTTGTGCCACATGAATGAAGCTTTCAACTTCTCCGATGAACGGCTGCTCTTCAGCACGCTGGTCCACGAGCTTGGTCATAACCTGGGGCTGGAACACCTTCCCAATACTGACGCCGTAATGTTCGCCAATGACAACGGTCAGACCGGCACGCTGACGCAGGCGGACATCAGCGCCGTTCAGGCGCTTTATGGTTCGCGCGACGGCACTGTCATGGCCCAGCCTCGATCCGCCCCGCCGACGTCCGACACATCGGCCTCGCGAACCGCACCGACCACGATGCTGCCCGATGCCGACGGTGACGGGCTGGACGATGCGACGGAGCAATATGTTCTGGGGACGAATCCGAATAGCACGGACAGTGACGCCGACGGGGTGGCCGATGGCGTCGAGGCCGTCGCAGGGCTTGATCCGAATGACGCGGACACCGATGGCGACGGTGTCTCCGACGGCGTCGAATTCGACGGTACCGGCAATGCGTTTCGACCCGACTTTGCAACCCCGGGGAACGTGTCGGGGCTTGTGGGTAATTACGCCGGCGCCGACAACAAGGGCGCAGCGATCAATTTCGAGGTTGCCGCGGATGGCACAATTACGGGAACGATCTCCCTGTCTGTCCTCGGGTTCTCGGAAAACCTCTCCCTCATCGGCGCTGTCAATTCCACCGGGACCATCGAGATGGTGTCGTATGATTACTATTTCGAATTCGAAGGCCTGATCGTCGGCACGACTGTGACCAACGGCCAGCTCTCTACCGACACCGGCGAGGCGGGCACGTGGACGGCGACGAAGAGCTGATGTGCGCGATTGACGCCGGATGTGAGCGGATATGACACCGGCAGATCGTTCTTGTATGCGCTCTACTGTTGCCGGTCCAACTGGCGATATTGCACTGCTTCGGCGACGTGTTCGGATTTGATCGCGGATGATCCCTCGATATCCGCGATCGTCCGGGCCACGCGCAGCACTTTGTCGTGGGCCCGTGCGGAGAGGCCCAACTCCCCCATGGCCTGCTTGAGCACCAATTCCGATGCCGTGTCGAGCGGGCAGTGTTGACGAATCAGCCTTGGGCCCATTCGCGCGTTGAGCATCGTCTTCTTCTCACCGAAGCGGTCGCGCTGTCGTTGGCGTGCGGCGAGGACGGCGGCGCGCATCGTCGCCGAGTCGGTGCCCGGTTTGGAATGGCGCAGGTCGTTGAATGCGACGGCGTGGACTGAGACGTGAATATCAATCCGGTCGATCAGCGGCCCGCTTAAACGACCGCGATACTTCTCAATCTGCGGCTGCGAGCATTTGCAGGGCTTCCGCGGGTCGGAGTAATAGCCGCAGGGGCAGGCCCGCGTTGCCTTTCTGCCACCTGCACCTAAAAGCCAAAAAGCCCCGTCCGGGCTATCCAGTCAACCCGACCACCTTCGGCGAGCGGCTCAAGAAATGGCGGCTGGATCGGGGTCTGCGGCAGGCGGATGTGGCCAAGCAGCTGGGGGTGGACCCCATGACCATTGTGAATTGGGAGAGGGGGAGGACCAAGCCGAGGCGGAAGGCTCGAATCAGGATAATTGAATTCTTGAGCTACACTCTGAATTCCCAATAGTTCAGCATTTTAGGTGACATGTCTTATAATCTGGCGGACATGTGCTCGCCAACATTAGTTGCGAAGCCTATTATTGTGCGGACTAGGATTTGAGGTGTACGACATGAGTGAACAATCCGTATCTAAACCAGAACCCGTTGTACCAATCCTGACCGAATCTCGTTTGGATCGTTCTCCGTTAATGCGGTCGGTGGCAAAAATTCGCGAAGTACAGGATCGCCACGCGGTTGAGATGGCAGACGGAGGCACAACAGGCCGAAGCGACACAAACGATCAGTCCATTAATTAATTAGATCCCATTACGGCGACTTGATGGCAATACGCACGCTAGACGACATGTTGACACCCATGTCGCGGGAGGAGTTTTTCGACTCCTACTGGGGAAAGAAATTTTGCCACATCTCCGGTGCTCGTGATCGGTTTTGCGACCTACTGCCTTGGCAAAGCGTTAACGGAATTCTTGAAGATCATCAACTTCGCTATCCGCAAGTACGTATTGCAAAAGATGGTGAGTCTGGCTCGGCTGCAACGGGTGGATTCTTGCGCCAAGCTCGAACTCGGCGAGGCGAAGTCAGGTCGCAGATAGATGCAACGGCCTTGATTTCCGAACTTCGAAATGGTGCGACACTAATTCTCGATGCCGTTGACGATATGGTGGAATCTATCCGAGAGATCGCGGTGGACTTCGAAAGTATCTTTCGAGAGCCAATTCAGGCAAATGCATACGCTGGGTGGGGCACGTCGAAGGGATTCGATCTTCATTGGGATGATCACGATGTCCTCGTTGTTCAAATACATGGAAGCAAGAGTTGGAAGGTTTACGGCGCAAGACGCGAAGCCCCACTGTACTGCGATTTTCACTCAGATAACACGCAAGTTCCTAGCGAGCCAATATGGAGCGGAGTACTACAGGCCGGAGACGTTCTCTATCTTCCCCGAGGCTGGTGGCATGTTGCGGTTCCACTTGGCCATCCCACTCTTCATGTATCTTTCGGAATCAACCGACGCACGGGGATTGATTTTTTGGCATGGATTGAGAGTCAGATGAGGGAGCGGGTGGAATTTCGTCGCGACTTGATTCGAATAGAGTCAACTGAACAGTCAGCCCAGTTAGCGGCTATGCGAAACATAGTTACTAATTTGTTTCAACCCCCAGCTGTAAAACAGTTCTTAGATGAGATGTGCATTCGCAGCCTGGCAAGACCCCGTATTGGATTGCCTTGGACCGTTCTGCCGGCTGGGTTACCGCCAGACCAATATATTTTGAGGACGACTTTGCCACGGCCATTTGAGCGTCAAATCGATGCTATCTCGGAAGAGAGTATCGTGATACGCGGCCTTGCTAAAGTCTGGAGATTTGACATGGCCTGTGAACCACTCCTTCGAATCGCACTCGACGGACGAGGACATGCCCTGCAAGAATTGTTGATGATTCCAATCGTTGGCATCAACGATCCTGCTCGGCGGGATTTACTGAAGACCCTCATTTTGGAGGGATTGTTGTACATTCAGCATCCTGGCGAGCGTTAGCAAAGGCGCCCTGCAGGCTTGGAGAGCGACGTTGCTACCCCCTTCGTTACCGCGTTTGGGCTGGGGTTCATATAGGCCGTGGCCTCAGTTGGATGAGTTCATCCAGACAATCATGCGTATCATGCCGATCGTAATAGACACGGCATCGAACTATCGCAACGGCAGAGGAGAACAAGACGTGCTAGACCTGATCCAGCATGCGCACGCCGGAGGCCGTGTCAAGGATATCAATGCATGGTTCATTATTACGAAGATTGGATACATGGAGCACCGTTCGGATTTGCATCTGTTAGAGGATCGTGACATTATTACACTGGAAGATATGAGAAAACAACACTCACTATCACCGCAATATATTGATACAGTATTGGAAAGCTTGAATGATGCAAAGCTATCATCGCAGATCAACTGTGTCTTGCTACATAACCCAGAGCGATCGCTTCGACATTTGCTGCCGGCGGATCGCGAACGCAGGTTGTTAAAGGCGTTTGAGTTGTTGGAAGAGTGGTGTGGCTCCTGCCCCACTAGGTACTACGGAGTGGCCAGCTGGGATGGTTTTGGTACTCCGCGATCAAGTCCCGTCTTCACCGTTCACGAACTGGCTCTTATCGCTCGACGAATTGCTGGCGCCTCCCACCGCATGCGGTTCATTGAATTACCTGTTAGTTTTGTCAATATTTGGGCCGTACATGACTTACTACACTATCAAACCGGTCCAATTGCGGAGGCAATCCAGGAGAATATAGCAATCGTGGCCAGCTCTCCGCTTCATGGAGGCATGCTGCCGCGAGCAATCGACTCCGATTTTGCAGAATACGTGCGGCCTGGGGCCACATCAGGGCAAGCATGCCTATTGTTCAGCATGTCAGTACCGGGGATTTCCGTGACCGTGACCTCTCCGTCGGATCCGAAGCAGGCTGCAGCTGCAGTAGAAGTTGCTGGCTGGTCACTCCTAGACATTCGGGCGATTACGCACCTCGTAGACTTAATCGTGTATGGTTGACTCAATTTCAGATCAACGATTCGAAGTATCATTGCAGCTGGCGGCTGCTTCGCTTGGTTTTGTCATTGAAGGAGGACCCAGTTATGGTTGGCGGCATAAGTCGGTTGGTGTTCGAGTGCGTAGTCTCGAAGGGGAAATCAAGTGGATGCGCCTGACCTATACAAGCCGAGGAGTGGCAGACTCGCGCCTTTTTTATGGTTATCGCGATGCACAATCGATTTTGGGCGTCAAAAAGCCTGACCTCGAGGGCTCAACAGAATGGGAAAACGAGGGGTTTATTTGGCGTGCGGATGTAATGACATATGTTGCTGAGCCAATGTGTTCATCTACACCAGATTTGCGAACATCCGTGACGCTGGATAATGATTGGTGGAAGTCACTTCGGACGAGTTTGGATCACCTTGGCCGAACAAGCACTTATCGAGTCTGTGTCCGCCAGGACTTGGTCACACGGCGCCTAAGCGAACGTTTTGGTGAAAGTCTTGATTCGGTAGTCCGTAATTGGGTTGTATCTCACGGCGATATTCATTGGGCCAATCTCACTTCAAACAGCTGTTGGATTCTTGATTGGGAAGGTTGGGGCCTCGCGCCGGCCGGCACCGACGCGGCATTTCTGATATGTTTTTCTGCTGCGAAGCCGCCAATCGTGGAGCGAATTCGTTCGGTATTTGGTCATGTTCTCGATACACCAGACGGGCGTCTCGCGCAACTCTTCGCATGTGCCGAGCTACTGCGGATGATTGAATTGTATGGCGATCATCCGCATTTAGAGACGCCGCTGTGGGAAATAGCCCATAGTCTACTATGAGGCCAACGTTATGCCACTTGTAGTACAACGCACGAGCAGTCATCAGCATCATCTCGCTGCATCGCCAGTTTAACACTCGCCATTGCTGCGGATTCTGGTGGAAGCGCATCCGCGATCTCGGCAAGCTCAACCGGCGTACACTCTGTCCAGACGCCATCGGTCACAAGAATCACGCAGTCACCGGGCATTACGCAGGTATATTCGCGGGTGAATACCCAACTGGGCAAAAACTGTGGGTCACCAAGCGAGTGCGTCAGTCTTCGTGCAAGCGGCGATGTGCGTACCAGATCAGGCAGCGGATTCTCCAGCTGAATCTCCTCCGCTAAACGAGAATGATCCGGAGTAGACCAAGAAATCGATGTCTGGGATTTGAACAAGGCTCTACTATCACCAACATGACCGATGAGGACTCCACTATTCTGCAAAACGGCAACAGTAAGCGTGGTACCGGAAGCACCACCATACCGACGTAACAATAGTGCATTGACTTTTCCGAATAGGTCTCTAAGAATTGTCGGTGTCAGCGTAGTGCAAGCAATAATCTCGCGGACGATCAAATCAGCTACGCAGCGGCTTGCTTCTGTTGCATGAGATAGGCCGCCCATTCCATCAGCTACTGCTCCAACTATTAACCATTGTCCGTCAGGGTGAATGTGAATTTCGGAGGCCACTGAATCCTCGTTGATGTGCCTGCCTGAAGATCGCCCCATACTCGCGCAGCCGATTAGACCGTTGATTCTCATAGACTGCAGTTTTGTGGTTGATCAACTAATTCGGCCAACATGATGCAAATTGTAGCACATCTGATGCTGCGCACGCTTTAACCCTGCCTTATCACTTGCAAAACTGACATTCGCCACTAAACGGTTTCGACACCACCCCGTTCACCATCAATCTCAGATAAATGTGGTGGTTCGGCAGGCCCATCAAGTCTTCTCCGTCGAACTCCGGTGCGAATCGCGGCGCCAGGGCCTTGGCATCCTCAGGCCCGACGCGGAAGCAGATCGTCGTCCCGACGTTGCCCAACACAGCCTCTTTGACCGCATCGTTCAACTGCCCCAAATGCTGATGAGCCAGCACCATGCCCACCTTGTACTTGCGGAACTCGGCCAACATATCGGCCAGTGCCTGCGTCGTGAACGATTGAAACTCATCCAAGAACACGAAGAAATCCCGCCGCCGCTCCTCAGCCAGTTCCGCCCGACTTAGGGCAACCACACCCACGGCCGAGAGTAGGAGTGAACCAAGCAGAGCAGCCGCATCCTCACCGATCAGCCCGCGCGAAAGTTTGACGAGCAGCACCTTGCCGGTGTCCATGATCTCCCGCAGGCTAAAACTACTGCGCCGCTGGGTGAGGATCGGGTTGAGCACCGGGTGGGAGAGGAACGCCCCTACCTTGTTCTGGATGGGGGCGATGGCCTCCGCCCTCAGGTGCGGTGTATACCCCTCATATTCCTGCAACCAGAAACTCCGCACGGCGGCATTGCCGCAGTTCATGACCGCCTGCTTGCGGTAGCTGGCATCGGCGAAGAGCCGGGGGATGTCGGCCAGCGTGGCGCTGGGCTGGTCTAGTAATAACAACACGGCATTACGCAGAACGTGCTCCAGTCGCGGTCCCCAGAAGTCCGGCCAGAGTTTTTTGAAGGCGTCGAGGAGGAAGGAGGCCATGAGATGGCGGCGGGACTCAAGCAGCGGAGCCAGGGGATTGAAACCCAGCGGGTTCGCGGTGTCCGCAACATTCCAATAGATCACGTCACTGCGTCGTTTATCCGGCACGGACTCCGCGATGCGCTTGACCAGATCGCCGTGTGGATCGAGGAGGAGCAAGCCTTGGCCCGTTCCGATGTCCTGGCGAATCAACGTTTCGAGCAGCGTCGACTTCCCAGTACCGGTCTGGCCCATGATGTGCATATGCGAGCGTCGGTCCACTTGTTTGATCCCGAACACCTTCCGCTCATTACGGAAATTGGTGCGGGCAAAGAGGCAGACGCGTTCATCGGGCCAAGCTGACATGCCCTCAGTTTGGAGCCATAGCAATCCTCCGCGCAGACGCTCCAAGTTGCCGGTGCCAGCAAGTTTTGGCGTCTAGGGACCCCCTTCCCGGACGCGCTACCCTGAACGCAGTCGTTTAGTTCTTTTCCAACCCCCTTTTTCTCTAGAAAGGAGAACCATCATGACTGCGACCGAGTTAGAACGACGGGAGCGGCGCGCCGAAAACGAGCCGCTGGTCATCCTGCGACGGGAGGATCAGAATGATTTTCTGATCTACTCGCCCACGGCCCCGGCCAAACAGTACGTGGTCAGCAGCGACGAACAGGGCCTGACCTGTACCTGCCCTGACTTCCGCTCGCACCAGGCCGATCCCGATTGGCAGTGCAAGCACATCCTGGCGGTTTGTCGACAGGGCGGCTCACCGCCCAGTAACGGCGAACTGCGCATTGCCACCAGCTCCCAGAGCGGTGGCGGTGGACCAAGTCAACTCTTGATCCGCCGGAGCGTCAGCCCGGACGGCAAGATCGACTCCCTGTCCATCGAGTGGTCCTGCCCGATCGATGAATGGACGCACCCTGAGGTGGCCGCCCATGCCCTGCAGGTCTTGACTATTGCCGATGGCATCATCGAGCAATATCTCGGCCCGAAACCGGCGGCGCCAGTCTCATCGCGGGTGTCGACACCGATCCCGATTCGCACCCAGCCCCCGACCAACGGCCACGGGCTCCTGCCCGCCCAGTTGGTTTCCATCGGCGGAATGGATGGGCGATTTGGTCGGCGGTTGTTTCTGCAATTCGAATCACCGGCCGGCTCGATGCGTCTGTTTGGCTCGGCCAAGCAGTTGGCCGAGGCGCTTCAACGGGCGGGCTATGCCCATCTGGCCGGGAACATCGTGGAGGGATTGCCCCTCAACGTGCCCTGTCAGGTGATGACCAAGCCATCGGCCGATGGTCGATACCAAAACGTGGATCAAGTGCTGCCTCCGTCGACGGGGAACGCCCCGAGGCGGTGGGTGGCATGACCCTTCCGGTGCTGACTGAGTCCAAGGAGCGGCGAGACCTCTTCGCCGCTCCCCACCTTTCCTATTCCCGACTGGCCAAGTATCAGACCTGTCCCGAGCAGTATCGCCTCTACTACCTTGAACGACTGCGGCCGCGCTTTCCGTCGGCCAGTTTGGTGTTCGGTCAAGTCCTGCACCAAGCCCTGGCGGAATTGTTGGCCCACCAAGCCAATGCAGTCGAAGTGTTCAGGGAACAGTGGCAGGCGGTGAAGCAGACCGAGTTGGCGTACAAGGCCCGGGAACCGTGGGAGAAGTTGCTCTCGCTAGGGGAGCAACTGCTAACGCGGTTCCAGATCGAAGAACTGCCCAAGCTCGGTGCGGTCGAAGCGGTGGAGAAACCCTTCTCGCTCGATGTCACCACACTGGCGCTGCCTTTCGTCGGGTTCATCGACCTGGTGGCCCACTACCAGGGCAAGCGGACGGTGATCGACTTCAAGACCGCCGCCAATGCCTACCAGGAGTACGAAGTGAAGTTGGCGGATCAGCTGACGG
>JACRIM010000008.1 GCA_016235815.1 Planctomycetota bacterium
CCGCCAATCATGCGCCGCCAGAACGTCTCTTTCTTCAGGTCACGACTTCTCTCGCGCGGCATACGTTCCTCCGTCCATTACGGAAGCAGCATGACCGCCTCGCTCAGAGATTGGTAGACGGGGTTGGCCGGACGAATACGATGATGCCGCATTCATTTTTGAGAGCGAACGGTTGACATTTGAGTCCGAAAAGGCGATGAAGATAGCGGGGGTACCCGAAGAAAACAGTTCCAAGTTCTTTGTTGAGTGGACAGCTAAGCAAAGAGCTGCGAATGACCAACTTGCACTGATAGTCGATGGTTACAATAGATTTGCAAGTCACGAATATGTCGAGGCACAGGTGACTTTTCAAAAGGCGATCAATGGTACACCTAGCGAAAATGAGTATTTGGCTCACTATGGAAAGGCCATGTGCATTATTCGTGGTAATGAAGACACTCGCGAGTGGATGAATGCAAAGCAACCATTGGAGATTGCTCACAAGCAAGCACCGGATTTCGTCCCAGTACTTTACCAATTAACAAGGTTGCTTCAGGTGAACGATAAGAATATTGAAGCGCTCGTGGCTGCGGATCGCTTGGTTGATCGAATGCCTTATTGGCATGAAGCGTATTCGATGCGTGGAGTATTGTGGGCAAAACTAAAAGTTCGCGAACGATTCAAGGCAGACTTTGACAAAGCGTTAGAATTGAACCCAGGGGATGCAAACACACTGATTAGCATGGGTGATAGTTATTTGGAGTTTGACTTATATGACTTAGCTATATCGTGTTTTGAGAGCGCAATTCGCGCAGACGAATCGTATTGGTACGGCTATTACAGGCTCGCTTTGTGTCAAGGATCGCGACGGAACTACGCGCAAGCAATAACGATGATGGAAAAAACGATCAAGCTGCTCGGTCTCGACGGCCCGATTACGAAGGATTGCGAAGCGCGACTTGCAGAGTGGAAATCAATCTTGTCTCGGCCGTAACGGCTCGTATCGTGGCAAACACCCATCACTGAGATTCGTACAATGACGGCCTTATTTGCATATTCCCCGATTCCAACTCCCGCCCCCAAAACGACATATCACATTTCACTACTCCTACGAAACACCGAGCAAGATTGATAGGCATAGGCAAGGGTGCATCCCATCGCCGCGAACCGTGTTCGCGTGCGACAGCGCCCATTTCGCGCGCCGCATCAATGGAGCCTTGATATGTTGCAACGCAACCGTATTCCACGCTCTGCATTCGCTCTTCGCCATTCTGCATTAACCCCGTCCCAGATAATCCCACTTAATCCCAGGTCGTCCCAGGTTTTTTTTGTGTTGCGAAGCAAACCCTCCAAGCCCTTGGCCCCTCGATCCCTCGGCCCCGTTGGATGTACGCCGGCAAACGCCAGCAAACGCCGGCTGTTTTCAAGACCAACTCCCTTTTTTACCGCAATTCGCGCCAATCGGCGGATCCTCCTGCATTTCCGCGTCGCGCAGCGACCCCGTCCTGTTTCGCTATTCGCAATTCGACATTCTGCATTTGTCATGTCAAAAGGCATCCCCTTGTCTGCCGGGCCGCATTCGACGCCCCGTGCCCCATTGCGGTATCCTTGCCCCCATGGACCGCATCCGGCGAAACCGCCTCTGCGTCAGGCTCATCATCCTCGGCCTGTCGAACTTCATCGCCTACGCCATCCTCTATGCCATGATCGGCGGCGATGCTCCGAACGGGTACATCAAGAATGTCGACGGTGCCGCCGTTTATTACGTCCGCGGGCATTTCGTTCATCGAAACATTGGCTACGAGCAGGACGTGCCCAAGTGGGTCTGGATCTACAGCTACATCCACAGCATCAGCATCTGGCCCAGCATCGCCACCGTCCTGCTGGCCATGCTCACCCTTGCACGGCCGCACATCATCGCCACCTACACCGACGGCATGATGAACGGTTCAACGCTGGTGACCGTCATGGCCACCGTGATCGTCGTGATCACGTCGGCCTCCATGGTCTGGTTCGTCAAAGATTTCATCGTGACGCTTTATTACCGACCGTGACGGCATGGATGCTGCCCCCGTGACACCGCCGAACACCGCCAAGCCATCGGCCCCGACTGCTGCGCCGGATTCCGTGGCGACGCTCCTCGCCCGCGCCCTGCGCGACTACGAGGTGCGCCCGCAGCAGCTCGCCATGGCCGACGCCGTCGCCGCCGCGATGAAGGACCATCGCCATCTGGTCGTCGAAGCAGGCACCGGCGTGGGCAAGAGCTTCGCCTATCTGCTGCCGGCCATTCAGGAAATCTTCCGCACGCGCCGGCGTGTCGTTGTTTCGACGCACACCATCGCGCTGCAGGAACAGCTCATCAACAAAGATATCCCCGCGCTGGCCGCGGTCGCGCCGGAGAAGTTCAAGGCCGTGCTGGTGAAGGGACGGCAGAACTACGTCGGGCTGCGTCGTCTAATGCAAACGAGCCGACGCCAACAGGCCATTTTCTCCAGCCCGCGCGAGATCGACCAACTCCATCAGATCGAGGACTGGACCTATGAAACGTCGGACGGTTCGCTCTCCGACCTCGGTCTTCGGCCACTGCCGCAGGTCTGGCAACGCGTTCGCAGCGAAAGCAACAACTGCATGGGCCGCCGCTGCGACTTCTATGAGAAGTGCTTCTACCAGTCGGCCCGGCGCGAGGCGGAACAGGCCGACCTGCTCGTGGTGAACCACGCCTTGTTCTTTGCCGACCTGGCCCTTCGGCGAAACAACGTCACCTTCCTGCCCGACTACGACGTGGTCATCTTTGACGAAGCCCACAACATCGAGGGCGTCGCCGGTGATCACTTCGGCTGGAGCGTTTCCGACGGGGCGGTGTCGCATCTGCTGGCAAGTCTCTTCAACGACCGCACCGGCCGCGGCTTCCTCGGAATGCTTGAGTGTCCGGACGTCATCAAACTCGTCACGCGCGCGGGCGGCATGGCCGACGATTTGTTCGGCCAGTTGCGGCGCGACTACTCCGATCGCCACGGCACCGTCCGCCTTCATGGGCCGCCGAACGTGACCAACACGCTCAGCCCCGTGTTGAAGGAGCTGGGCGATGCGCTCAAGGCCCTGCGCGAGTCGTTCGAGAAAGAGGACGAGCGATTCGAGTGCGGCAGTTACGCCGACCGTTGCAATGAGATGGCGACCGCGCTTGAAAACCTGATGACGCAGCACCATGAAGATTATGTCTATTGGATCGAGTGCGCGGCCCCGCGGCGCGACGATGCCGATGCCTATGAGGAAGAGTCGTTTGCTCCGAAGGGAAAAGGGAAGCCGGGGCGATCGACGGGGCGGCGGGGGCCATCGGCGGCATCGCAGCGCGTCACTCTGCGAGCCGCGCCGCTTCGAGTCGATGGCATCCTCCGCGAGTCGCTCTTTGAAAAAACAAAGTGCGTGATCCTGACCAGTGCGACGCTTTCCACCGGCGGCGCGAAGGGGTTCGACTACATCCGCTCGCGCCTCGGGGTCGCGGAATGCCAGGAATTGCAACTCGACTCGCCGTTCGATTATCAGCGGCAGGCGTCAATCCATGTCGAAGTGTCGATGCCCGATCCGAATTCGCCCGCTTTTATTCCCACGGCCTGCGACCGCATCGAGCATTATCTGCAGGTGACGCGCGGCCACGCCTTCGTGCTCTTTACGAGCTACTCCGCGCTCAATCAGGCCGCCGCGCGGCTGGAACCGTTCTGCGCCGAGCAGGGCATGACGCTTTTCGTGCAAGGCAAGGACCTGTCGCCTGCGATGATGCTGGAGCGATTCCGTCGGACGCCCAACGCCGTGATCCTCGGCACCGATTCATTCTGGCAGGGCGTTGATGTGCCGGGCGATGCGCTGCAGTGCGTGATCATCACAAAGCTGCCATTCGCCGTGCCCGATCGCCCGCTCGTGCAGGCCCGCATTGAAGCCATCGAGGCGGCAGGGGGGATCCCATTCATGGAGTATCAGTTGCCCGAGGCGTTGCTGAAACTCAAGCAGGGGTTCGGCCGGCTCATCCGCACCAAGTCGGACACCGGCATGGTGGTGATGCTCGACCCGCGCGTCAAGACGAAGGCCTATGGTCGTCGTTTTATCGAGGCGCTCCCCAAGTGCCCCGTCGAGTGGCATTGATTCGGTAAATCCGAGCCGCGCCCGTGAGGAAGCGGGTTCGAATGCCGTTCACGCGGTCGCACTAGGCGGCGCTTCAGGTGACGATGCCGGCGGTGAAGCGACGTCAACCTTTGGCGCCGCGGGTTTGTCGGCCTTCGGCGCAGCCGGCTTGTCGGACTTTGGCGCGGCGGGCTTCGGTTTTGTCGTCGGCGGCAGTTTGGCCGGCACGAGCAGCATGGTCATGCGCTTGCCGAACATCCTCGGCGGCGACTCAACCTTGGCGATGTCGGCCAGCGCCGTGATGATATCCTGGAAGGACTCGTTGCCGATGTCCTGATGGAATCGCTCGCGCCCCTTGAACATCATCGTGAACTGCACGCGATCCCCATGCGAGAGAAACTCGCGGGCGTGGTTCAGCTTGATCACGCGATCATGCGGATCGGTCTTCGGGCGGATGCGGACTTCCTTGAGCTTCTGCTCGTGGTGCTTTTGCTTGGTCTTTTTGGACTGAAGGTATTTGTGCTTCCCGTAGTCCATGATCTTGCAAACGGGCGGGCGCTCGCTCGGCGAGATCTCGACGAGGTCCAGCCCCAGGTCGCGGGCGCGACGCAGAGCCTCATCGGTGGGCACGACTCCCTGCATGGCCCCGGTCTCGTCAATCAGACGAATGGGCGAGAGTCGAATCTGTTCGTTACAGCGTTGATTGCTAATGGTCATCACCTTCCTTTCAAGAGTGTTCTGTTCTTATTACGACTTCACTGCGGCAAGCTTCTCGCCGCCGGGCTTGCTGTGCTGGAGCAGCATTTCCACGAACGTCTCCAGCGTCATGTTGTCCACGGTTCGCCCCTCGCGGTCATTGAGGTTCACCGTCTTGGCGTTGGCCTCGGCCTCGCCGATGACCACCGTGAACGGGATCTTCCACTTGCGGGCGCGGTGTTTCTTCGGACCGATCTTCTCGGCGGAATCGTCCAGTTCCACGCGGAAGCCCGCCTCACGCAGCATCGCCGTCACCTTTCGGGCATAGTCCACGCTCTTTTCGCTGATCGTGGCGATCATCACCTGCGTCGGCGCCAGCCACGTCGGGAAGGCCCCTTCGAAATGCTCGATGAGGATGCCGACGAAGCGCTCCATGCTGCCGAACGGTGCGCGGTGAATCATGATCGGCCGGTGGGGGCGGTTGTCGCGGCCGATGTATTCGAGGTTGAATCGCTCGGGGTTGATGTAGTCGCACTGCACGGTGCCAAGCTGCCACTCGCGGCCGATGCAATCCTTGACGACGAAGTCGATCTTCGGCCCGTAGAACGCAGCCTCGCCGATTTCCTCGGTGCCGCTCATGCCGCTGGCCGCCGCCGCCGCGCGGACGGCCGCTTCGGATTCAGCCCAGGCCTGCGGGTTCTTGATGAACTTCTTGTCGTTCGGGTCGTGCAGGCCGATGCGCACGCGGTAGTCGTTCAGGCCGAGCATCTCCAGCACGTAGCGCGTGAGCTTGAGGCAACTGCCCAGCTCTTCCTGCAACTGCTCCGGCGTCACAAAAAGGTGTGCGTCGTCCTGCGTGAAGCCGCGGACGCGCGTCAGCCCCGACACTTCCCCCGATTGCTCGTAGCGATAGACCGTGCCGAACTCGGCGAGTCGCACGGGCAGATCGCGATAGCTGCGCGGTTCGCTGGCATAGATGCGCATGTGCATCGGGCAGTTCATCGGCTTGAGCAGGAAGCCATCCGACTCCTGAAGGTATTCTCGAATCAGCGCCTGGTTGGCCGCGGTCATGCCGGGGCCATTCTCGAATCGCTTGCCGGACGACATCTTCCCATCAGCCGTGGACGACGCGGGCTGGACAAGTCGCCCCCACATCGACGTGTCCGCGACCTTGAGTTCGTCCAGGAGTTGCTGCTCCCGTGCGGAGATCGGTCCATCATCCGCCTTTTCGGCTCCGGCGATCCAAAGTTCATTCAATATGCGGGCGGTATCCGTCTCATAGAGCGGCGGGAACTGGGCATCGCGGTAATAGGGAAAGTGCCCGCTGGTGCGATAAAGCTCCAACCGGCCGATGTGCGGGGTATAGACCGGTTCGTAGCCGGCTTCGAACAGCTTCGTTCGCAGGTGCTCCTCCAGCAACATGCGCACCATGGCCCCGCGCGGCTTCCACAGGATCAGCCCGCTGCCGACCATCGGGTCGATGGTGAACAGGTTCAACTCCTGGCCGAGCTTGCGGTGGTCGCGCTTCTTGGCCTCTTCCAACCGCGTCAGGTGTTCGGCAAGGTCCTTCTTGTTATGAAAGGCCGTGCCATAGACGCGCTGAAGCTGCTGTTTGGTCGCGTCGCCATGCAGGAAGGCACCCGAGACGTTCAGCACCTTGAACGCACCGATCCGCCCGGTGGACGGAATGTGCGTGCCCATGCAGAGGTCTTCCCAGTATTTGCCGGGCTCGGCGCCGGTGACGTAGAAACTCAGCGTGTCGCCTTTGGCGCGCTCGGCGTTTTCGACTTTGTAGGGGTTGCCTTCTTTGTGCAGCTTTGCCAGGCCGGCCTCACGCGTCATCTCGTAGCGCGTGAACGGGCGGTCCTCCTGCACGATCGCGGCCATCTCCGCCTCGATCTTGATGAAGTCCTCAGGCGTCAACTTCTTCGAGAGATCGACGTCGTAATAAAAGCCGTCGTCGACCGGCGGACCATAGACCAGCTTCGTCTCGGGGTAGAGCTTGCAGAGCGCCTCGGCCATGACGTGCGCCGTGCTGTGTCGCAGGATGGTGAGCGATTCGGGGCTTTTGTCAGTGAGCAGGGCCAGCTTGCAGTCCCCGGTCAGCGGCGCGGCGAGATCGAGCGTGGTCATGCCCTGGCCAAAGTCGGCCTTGGCGCCGAGGGCCGCACGGGCCAGGCCGGGGCCGATCTTGGCGGCGACATCCCTGGCGGTCGCGCCGTCGGGCATTTCGAGAATCTTGTTGTCGGGAAGGGTGACGCGAATCATGCGGGGTGTTTCAGTCTGATGAAGTTCGTTGGACAGGGTGAAATGGACGCGGGAGCGAGAAAAACTGGGCGCAGGGCGACAGCGCGATGCAAGCACATCAGGTTGTGCAGGATCGCGGACATCAAGCTGTGTAAGGTGTTTGGATCAAGCGGCGAACTCTCGATGACTCTTGGCGGACGGTTTCAGCCGGCCAGCCCCGTTCCAGATACATGGATGATACCGTCACACGATTGTGCCGGTCAAGGTAGGCGACGCCCGCTACTGACCGATCTTAAATGGCGCTGTTAGCCCAAAAGCAGCAATTGCGTCATTCCATGAGTTGCTTAGATCAGTAATCTGCGAGTCCTTGGGAAGATACTGGTGAGGGTTGCTGGCGGTCAGATCACCCTGGGTTTCGGCATGCCCGTCATAAAACACGAGATTCAACTTAAACGCATTGGCAGCGGCACCATAGGGAGGTTCTGCGCTCGAATGGCGAAATGCATAAACACGGCCATCGGATGAGCCGGTTGGAAAATTGGACCCATTCCCGGGTGCCATTCCACGATCCCAAGACTTCGATATCTTGAGTTGGGGTCCGCCGTCAGAAAAGGCACCGCCCCATGCCGCATCGACGGCGAGATCGCGACTTGGTTGCTCACCGGGGAGACTACTCGAATGTCGCGCGCCATCGGCGGCAAAGACCTTCGCCGCCGCCACTCCCATGCGCGTTACGTTTGGTCTCCACCCGCCGGGTAGCTTTGTTTCGTAGCTGTTGGGGTAAATGCTCTTCCCTACATTGGGATAGTCGCCCGCCGGCATATCAACTTCGGCTGCCGAACGTGCATTGAACATGAGTTGCCATCGAATTGTGTTATAGCTGACCATGCGTCCGACGCGTGTTTCCGCGCCACTAAAGGGTTTTGCGAGGAAGTTATTTGATTTGCAAAGTAGGGCAGGCTGGTCCATGAGTCCACGCCACCGAAGCGTTGCCGTGATGTTAGTAGCGGCCGCTAAAGGGACGGGCAGACCCCATTGTTGCGCCAACGGCCCGTAGAAATCCCATCGTTGGTTCAGGTGGCCTGATCCGCTAGCCAAGACTGTTTGCGAGCCACCAACACGTTTCAACAACATTGAGCCCGAAGTTCCCGGCCCTCCCAAAATCGAGTCATCGTTATCGTTCGCGTAGTTTTGCATTCCCTGGCCAATATTCCTGAGGTTGGCCATACATGAAACGCGTTGGCCCGTCCGCCTCGCGCTTGACAGTGCCGGAAGGAGAAGCGACACAAGAAGCGCGATGATCGAAATCACCACTAGAAGTTCGATCAGGGTAAAGGCCCCGCGTACTGTCATTGCGTTCTGAATTTCGCGTGAGTTCCGCATACGCGTTCCCTCTATCGTTTCGCTTTCTCTTCTTCGACCGCTGCATCCCAGAACTTCTTTGGCGGGAGCGGATTGTGACCAACGACTTCTTTGCCACAGTCCGGGCAGTACGTACGCTCCCGGCTTTCAGGGTTTATTCGCTTCTTGAGAACAACCCAAGTCGGTTTGGTCTTGGCTTTATACTTGCCGGCTTCGTCTTTCGTCCAATAGCAAGGCTCTCCGGAATATCCGGTCAATTTGCCAGTATAAGGTGATTTTACCGGCTCCTCTTCATTCTCAACAATCTTGTGCTCGAACTCTTTACCTGTCTCAACACAAACGAAAACCCGAACAGCCGCCGCATCAGCGGGAGAATCACCTTTTAGATAATACCACGCCACTCCTAGCGACAACGCAAAAATCGCCGACGCAGTTATCGTCAGCGCCTTCCTCTTACCGGGCGACATCTCTTCAGAAGACAAGCGGCAGACTCCTGCGGCGATGGGAGACCATTCCTTAGCTCTGACCTGTATTTTCGACGTTGGGCCGTCGATTTGCAAGCCCAAACCCGGTTAAGAGTTTGTGGGACGAAGGGTTAGGAGCGACAGCCCGTGCAACCGATACGGGCGTTCCAAACCTCCATGCATACTTTAGCCGTGCCCCGATACACGGCCTGTGAGCTGTTGATGCCCCGGTCGGGCGAATGCGCCTAAGTCATGGTTTGGCAGGGGGGTTAGAACGATTCGGAGGGCAAGGTGTGAATAGCACGCGAAACGATTGTCACTCGGACGTCAGCGACCATGGATCGCAGGTGATCACGGCTCGGACTCGCTTCGAAGTGGGTCCGCCGAATCGCCATCCGCAATGGACACGGATGCAAGCTGTCGCATCAGCCGAGACAGATTGAAGAACTTCCCCGGGCAGGCGGTCTTGTGGGTGATGCCGCCGTGGGTATTGATCTTCGATGTCGGAATGTCGCACTTCTCGCTGAGAAACGTTACGAGCTTACCAAGTGTTTCCATCTGCTTGGGCGTAGGTCCGTGGGTCTCAAGATTCCCAATGAGGCAAATTCCGATACCGTGTTCGTTGTAATAATTCCCCGGCACCTTGCAGTGCGCGCCGTGCTTTTGCTTTGTCCAGCGCGGGCCGACGAACACCTTGCCGTCGCCATAGCCGATGCCGTTTCCGATGACGAAGTGATAGCCCAGTTCATCCCAGCCACGCTGCTTGTGCCACGAGGCCATGCCTTCGGGCGTGCTCTTATCACTCTCGGAGTGATGAATGACGATGCACTCCCAGCGTTTGGAAAAGCCGCCCGGCGGAATCCAGCTCGCCGAACCGCTCGTGTCGCGCCGCGGACGAATTGGTTCGGGCGCCGGCTCTCGATCGGGAAGCTGCGCCACGGGTGGCGGGCGCTGGCCGACGTAGGGATCGACCTGCGCGATGGTGTTCTTGTTGGGTTGCTGACAACCAATGGCCATCGACGCGACGACGGCGCAGAGACTCCATTTGGCGAGGCGCGATCGACGAATCACAGGGGGGGTGCTCCTCGATTGATCGGGCGTTGCATTCATACGAGCCGCTCATCCATGAATCGGCCGCGCCCGGTTCCGGCGGCGAATCAACGGTACAGCCTACCATCGGCCGGGCCGCCGGGGCAAGTTGGCACCTTTTGACATCGGCGAATCCGGGGTTTCGGTCCTTTTTCGGCCCCAGTGATTCCCGGACAGATCGGCCTTTATCGCGCGGCAGGGGCGAGGTTGGCGTGCATCGTTTCGAGTTCAGCAAGGTGCCGCTTGTGGTCGGAAAGGAGGCGGGAGACAAGGGCATCGGCCTCGGCGCTGCCGGTGGGGCCGAGTTTCTCATAGAGCTGAATCAGACCTCGCAGGCCGGCCATAACCTGCGGCATGAGATAGCTGAGGTTCAGGTAATGCACGCCGCCGACATACGTGGGGTAGGTCGCCGCGACGGGCGATCCGCGTAGTTTGAGGATCATGTTCGCCAAATCATGCCGATGCGCGCGGGCGTCGGCGAGCATTCGCTGGATCACGGCGCGATCATCGGCGGCGGGCCAGGTGACGAAGGGGTTGCACTCACTGAGCCGATGCAAAAGGCTGCCATGCTCGGCCGCAAGGAGCGTGTTGAGCTTGGCGATGGTGGTTTCGTTTGCCATGGGAGGACCGATCAATTGTGAAGGACGGTCAGTGCATTGAATCCGCAGTCGGCCGTTCCGCGACACGAAGGCCCGTGGGCTGCATCGCGCCGTACATGTCGCGGGAACGCTGGTCGGAGAAACTCTTTAGCTTCCCGGCATAGAACGTGCCGCTCAGCACGATGGCCGCGGCGCACATCAACACGGCGAACTGGCCCATCGCGGGCGCCCGCACGGGGGCCTCGTCGCTCTGCACGAAGTACATCGCATAGGCGATGCGGGCGTAGTAATACAAACTGAGCAGCGTGTTGAACACGGCAACGAAGATGAGCCAAATCAGACTCGCGTCGTACAACGCAATGAGCAGGTAATACTTCGTGATGAATCCGCCGAGCGGTGGAAGTCCGACGAGGCTGAACAGGCACGTCGCCATGACGACGCCAAGCAGGGGGTTCCGCCAGCCGAGACCATTAAAGGCGTCCATCGTTTCGCGGCCGGTGGACCAATAGACCATGGCGACGACGCCGAACGCCGCGAGATTCATCAGCAGATACACGATCATGTAAGCGATGACGGCCGAGGACGCCGGATGCGGCATGCCCGCGGCCGACTCGCGCGGTTGCCAGATGATCGAAACGGCCATGAGCATGTAACCCGCGTGGGCAATGGAGCTGAACGCGAGCAGTCGTTTGAGATTGGTCTGGCGGAAAGCGGAGAAATTGCCCACGGTGCAAGTGATCGCTGCCATGATCGCAACGGCGTGCGCCACCCATCGCATGGCGTCGGCCGACTGCACGGTGCAACTTAAGAGCCACATGATGCGAAGCATGAGGCCAAGCCCCGCGGCCTTGCTGGCGACGGAAAGCCACGTCGTGATCTCGATCGAGGCACCTTCGAAAACATCGGGACACCAGAAGTGAAACGGCACGGCCGAAACCTTGAACGCCACGCCGATCAGGAACGCGAACAGGCCGACGCCCGTCAGCACGCTGATTCCCTGGCTGCCGATGGCCGTGCTGATCTTCATCAGGTCAAGCGTGTGAAATTGCCCGTAAAGCAACGATGCGCCATAGACCGAGATCGCGCTGGTGACAGCGCCGAACAGGATGTACTTGAGGGATGCCTCCGCGGCCGGCCGGTGCTTCTTGCGGAAGCCGGCAAGTCCGTACGAGGGAAGCGATGCCGACTCCACCGCAAGAATGATCATCAACAGATTCGACGTGCTGACCATCAACGCCATGCCGAACGCGCTGCCGACAAAGAGAACGAAGAACTCCACCGCGTCCCGTCGACGAGCCGCTTCATCGGGAACGCCCGCGTCCAGGCCCATGAACCACATACCCGTCACGAGCACGAGGAACACACTGATCAGAAAGATGAAGAAGCAACTGAACTGGTCGACGACCAGCATCGGCGCAGCGGCCTCAGGAGCGAGGCCCGCGAACGGAACCGCGCCGCCGGTGATGCCTCGCCAGCAGAGTGTCGCCGTGAAGACGCCGCCCAGCGTCGCAATCGCGCCGGCCACGCGATAATTCCGGCCGACGAGCAACGCCGCGAAGAGCACGGCCACGATCGTCCCGGCCAGGCTCCAGAGGGGGCCGAGTCGTTGAAGGTCCGCCGCGCTGGGCATCCACAGGGGCGTCGCTGCTAGTAATGCGTGCGTCATCGAAACCTATTCCTGCGATGCAGCCTAGCTGCCCTGAATCACTTTGATAATGTCGCTCAGCGTGCCGTTCATCAGATCAAACGTGTACTTCGGCAGCACGCCCATGAAGATTGCCAACGCCGCCATCGGAATCAGAATCGCCGTCTCGCGAGCGGTGACATCGGGGAAGTCGGCGTACTGTTCCTGCTTCTTGCCGAGATAGACGCGCTGAATCATCCAGAGGATGTAAGCGGCGGTGAGGATCGCACCGAACGCAGCGATGACCGCCATGGGCTTGGCCCAGGGGAAGCCGGCGTTGAAGGTGCCGAGCAGCACCCAGATTTCACCGATGAAGCCGCACAGGGCAGGCAGACCCAGCGACGCAAAGAAGCCCAGCGTTGCCAGCGAGCCATACTTGGGCATCGCCAGCCACAAACCGCCGAAGCGATTGAGGTCGCGATGGTGCGCCCGGTCATAAATCACGCCAACCAAAAAGAAGCACATCGGGCTGGAAACGCCGTGGGCCAGGATTTGGAACATGGCCCCTTGGAAACCGACGTCCGTCATGATCGCCGTGCCGAGTACGACGTAACCCATATGGCTGATGGAGCTGTACGCAACGAGCCGCTTAAAGTCGGTCTGCGCCAGACAACAGAACGCGCCATAGACAATGTTGATCACGCCGAGCGTGGCAACGGCATACGCCGCCCATTTGCCCGCCTCGGGAAAGATCGGATAGCAGACGCGCAGGAAGCCATAGGCGCCGAGCTTCAGCAACACGCCGGCCAGGATCATGGAGATCGGCGTCGGAGCTTCGACGTGGGCATCGGGCAACCACGTGTGCGTCGGGAAGAGCGGCACCTTGATCATGAAGCCGATGAAGAGCATCACGAACATGGCCCGGCCAAACGTCCAGCCGAGGAACTTCGTCGTCGTATCGTTGAAGTAGTCGTGGATCTTGGCGTTGATTGCGTAGTCGATGATGTTGAACGTTGAGTTGCCGGGGTCGCCCATGGCCGTGCCGCTGGCGAAGTACATCGCAATCAGCGCGACGAGCATCAGCACTGAGCCGGCCAGCGTGTACAGGAAGAACTTGATCGCGGCGTATTCCTTCCGCGGGCCTCCCCAGACTCCGATGAGGAAATACATCGGCAGCAGCATGACTTCCCAGAAGATGTAGAACAGGAAGAAATCCAGCGAGGCGAAGGTGCCGAGCACGCCGGTTTCCAGCAGGAGGAACAACGCGAAGAAGCCCTTAGCGCCCTTGTTGTTGGTCCAGTGGTCGAAGTTCCAGCTCGCCCACGCCGAAAGCCAGGTGATGAGCGTCGTCAGGATAATCAGCGGGAACGAGAGGCCGTCGAGGCCCACGTGCCAGTTGATGTGGAAGTTGCCGACGTGGATCCACGGCGTCTGATGCACGAATTGCATCGCCTTGCCGTAGCCGTCGCCGGTCCATGCCGCGCCGCCGGGAAGGAAGGGACCGAACATCGTGCATGACACGAGGAACGTGATGAACGTCGTCATCCACGCGATCCCGCGAGCCATGGACGACGGCGCGATCAGCACGGCGACCATGCCGATCAGCGGAAGAAAGATCAGCCATGTCAGTATGTGTTCCACGGACAATTCTCCGTTCAACCAAACCGGGATACCCGGTGCATTCGTGACGCTGTGCCTATTCGCAAGCGCCGGTGCGGCTGCTGCTGTCCCCTCCCCTTACGAAGGGGAGGGCTAGGGTGGGGTCATCGAAAGTTCGAGTGCGTCGTTTCGGCACCGACTATCAGGACCCATTTGCCGCCAGCACCCTCGTGCCCACGTTGCTCATCAACCACTGCAGACCATCCGCCAGCCGGTGATAGTTCAACACGACCAGCAGCGCGACGGCGGCGCTTCCCGCGGTGATCATGACATACATGCGAATCCGACCGCTCTGCGGCCGGCGAATCTCCGAACCAATGTCGAGCATCGTCTGGGCAAGGCCATTGGCAATGGCATCGACGATGCCCCAGTCGCCGCGCTTCACCGGCATGTCCAACTGGCGGCCCGTAAAGACGCCGACAAACTTGCCGAGCAACGCCGTCATGTTCACGATGCCGTCGACCACGATCTTGTCGAACAGACCGCAGACGAAGCCGAACGTGACCGTTCCGCCAACGAGGACGGCGTCATAGACATGGTCGAAATAGAGCTTTTGTTCGAGTGCGGTGTGGATCGGGCCGAACATGCGTTTCAGTTTGTCGGCCAACCCCAACCCGCGCAGGTAAACCAAGACGGCAAATCCCATGCCGATGAGCCACGAGAAACCAACGCCCATTTTCAGCCAGTCATGCGGGTTCTTCCCCGGGGCGTGGTTGAGCATGATCATCGTGCCGCCACCGGCCTCGGCCAACACATGTGCCTCGCCATCAATGGCCACCACAGTCGAGGAATCGGTCGCAATGACCGCCGCGTCATGAATGAGCGGCCGGAACATCTGATAGCTGGAGAAGAACGTGCCGCCCGCAAGAATCACCAGCGGCAGGAACATCTTCCAACTCTCATGGGCGTGGTCATACACATGATGATCGCGCGGTTTCCCGCAGAACGTCATCCACCAACATCGCATCATGTAGAACGGGGTGATGTAGGCAATGGCGATCGGGAAGAAGAACATCCACTTCGGGATGGCCGGCAGCTTCGCGGCGATGGCCATTTTCTGCGGTGTGCCCTGTGCATGATCGCCGTGGGCGTGGGCATCGTGTTCCGAGTGTTCGGTCTCAGCGTGTTGAGCGGGTTGATTGTCCGACGCGAGTCGGAAGGGCGATGCCACACCCATGTTGGCATTCGATGCGTCTGCGTGTTCACCGGCATCGTCCGCCGCGGCATCAGTCTTTTTCAGTTCGGGAATGTTAAACGCTCGTTCGTAGGCGACGGCGAGAATTTCATCCTTGCTGAAAAATCCGCCGAGGCCGAGCTTTACATGGCCAATCTCAACTCCCGGCAAACCAAACCCCGCAATCGCAAGGACGCCAATGAAGAACGTCCAACACGTCACCGGCATCTTCTTTCGCAGGCCGCCCATCTTTCGCATGTCCTGCTCGTGATGGCAGCCTTCGATGACCTGTCCCGAGCCGAGAAAGAGCATGGCCTTGAAAAAGGCATGCGTCATCAGGTGGAACAGGGCCGCGACCCATGCACCCATGCCCATGCCGAAGATCATGTAACCAAGCTGGCTGAGCGTGGAATAGGCGAGCACCTTCTTGATGTCCGTCTGCACGATGGCGATGAGGGCCGTGATGGTCAGCGTGATGCAGCCGATGCAGGCAATGAAGAACTGCGCCTCGGGTGTCAGCAATCGGAAAATCCGCGCCACGAGATACACACCGGCCGCGACCATCGTCGCCGCATGGATCAGCGCCGACACCGGCGTCGGGCCGGCCATCGCATCGGGCAGCCACACATGCAGCGGGAATTGGGCGCTCTTGCCCATCGCGCCGCAGAACAGGCCGATGCCCATGAGCGACGCGACGGAGAAGCCGAACAGTGTGTAAGAATTGGCAAATATTCCGACAGCCGGCCCTTCAGCGGACTTGTGGAATTGCTCCGCAAATCGGGCTGCAGCGAGGTCGAGATCGAGCGTGTTCAGATACAACGCGACCAGCGCCATGCCGAGGATGAAGCCGAAGTCGCCGACGCGATTGGTGATGAACGCCTTGATCGCCGCATTGCTGGCGTACTTCCGGTCAAAGTAGAAGCCGATCAGCAGATAGGAGCAGAGGCCGACCAACTCCCAGAAGATAAACAGGAAGAGCAGGCTGCTGCTGACCACCAGTCCCAACATGCTGAAGCAGAACAGCGACAGATACGTGAAGAACCGGTGGTACTTGCTGACATGATCCACCTCATCGCTGTGGCCCTCCATGTAACCGATGGAGAAGAAGTGAATCCAGAAGGCGATGAAGGTGACCATGAAGTACATGATCACGGTGAGGCTGTCGAGCTTGACGCCGACGGTCAGCGGCATCGAACCGAGCGTCCCCCAGTCGAAGCGATAGGCCGATGCCGTGAGTTCCGTCCGCTCGGGTGTGCTGAGTTTCAACCAGTTCACCAGCACATACGTCGAAAGTGCGCAGCTGATCCCGATGGCCAGCAGGGCTACGTACGACGACTTCGGCTTGCCAAGGCGCGGCCCGAACAAGGCCAGGAAAAAGAAGCTGGCCAGCGGAACGACGACGCCTAATGCTAGTGCTGTCTGATACTGCATGAAATCTCGCGTCTGTGGCACCGGTTTCCAACCGGTGTGGCACCAGCTAATAGCCGGAGCAATTCGGAGGGTCCGCTGTGCGGACCATGCCTTAGTTTCTCAACTCATCCCCACGATCGACGTCGATCGTCTGGAGCGTGTTGTAGAAGTTCATAAATATCGCAATGCCGATCGCCGCTTCGGCGGCCGCCAGCAAAATCACAAACACCGCGAACATGTGCCCGTCGGCCGCCCCGGTCTGATACCGGCTGAACGCGACGAGATTTACGTTGGCCGCGTTGAGCACCAACTCAACGCCAATGAGAATCCCCAGGGCATTACGCTTCGTCACCATACACAGGATGCCGAGCGAAAAGACAATCGCCGAGAGGACGAGATAGTGGTTTAAGCCGATGGTCAGCATCGTCCTATTTCTCCGGCCTTGCCAAATACGCCGCGCCGATCATCACGACCAGCAGCAACACGCTCGCCGCCTCAAAGGGCACCAGATAGTCTGTCAACAGCATCGTCCCCACGTCTTTCACGTGCGGCGACGCCGTCATCGCCGTGCCGGCCGGCCACTCATTTCCGACCAACAACATGCAAAGCCCCGTCGCCAGCAGGATGGACACGATTACCGCGCCGACCACTTGTCCGCGCGTCGGATCGAATACCACCCACGGCGACTTGCTCGTGAGCATCACGCCGAACACGATCAGGATCAACGTTCCGCCCGCATAGACGATCAGTTGAATCGCCGCGAGCAGATTCGCATTGAGCAGGAAATACAAACACGCCACGCCGCCGAGCGTGCCAAGCAGGCACACCGCTGAGCGGACGATGTTGCGCGAGGCGACGACGCCGATGGCACTGACCAACGTCACCGCGGCAAAGATGTAAAACGCGAGCGCTTCCAACATCGCGAGACTTCCGCCTTTACGAACCCGGCAGGTGATCGATCACCAGGCTGCCGACCAGCTTTCGGCGATTCGAATAGCCGTTGTAGCCGATCCAGATCATTCCAATCACCAAGACCGCGCCAATCAAAACCAAAACCTTGTGGATGAGCGAGTCAATCGTGCCCAGCCACTCAATCTTCATATGCTCGATTCCAAGAATCCAAAGCGTATTGCCGAGCAGGATGACCATCGTCAGCGGCAACAGCACCTGCACGCAGGCGTACAGCACCTGATCGATGCGAATACGCGGCAACGTCCAGCGGATCCACAATTGCACGTAATAAAGGAACGCCGACTTAAGCACGAACAGAATCGGACCTTCCTTAAACAGCACACCGTTTAGAACATGCACAACGAAGTCCACATACCACGTGCCGTTCGTCTTGAGTGCAAAACCCGGCGGGAAAGGCGACTTCCATCCGCCGAGGAACAGAATGACCGCGATTCCCGACACCACGAACATCGCCACATATTCGCCGAAGAAAAAGAGCGACCATCGAAAGCCGCTGTATTCCGTGTGGAAACCGGCAACCAGTTCCGATTCCGATTCCGGCAGATCGAACGGGGCACGCTTGCACGACGCAAGTGAAGCGATGTAGTAACTGAAAAACGCGATGAAGCACCAGATGTTCTTAAAGATAAACCACGTGTGAAATCCGCCGCCTTGCTGGTCGGCGATGGCCGTCAGTTGCAGCGTGCCGGCCGTCATGACTGGAATAAGCAGGCTCATGCCCATTGGGATTTCATACGAGACCATCTGACAGGCCTCGCGCATCGCTCCGTAAACGCTCCACTTATTGTTGCTGGCCCAGCCGGCAAGGATCACGCCGACGACTTCGATGCCAAGCATCGCAAGGATAAAGAGCAAAGCCACATCCAAATCGCGGAACACCCACGCCCCGGCAAACGGCAACGCGATCATCGCACAGATCGGCGGCACAAACGTGAGATACGGCGCGAGCTTGAATAACGCTTGATCCGCATCCGGCGGGATCATGTCTTCTTTGAAGAGCAGCTTCACACCGTCAGCCGGGGATTGTGCCCACCCGTGCCAGCCGCCGACACGCATCGGGCCAAGACGCGACTGCATGCGCCCGGCAATCTTGCGCTCCCACCAGATACCAAAGACGGGGATGACGCTTACAAAGCCGACAATGCCACCGACGGCGAGCAGATCGCGAAGCAGTTCAAACTGCAGCGGCCACAGCACATACGCCACAATGGGATTTGATAGTCGCGGCAGATTCGCTGACAGATAGTCGGCTATTTCGCGCGCCGTCAGGCTCGCATCAAAAATCGCAAGCGAAACCACTTCGGCGCCGTTCTGCGGAGATGCCAGCATGTCTTTGGAAAGAGTGAACACCAGCGAATGCAGCCAGACGAGCAGGCAAACACCGATCACACCGCCGAAAAAGACGCTCGCCGCCGTATATCCATATTTCAACGTATTGCCGATTTGCTTGTAGAAGAGCACGCCCAGTCCACCGGCGATCAATGCCAGCCCGACGGCCAATGGAGCGAGGAATCCAATGATGGAGATGGCAATCTTGAGGTTCGTCACCTTCGCGGTGGACCCAAGATCAAAGAATCCAAAGATCCCAAGCGCGAGCACGACATGGACGATTCCGCCCGCAAGCAGGTTGCGAATCGCCGTCCGCCGATAGGTTTGATAAACCGCCGGGTCTTTCGCGACCCAAGGCAGGGACAACTGGCTCAAGGTTGCACTCCAACCGGCCATAGCTGCGGGCCGGTAAAGGGCTTGCGGTTATAGCAGGCGGTTGGGTTTTTGCAAGTGCATGAACGACCGGTTCCGCCCGGTTTGTGATGGCTGTGAATACACACCGGCGGCAAAGGGCTACAATTGTATCGCATGTGGCAGGATATCCTCACATACGTAATCGTCGCTGGCGCTTCGTTCTTCCTTATACGGGGAATCGTGCAGTCGTTTCGCGGCGGTGAAGCGGGTTGCGGCGGCAATTGCGCTTGCGATGCGGTGAAGAAGCCGACCTCCAACCTCGGTACCCAGCGGGAACTCGTCCAAATCGGCATCGACCGCGCAAACAGCGAGGCATGACCCGGCATGTCGACGGTCGATCTGCGAAACAACGTGGCGATCGTGACGGGGGCCGGGCGCGGCATCGGCCGGGCAATCGCCCAACGGCTGGCCAAGTCCGGCGCGTCGGTCGTCGCGGTCGCTCGCACGCTTAGCCAAATCACGGAAACGTGCAGCCTCATTAAGGCAAACGGTGGTACTGCGATCCCCATCGCGGCCGATGTGACGCAAGAAGCAGATGTTTCCCGGCTCGTCGAACAGACAATCGCAGCTTTCGGCCGTGTTGATGTGCTGGTGAACAACGCCGGCGTTGCCCCGCTCATGCGGATCGAGCAAACGTCCACCGACGATTTCGACACCGTCATTGCGACCAATGTTCGTGCGGTCTTTCTGTGCTGTCGAGCCGTTTGGGCGCCGATGGCGAAGGCCGGCAGTGGGGCGATTGTGAACATTTCGTCGGTGGGGGCATTCGACCCGTTTCCCGGTTTCGCGGCCTACGGTGCGGCCAAGGCATTTGTTAACACGTACACCAAGGCTCTGGCGGCAGAGGGAGCCGAGCGAAACATTCGCGTTTATGCCGTCGCGCCGGGGGCCGTGGAAACGACGATGCTTCGCGGCGCATTTCCAGATTTTCCGACAGACAAAGTCCTGGCTCCCGACGATGTGGCCGCACTTGTTGAGGCGCTCCTTGCTCCGGCCTGCCAACACAGCTGCGGCCAGACGGTCATCATTCAGAAGTAATCTGACAATTCACAGGCATCCGTGCGGAGTTGTCGCATCGGATAGACTGCGCGACATGGCCCTGCAGACCATCGCCATCCTCGACTTCGGCGCGCAATACGTCCAACTCATCGCCCGCCGCGTCCGCGAGAATCAGGCACACTCGCTCATCTTCGCGCCGGATGTCTCAGCGGCAAAACTTCGTGAGAGCGGCATCGTCGGCATCATCCTGAGTGGTGGTCCTTCCAGCACCTACGACGCAAACGCCCCACGCCCCGACCCGGCCATTTTTGATCTTGGCGTACCCATTCTCGGCATTTGCTATGGGATGCAAGTTGCGTGCGAGTGCCTTGGAGGTCGAGTCTCGCCTGCGAGGGTGCGAGAGTATGGCCGCACCCGTCTCGAGACCATTTCGCCCGATCCCATCCTCGCCCACGTTCCGCATGCCACGACCGTGTGGATGTCGCACGGCGACTTCGTTGAATCGGTCGGCCCGGATTTTGTCGCGCTCGCCAAAACTCCGACCTGCCCCCTCGGCGTCGTAAAGCACAAAAGCCGCCCGGTCTATGGCGTGCAATTCCACCCAGAAGTCACGCACACCCCCGAGGGTGGCCAGATCCTCCGCAATTTCCTTTACGAAATCTGCAAATGCAAAGGCACGTGGAACGCCGGCAACATCATCGACGATGCCATTGCGGCCGTGCGGGCAAGAGTGCCAAACGACGCGGCCGTCATCTGCGGCCTCTCCGGTGGAGTCGATTCATCGGTTACGGCTGCACTCCTGCATCGCGCGTTGGGTGGCCGCCTGACTTGCATTTTTGTTGACAATGGGTTGCTTCGAATGCACGAGCGGCAGCGCGTGGAGGCCATCTTCCGCGGGCATTTCAAAATGGATCTGCACGTCGTCGATGCCGCGGAGCGATTCCTGTCGCGCCTCGCAGGCGTGAGCGAGCCTCAGGAAAAACGAATCCGCATCGGTCACGAATTTATTGAAGTCTTTAAGGAAGAAGCGACACGAATCCCCAACGCGCATTTCCTTGCGCAGGGCACGCTCTATCCCGACGTGATCGAATCCGGCCACAGCCATTCCGGAAAAACGGCGAACATAAAGCTACATCACAATGTCGGCGGCCTGCCCAAGGAACTCGGCTTTCAACTTGTGGAGCCGCTCCGCGATTTGTTCAAAGACGAAGTTCGCATCCTCGGTGAAGTGCTGGGCCTTCCCGAGGAAATCGTCTGGCGGCATCCCTTCCCCGGCCCCGGCTTGGCCGTGCGAATCATCGGCGAGGTCACGCACGAGCGGTGCGACCTGCTCCGCCGGGCCGACCAGGTCATCATTGAGGAACTGATCGCCGCCGGGTGGTATCGCAAGGTGGCTCAGGCCTTTGGCGTGTTGCTTCCCGTTTCCAGTGTCGGCGTCATGGGCGACGGTCGCACGTACGCCGGTCAGAATGCCATCGCCGTCCGATTTGTGGAGAGCACCGACTTCATGACGGCTGACTGGGTCCACATCGAGCATTCGCTCCTGGCCCGAATCTCCACGCGAATCACCAACGAAGTCGCCGGGATAAACCGGGTGGTCTACGACATCACCAGCAAACCGCCCGCGACGATTGAGTGGGAGTGATCGTCGGCCTGGACGGTTGCATCCCCGGGGTTCTACGGGTACGGTCCCCCCTCAATTCATCGCCGCCACCAACGGAGTTCGTTCCGTATGAGCCAATCAAAAGAACAATGGGGAAGTCGCCTTGGCATCATCCTTGCTGTCGCAGGATCGGCCGTCGGCTTGGGCAACTTCCTTCGCTTTCCGGGCCTTGCCGCGCAAAACGGCGGCGGGGCATTTATGGTTCCATACTTCTGTGCATTGCTGTTCCTCGGCATTCCCATTTGCTGGGCCGAGTGGACCATGGGCAAGTATGGCGGACAATTTGGCTTCAACTCCTGCCCCGCCATCTTCGGTGTCTTGGGTCGTCGGCCGATCTGGCGTTACCTTGGCGTGCTGGGCCTGGTGATCCCGGTCGTTATCTACATGTATTACGTGTACATCGAATCGTGGTGCCTTCAGTACTCGTTCAACTATTTGTTTGGTTCAATCAATCTCGGGAGCGACCCCACCCACTATGTCCAGCGAAGCAAGGAATTCTTCACTTCGGTGACGGGAGATGATGCCGACGGTGTTATGCTCGGAAGCTCACTCCATCAAAGCGTTATCTTCTGGGCCATCACCTTCGCCGTCAATTTCTACTTCATCTATCGAGGCCTCTCCAAAGGCATTGAGGCTTTCTGCACGTGGGCCATGCCCATCATGGGACTCGCCGCCATCGTCGTGCTGGTGCGCGTTCTGACCCTTGGCACGCCCAACCCGGATTTGCCGAATCAAAACGTCATGAACGGTCTGGGCTTCATGTGGAACCCCAAGCCCAAAGTTGCAGGCGGTTCCTGGTGGCAGCCGCTGTTGAACGCCGACGTCTGGATGGCCGCAGCCGGGCAGATTTTCTTCACGCTTTCCGTCGGTTTTGGCGTCATCATCAATTATGCCAGTTACTTGAAGCGAAAAGACGACGTGGTCCTCTCAGGCCTCACGGCATCGGCCACGAATGAATTCTTCGAGGTCTGCCTCGGCGGACTTATCACCATCCCCGCTGCGTTTGTCTTTTTGGGGGCCATCGGAACGGAGGGAAGTTCCTTCCAGGTCGGCTTCAAAACGCTTCCGGTGGTATTCCAATACATGCCGGGCGGTCGATTCTTCGGCGCGATCTGGTTCTTCATGCTGTTCCTCGCGGCGATCACAAGTTCGCTCTCGATGCTTCAGCCCGCCATCGCGTTTTTGGAGGAAGGGTTGAAGATCGGCCGTAAAGCCTCGGTTGCCCTGCTCGGATTGGTCACTGCACTGGGATCGTTCTTCGTGATTTGGTTCAGTAAGGGCCTGGCCGCGCTGGACACGATGGATTTCTGGGTCGGCACCGCCATGATCTTTGTCCTGGCGATGGTGCAGGTGTTTCTCTTCTCATGGTCCTTTGGTGTGAAAAAGGGCGTTCGTTTCGCCCACATCGGCGCGGAGATGAAGCTGCCCCGCTGGTTCCCGTTTGTGATCAAATACGTCACGCCAACTTATTTGACAGCCGTGTTTGTGATGTGGTGTACGAACAACCTCGGCGGCTATCTGAGCCAGCTCAAGCAAGGCGGCGTGCCGCTTCTTTCGGTCTGTGTAATCGCCACCGTGTTGGTGTTCTTCCTGATTCTCATCAAGATCGCCGGGCCTCGCTGGGGCGCGGAATCGAAAGACACATCAACGGACACCAGCGCATTTCCAGTCATCGCGGAGGGCAAGTCATGACGCTTGGCGGATGGATTTTCATGCTCAGCTCCGTGGGATTCGTGCTCTGGCTCCTGACATGGTGCTTCTACAAAGTGCTCACCCACCCCGGTGCCGCCAAACACATGCACGCGCCGCTGGACATCGACACGCACGATCAAAACACCTAACCCACGGCGTACTCACGGCCCCAGCAGCACCTTCACGAACGGCCCCACGTCGCGCCCGTTCACCAGCCCATCCTCATTGCAATCCGCCGCGCAGAGCTGCGCCGCCGTGGCGAATCCCGGCTGCAATACGGTGGTAACGAATGACGCGATGTCCGCCGTCGTCCACACGCCGTCCACGTTCATGTCCGCCAGTTCGCACTTGCGGAACCACGGGGTCGCCGCCCGGTCGGTCAGCATGAAGTTCCGCAGCATCGTGCCGACCTTTTGCTCGCCGGTCATCGAAGGGTGCGTACCATCCGCGTCAAGATTTGTGCAGATATAAGTGAGCCCGTCACTGCGCGGCGTCGTTCCGTCGGCCCATAGATACGGCCCCCACGCCACCCATGGCGCCAC
This sequence comes from Planctomycetota bacterium, assembly GCA_016235815.1. Taxonomy (GTDB): domain Bacteria; phylum Planctomycetota; class Phycisphaerae; order UBA1845; family UTPLA1; genus JACRIM01. The sequence continues at coordinate 24,031 of JACRIM010000008.1, forward strand.
CGTGTTGTAATTCATGTCGCCCGCAATCGGATCGATCGGCCCGCCGCTCATCTGGGTGATTTGTGCCTCGATCAGCCATTTCATCGCGAAGCCTGATTCATACGCATAAGGCTCTGGATTAAGCGCGCTGGCTGTCGGAATCGGGTATCCCGCATACCCCGCATAAATGCGCGACGAGACGAACGCCAATAGCAAATTGGGGTAACGAATCTTCGCCGAGCGGAGGATGTTCGCCGTCTGTGACTTGAGTGTGAACGCATCGGCGCCGGCGTTCGGAAGTTTGATCGTCGGACCCGGATTCGCCACCTTCACCCAGATGACATAGACATCCGCCTCGGTGTGCCCCTGCGGCGCCAGCACCATGTCCCGCACTCGGTCATAATTCGGATCGGTCGGGCTGTCCCACGTCGACGCCGCCTGACCGCCGGCCGCGCCGTTCACCATTCGCAGTTGCGCCGTGTTCACGCGCGGATCGGCGAGGGATTGCCCCATAAACGTCCACGCATCGCATGGCAACCCGCCGCCCGCGGAACAATATTCCTGCGTCGTGTTCGACATTCCAATGGACAGAAGCAAATACTTCGGGAGCGCCCGAATCGCCAACGCCCGCGAACGGCCGATCGCCCCATGCGCTGCGGGGATCAGGTTCGAGCCGCCGGGATAAAGCCCGCCCTGAAAAGGCGTCCCGCTCGGGCTGTAAAATCCCGCTCCGAGATCATTGAGCGGCGTGAAGCCCACGCTGGTCACCGTGCAATCAGACGCGGAAACGGCACTAGGCTGATTTGCTGCAAGAAATCCCACGGCAATGCAGGCGCAGCCGACGAGTTGGGGTCGAAGCGTCATAGTCCCTCTCCTCCACCGGTTTCATTGTACCGAGCCACCATGTGGCCAAACGATTCACAGGGGCCGGTATTTCAAGGTTTTCTGCGGCACCGCCCGCCCCGTAGAATCGGCCGAACCAGCAGGACGCCACATGCAACCGCAATTCTACATGTATTGCTACCCGTGGGACTTGGAGGACGAGGGCCTCGAAGAATCCATCGGCCGCCTCGCGGGGGAGATCGGCGTTGATGGAATCAATGTCGCGGCAACGACGTCGGAGGTCCTTCACTATCGCCCACGAAAACCCCTGGAGAAACGCGTCTTTAAGACTGAGGCCGGCGCCCACTTTCAGCCCGACAAGAAATTCTATTCCTCCTGCCGCATCAAGCCCCATCCTGCTGCATGGATGAAATCGCGAAATGCCCTGGAGCGAATCGTCAAGGTATGTGAAAAGGAGAAGTTGAAGGTCCGGGCATCGATCAACTGCTGCGTCGGCCGGGCCCTTGTAGAGCGATACCCGTTTGCTGCGTGTGTGAATGCGCTAGGTGTCATAAGTGAGCGAGTGCTGTGCCCAACACACCCCGACGTGCGCGAATTCCTCGCGGCCATGGTGGAAGATCTGTCGACCAACTACGGACTGGAAGCGTTGGAAATTCGCGAATTGCGATGGGAGGATGTAACGGACCACAACGAGAATGAGGTGTGCCGCCCCCCATGGTTGCCGGTGGCTGCGGATCTTCTTTCACATTGCTTTTGTTCATCTTGCCGTCAGGCCGTCTCAGCCCAGAGCGTCGGGGGCGATGCAGTCTTGCAGGCGGCGACTGCAAGGCTCGAAGAGTGGTTGGATCATTCGGGCACGGAGAACACAAAAGATCGCAGTACTCTTCTATACGACCCAGATGTGCTTGAATACAGCATGTCAATGCGTGGCTTCGTGCTCGAATTGGTGTCAGAGCTAAAGCAACGCGCAAAATGTGAGCTGGCCGTGCGATACAGCGCTCGCGTATTTCCCGCCGACGCCGATTTCATTCAGGAACATCTGATGGAGCGGATTGACGCTGTGGTCGTCTCTTCGAGAATGCTCGGAGATGGCGCAACCGAATCAACACTGGACAGCCATGTCAGTCTGATTCCGTCGAAACTCGATGTTATCAAATCGGTCGAGCAGACGGATACCAGCACGATGCAGGCCCTCGTCGCAAGCACCCTCGCCCTGGCGGAGCGTGGCTATCGCTCGATCTCATTCTCTGACTATGGACGTGCTCACCAGCACACCCTCGACGCCATCCGCCAGGCCATCCGCTTCGCCCGCCGCGAAACACGATAATCCACAAACACCGCTCGGCCCTCCGCTACGGCGCATCCCCCAGCGCCCCAAGGTCAAACCGCCCCGCAGGCCGCGCGGCCCCATCCTGATACACGTCAATCGACAAGCCGAACTGCGCCGCAAACGTGGCATACGCATCATCCGCCACGCCCGTTGTTCGCGCAGGGCTGTCGGCCGTCAGGTGAAAATCCAGCACCGACGGATCGACAAACTTTGGATCAGTGATCACGTCCGCATTTCCCACGCCGGTCGCGGCCACCAGATCTGTCACCGAGTTGAACGGCACCTCAATCAGTCCCGGCTGCGTAATGTTGAATCGCACCTGGCCGGAGTCTTCGAAGTAGAGGTTGTGATCTTGTGCCGTAAATGGCAGGATCGCATCCGTCCGAATGTAGACCTGCATCCCATCTTTGCCGGTCTGCGATTTGAAACGCTCCGTGAGGTCGTAAATGATGTTGTTGCGCACGACCTGGGTGCATGCATCGGGGCGCGCAAGCGTCGGTATTCCAAGCCATATGCCATGATCGCAATTGTAAATGGTATTGTTGATGATGCGCGATTGCGCCTCCTGCCCCTTGTAAATGGCCACGCCCGTAAGCAGCGGATTCCCGCGAATATTCCGAACGTCAAAGATGACATTGCCGACGAGATACGATCGCGACGGTTTGCCGATGGGAAATACGTTCAAATTCTCGTGTGCAATCGCGATTTCCGCATCATAGAGGGTGTTAAAAAGAATCCAGACATCATCGCTGCCCGGCCATTCCGCCGATGGGTCGTCGTCATGCAATGTGATGGCTGCGCCGGTGGAGGAGTCCGACGTTCGAACCGTATGGCACACATTCTGCGAGAAAACGCTGGTGACGCCGTTCTTGTAGTCGATGATGTTTTCCTTGCAGTTGTGTAAATAGTTTCGACCGATATACGAGTTTCGCGCCGCCGCTTGATTGGATTTCGGATTAGCCCGATTTACGCTCACCGCATCGCCCCGAATGTGGTGCAGGTGACAATCAAGCACCCAGCAATGACGACTGTTCGACGCCAGAATCACGCCGGCGTTGTCATTGCTGCCCGTGAAGTTGTCCCATTGGCTGTAATTACGCACCTCAACATCGTACACCACGATGTTTTCGATCAGGCTCGTCGCATCATTCAGCGATGGGTTGGAATGCCCTACCTGAACACCAAAGGGCGTTGAATTATCATTGGTCGGCTGGTCACGCCCCAGGCTGTGTCGTATCGCAACATGGTGATACACCTTGAATGGCGCCGCATCGCTCGCCGTCACGGCGATCCAGCCGGCGCCAAACGTACCAGTGCCCCAATCCCGCGCGTCGTATTCCAGATTCTCGCAGATAACAAAGTTACATTCGATCTTCAGTCCCACGCGAAACAGCGGCTTACTCGCAGCGTTCGCTCCACGAATGAAGATTGGCTTCGCAAGCGTCCCCTCCCCCGTGATATTAATGCGCGAGTTGTAATTTATGTCCGTCCCGTGAATTTCCACCACGCTGCCCGGCGTCAGGTTGTCAGGAATCGTCCGCCGCGGGGCCGCAACGGTTCCAAATGGATTGCCCGCGTCGCTCCCCGTGTTGAAGTCGACATAATGTGTGAACGGCCCGTTCCCCGCGTCGCCATAGGGCGCCATCGTTCCGTTGTAGTCATAATTCTGCCCGGCATACATCATGTGGCTCTGCGTGATGCCAAACTCCGGAGTGGGAATCCCAATCGGAGGAACAAACGTCGACGCCACCGCGAGGTTCACCGTGCGATCACGCGATTGCCCTCCGCCTTCCGCGCGATACGTAAAGCTGTCAGCCCCCTCAAACCCCGCATTGGGAATGTACGTCACGTTCGGCGGCGTCCCAATGAGTTGCCCATTTGCAGGCGGCGCCAGAATCGAAAACGTCACCGCATCGTATTCGACGCCGGGAAAGTAGCCGGTTAATCCGATGACCTTTTGTCGATTCGTCAAAACAAAGAAATCGACGGTCACATCGACATCGGGCGGCTGAACGATGATCATCGGGGGCTGGCACGACATTCCCCCGGCTGTGACAACTTGCAAAACTGCAAGCACGGCGACCCCAAACCCCGCAAATCTCCCGCGCGTTGCCATTCTCATAGGGCGTTCCTGATTGTGCGAGCACACCGACCGGTTTCGTAGCACATCCTATACGCTGATCACAGGTTTGTGCGACCCGAGGCTCGACCACTCCTTTCGATATCGACGGTTTCGGGTACACTACACTCTCTCGATGGCCCAGATCCGCACGAAACCAGCCCTGCGTCGATTTGCCCTCTACGGGCTTATCCTGCTTGCCTTTGCGCTCGTAACGGGCGTCGTGTTCGTTTTGGTTTCCGACCGAAGCACGATCAACATCGCCGAGGCCTTTCCAGAGCCGGTGATCCTCGATCCCGAAAACCGTCCCTACTTTGTTTTCCCGGAGGCCGTTCGCACGACGGATCTCTCGCTGAATCTTTTCGTCGACCGCTTCGCCCGCGTCTGCATGGAAGGCAAATACTCCGACTTCCGTTTGATGCTCAGCAATCAGCGACCGCCCATCCTTCCGGCTCGCTTCGAGGCCAACTTCAACGCCCTGAAACAGGTCCGTATCGAAGGCCTTGAAAAAGTCCCGGTGGCGGCGGGTGCCCCAGGCGACACGTTCATCATGAAGGTTACCTACGACCTGAAAGATTTCGCCGTCCGTCATGGCGAGCGCTCCAAGCAGATCTTCGTGGGTATCACGAAGGAAGACGGCGTGTGGCGACTCGGTCCGATACCGAGTGAAGCCCTGGCCCGCCTCGCCGCCTATAAAGCCGCTCAATCCCAGCCTGCCGCGCCCGATGCGGACGTCGTCACCGAATCCGCTCCGCCCGCAAAGGCCAATGCCGCGACGGCGCCGGTTGAGGCCGGCGCGTCATCGCGAACCGTGGCCAATAAACCCATGCGCATCGACTCATAGAAAACGGACGCAATGCGGCCAGTGTTGATCCGCGCTCGAATTTCGGACCTTCCGATATTCAACCACTCGATTAACCTCTTTCGGCAACGCGTGTTGGATTCGCCTGAGCCGATTCCCCCATTTCACTCCTGGCCGCAAGTTATATCTTAGGTTTCCCGAGTCGATGTGCGAAAACAGCGATGCCAGTGTTGCGGCTCGCCCTCGTGAGAGGTGAACCGACACAGGCAATACTGAAAATCGGGCATCGCCGAAAAGAAGGGAAAGAAAGTTATGGGTCTTACAGTCACAAACGTCAACACATTGTCCCTGTTGAACATCCTGAACGGAACAACAGCGGACCAGTCGAAATCGCTCCAGCGATTGTCGACAGGATCGCGAATCAACCGTGGCGCCGATGATCCGGCCGGTCTGATCGTGGTCCAGAGCCTCAGCGCGGAATTGACCGGCACCAATGCTGCCCTCGACAACAACCAGCGAGCCAAGTCGCTTCTGGGTACGGCCGACGCGGCCCTCACCGAAGTGACCAGCCTCCTCTCCACCATTCAGTCGCTCGCGGCCAAGAGCAGCAGCTCCGGCGGTTTGACCCCCTCGGAAGTCGCCGCCAATCAGGCTCAGATTGACAACGCCATCAGCTCGATCGACCGTATCATCGGCACCACGCAATTCAACGGAAAGCGGCTCCTCGACGGCTCGCAGTCCATCCGCGCGACCGCCAGCGTGCCCGCCAAAGTCTCCGACGTCCGCGTGTATTCAAGACCCACAACAACGGCGAACCAGAGTCTCGCTGTCAACGTCGTCGCCGCCGGGGCCGTTGCTTCTGGCACGCTCGTGAACAACCCGGCGGCCGTCAGTGCCTCGCAGATCAGCATCACAGGTGCGCTCGGCACCGCGACAATTTCGATTGCCAACGGTGACACGCTCGCCAACATCGCCAGCAAGGTCGTCGCTGCCGCAAACGACACGGGCGTTTCCGCCACGGTCAACGGCACGACGGTTCGCATCCAGAGCCGCGCCTATGGCTCGAATGCGTTCGTCTCGGCGTCCTACATCAGTGGTGATGCCGACTTTGCGACCGGTGTGGCTTACACCAAGGGCACCGACGCCTCGGTCACGGTCAACGGCCAGTCGGCCTTCGTCGATGGTCTCCGCGTGTCGTACAACGCCAGCGGTTTCTCGGGCGAATTTACATTAACCGCCGCGGGCAACGTTGCAGGCGGCGCCGGCAACATCGACATCGCCGGTGGCGGTGCGACGTTCCAGCTCGGCACGACCACAAACACCCAGTCCACGATCGGCATCAACGCCCTCTTCTCGCAGGGCCTCGGTGACAGCGTGACGGGTTATCTCAGCACGCTCAAGAGTGGTGGTACCAATGACCTGAACAAGAACCCCGGCCAGGCGACCACCATCGCCAAGACCGCCCTCAGCCAGGTCGCCACGCTCCAGGGCCGAATCGGCGGTTTCACGCAGTTCCAGGTCGAGACATCCATAAACAGTCTCACCGCTGCAAAGGAAGCCCTGACCAACGCCCGAAGCGTGATCACGGATGTGGACTTCGCCTCCGAGACGGCCGAGCTGTCTCGACAGAACGTCCTCCTCCAGTCCGCCGTCTCGCTGCTCGGCGTTGCGTCGCAGCAGTCGGCTCAGATCCTGTCGCTGTTGCGGTAAAGCCGTAGCAGCCCAGGTCTGGTGGGAAAAACTTCTCGGCGGGGTAGAGGAAAGCCCTCGACCCCGCCGATTTTTTTTCGCCCAGCGCGGCGAAACAGCCCTGCGTTTCGACTGCCACCGTCAATCGATCCATGTCACAATGGCAGCCCTCGCTTTGGCGGCCGTGTTGCCATGCGTCGTAATTGTCTGTGCAGACTAAGCTTACGATTTCTCGTTCAGTTCGTTGGCGTTGGCATCCCCCTTGCTATTACTCGTAAAGGACGCGGTCTGCCCGAGAGGCTCCGCGAGATTCGTCATTGCCTCTGCCGCCCCCAATGGCTGCGTAGACGGCATGGGTTGCAACCAAGCTCGACCATTCGAGAAGGAGTAGCGATATGTCCAAGATCATCGGAATTGACCTCGGTACCACGAATTCGGTCGTGGCCGTCATGGAAGGCGGACAGCCCAAGGTCCTCACCAACGCACTCGGCGCCCGAACCACGCCGTCAGTGGTCGGCTTCTCCGACAAAGGCGAGCGGCTTATTGGCCAGATCGCCAAGCACCAGCAGGTCACCAACCCGACCAACACCGTCTACAGCGTGAAGCGCTTCATGGGTCGGCGACATAACGAAGTCGCCTCCGAAGAGAAGCTTGTTCCCTATGGCGTCGTCGGTGGCCCCGATGAGTTGGTGAGTGTCAAGGTTCGCGACAAGAACTACACGCCGCCCGAGATCTCCGCGATGGTCCTGCAAGACCTCAAGAAGACCGCGGAGGATTACCTCGGCGAAAAAGTCACCGCCGCGGTCATCACCGTCCCGGCATACTTCAACGACGCCCAGCGCAAAGCCACGCAGGAAGCCGGCATCATCGCCGGCTTCGACGTGAAGCGCGTCCTCCCCGAGCCGACCGCCGCGGCACTCGCCTACGGCATGGATAAGAAAAAAGGCGGCAAAATCGCCGTCTTCGACCTCGGCGGCGGAACCTTTGACATCAGCATTCTTGATGTCGGCGACGGTGTCTTTGAAACGCTCTCCATCAACGGCGACACGCACCTCGGCGGCGACGACTACGACATGGTCCTCATCGACTACGTCGCGGACGAATTCCGCAAGCAGTATGGCGTCGATCTCCGCAAAGACCCGATGGCCCATCAACGCCTGAAGGAAGCCTGCGAGAAAGCCAAGTGCGAACTCTCCGGCAACATGGAGACGACAATCAATCTGCCGTTCATCACCGCCGACGCCAGCGGGCCGAAGCACCTGAACCAGACGCTCACCCGCGCCAAGTTCGAACAGCTCACCGGCCCGCTCACCGAGCGATGCCGCGGACCCGTGCTCAAAGCCCTTTCCGACGCCAAGCTCAGTCCGCGCGATATCTCCGAAGTCATCCTCGTCGGCGGCTCGACGCGCATTCCCGCGGTGCAAAAGCTCTGCCAGGAAATCTTCGGCAAAGAGCCGAACAAGAGCGTCAACCCCGACGAAGCCGTCGGCATCGGTGCGGCCATTCAGGCCGGCATCATTGCGGGCGACGTGAAGGACATTCTCGTGCTCGATGTCACGCCGCTCTCCCTCGGCGTCGAAACGCTCGGCGGCGTCATGACCGTCATGATCCCGCGAAACACGACGATTCCCACCAGCAAGAAAGAGACATACTCAACCGCCGCCGACAATCAGCCCGAAGTGTCGATCCACGTCCTCCAGGGCGAGCGACCCATGGCCGTCGATAACCGAACCATCGGCCGGTTCAACCTCGCCGGCATCCCGCCGGCCCCGCGCGGCACGCCGCAGATCGAGGTCACGTTTGACATCGACGCCAACGGCATCCTCCACGTCTCCGCGAAAGATCTCGGCACCGGCAAGGAACAGAAGATCAAGATCGAAGGCTCCAGCGGCCTCGACCCGGCCGACGTCGAGCGAATGCGCAAGGAAGCCGAGGCCCACGCCGAAGACGACCGGAAGAAGCGCGAACTCATCGACGCCCGCAATCAGGGCGACTCGGTCATCTATCAGACCGAGCAAACCCTCAAGGAGCACGGCGACAAAGTCCCGGCCGACGAGCGCAGCAAGGTCGAGTCCGCGATCAACAACTTGAAGGAACGCTTGAAGTCCGACGACGCCGGCTCCATCAAGAAGGCCGTGGAAAACGTGCTGACCGCCTCGCAGGCCATCGGCAAGATCATCTACGAGCAATCGGCGAAGGCAGCCGGCGCAGCTGGTGGCCCGCAACCACCCCCGCAAGACGGCGGCGGCAAGTCGGCAAAGAAGGACGAAGACGTCATCGATGCGGAGTATGAGGTGAAGTCGTAACAGCGATCCCAGTTAGCCCCGGGTTAATGACTCGGGGCTTTTTTTGCTTTAAGCGAATCCAAAAATGCCGACGATTGCCCGAATAGGCCCCTATCGCATATACTTTGTGAGTCACGATATGAAGGAGCCGCCGCACGTCCACGTGGACCGGGACGACAAATCGGCGAAGTTCTGGCTAACCACAGTCTCGTTGTCTCGCAATATCGGCTTTGGCTCCAGGGAACTACGCGACCTCGAACGTATCGTGACAGAACACCAGCAGGAGTTTCTCAATGCCTGGCACAAATACTTCGGTCGTTAGCGCAGGACTGCGTGTGATGAGTGTTGCATGCGACGATGACGCGCTCAGCGTCGATCTGGCCGACGGTCGCCGAATCACCGTCCCCCTTGCGTGGTACCCGAGTCTGCTCCATGCCACACCGCAACAACGAGGCAACTGGAAACCGGCTGGCGGCGGCTATGGAATCCACTGGCCGGACATTGACGAGGACCTATCCGTCGAAGGTTTGCTCTTCGGCGCACCGGCACCGAACGTCAAATTGAATGCGGTAGCGTGATCGATGCGGAGTAGGAGATGGCGTTGTAAATGCGATGCAGAATTGCCTCGGCGCACTTGCTTTGTGCTTGAGGACTGAATGTCCGTGGCGGATCGACAGAGCGCCGTGGGGCCGCGCTAGGGCGAATAGGCCGGTTCACCGGCCTTTCCCAAAAGGCTAATAGGCCAGTCCTTTTGGACTGGTCGATAGGGCAGCAGCATCCCAGTTTTCCCCCACTCACCCCCCGCCCGCGTAACGAGCGGGGGGTGAGTGGGGGGAGTTAGAACCGCCGCGCCACCAATCCCAGCCCTAAAGGACTGGGCTATAAACCCTTCGGGAAACCCCCGTGAACGGGGCTAAGGACAGGTAAATCGATGCGACCTATTTTTGATCCAACCACTCCTCGGAGTCAAAGGTAACCGGACTGAGACAATCCACCAATCCAATAGCCCCAACGATCACCCACGCCTGCATCACCAATCTACATCATACGCCAAACCGCTCAATCATCTCCAACCGCTCCTGTGTCGTCCGCTGCGCGTGATGCTCCTTTTGATTGCGTATATACGACACCACCCACGGCAGATCCTTCGATCCGAAACTCACCACACCGTATCCCGTCTGCCACGCCAGCACCTTTCGATTCGCAATCTTACTGTTGATGTAATGCGAACTCGCCCCCTTTAACTCCCCAATCCACTCAGAGATCAATAGCGTCGGCGGCAAACTCACCGCCAGATGCACATGGTCCGGCATGCCGCCGACCTCATGCACAATCACGCCCGACGTTTGCAATGCCCGATGCCGCAAATAATGATGACACCGATTCTCAATCGAATCGATGAGCACCGGCGTGTTGTCCTTCACGTGCCATGTAATGTGCAAATTGATTTCGCAATATGCGTTCCGCGACATTGAACCCTCCATCTGATTTGATGGACAAGATGATATTCAATGATGTTCGCATCCGCCAAACTATTCTCGCTGGCACAGGCAGCGCAACGGCGCGCGATCGCAAGGGAACCACTGCACAACGAGGTGGCACGGTCATCTCAGGCCGGTTCACCGGCCTTCCCCGAAGGGCTACTAGGCCAGTCCTTTAGGACTGGTCGACCAGGCGACGCAATCTCTCCATTAATTCCCCCTACCCTCCCTCCGGCCCGCCGCGCGGGCCGGGGGGAGGGTGGGGGGAATTGGAACCGCCGCGCGACAAATCTCAGCCTTGAAGGGCTGGGCTAACGACCCTTCGGGCAACCCCCGTGAACGGGGCTAATCCAATTAATCTCACTTTCAGAAAATTCCACGATATTATGAAACCAGTCGACACAGAATATCTTCCTTGAGACTCCTCATGATCCGCATCGCCCAATCCGCCAACCCCCTCGAAGCCCGCCATATCCAGGGCGTCCTTGAGGAACACGGCATCCGCGCCTCCATTCAAGGAGAAGCCCTCTGGGGCGTGCGCGGCGAGCTGCCCTTCACCGCTGAATCCGCCCCGTCCATCTGGGTCGCCGACGAGGCCGACGCCGCCCGTGCGAAACAAATCCTCGCCGAACACGCCGCCCCCGCGAACCCCACGCACTGCCGATACTGCGGCCACGACCTTCACGGCATCACCGAACCCGCCTGCCCGAATTGCAAGATGCCATTCCGCAAGGTCGGCACCTGGACCTGCCCCGAATGCCACGAACACATCGGCACCCAATTCACCCATTGCTGGAGCTGCAACCGCGAGCGCGGCGACACCGCCGAAACCGTGACAGCCCAAGAATCCGCCATCGCGTCCCCATGCGAACACTGCAACGGCACCGGCTACACCGGCGGCTTCCTTGCACCGTTCATTCTCTTCGGCTTCGGACTGTTCTTTGCATACGCAGCGCTTCACGAGTTGGTTGAACTGACCCCCGTGCTCGCCATCCAGCCCAACCGCCTCGTCGGCCGCCTCCTCTTTGCCCTCCTCGCCGCAGCCTGCTTCCTCGTCGCCAACCGCTCCCGCCAAACACCATGTACCTGCACAGAATCGCCCGAGACCTAAGCGGGGCGGGTTCTACTCGACCCACTGAATTCGAACACGATGCGCGCAGTTAAGAAAACCAGCGATGCAATTCGTTAGTGATCCCCGTCACGGGATCCGTCCATCCCTTATGGCCGGCACGTCCAAGACGGCGGCCTCGTTAAGCAGGTATAATCGCACCGGATGAAACGAACGGTCTTTATCGAAACCACCATTCCAAGCTTCTACTTTGAAGTCAGGCAAGAACCGGAGATGGTTGCCCGTCGCGAATGCACGAGGCGCTGGTGGGCGCAAGAGCGCATCCGATACGACCTCGTCTCTTCCGTATTCACGCTCGCCGAGCTTGATCGCGGCAACTATCCCGGCAAGGCGGATGCGCTTCAGTTGGTTCAGGATTTACCGGTCCTCGGCGTTACGCCAGAGATCGAATCGATCGCGGAGGTCTACATTCGCAGAAAATTGATGCCGGCCGAGGACGCCGGCGATGCCTATCATCTCGCGGCGGCCTCGTATTACGGTATTTCGTTCCTGTTAACGTGGAACTGCAGACATTTGGCGAACGCCAATAAGGCTTTCCATGTGCGATCGATCAATGCCGAGTTGGGACTTTCGATTCCCGTGATTACAACGCCGGATATGCTGTTTGCGGAGGACGAATCATGACCCAAGACGATCCAGTCGTTCAACGTGTCCGGGAGGCCCGTCGGCAGATCGCAGCCGAATGCGACTTCGATGCCCATAAACTCTATCTCTGGGCCAAAGAGCGTGAAGCGGAGTTGGTTGATCGCGTGGTAAAGTTTGAACCGTGTAGAAGTGCGAGCGAAAACGCAAATGGCGTGCGGGATGCTACCTAATCTTTCAGCCGAATGCTTAGCACGGCAGTAGTCACCTATCCACGACGTCGACGCTCCACGTACGTTGAACCTGCCATCAAACACCGCCTAAACATCCGGCGGCCCATTCATTGGCTGCCTATGGCCCGTCCTCCCCCAACCCCCGGCCCGCCCGATACTTACCGAACGCCAAGAAAAAACAGAACGCCCCCTTGCCTTTTCGTGCCCGCGTGCTACATTAGTTAGGGAAAGGTTTGGTTCCACACAGGCCGGAGAAGGAGGCCCCATCAATGATCCGCGCCCGCAAATGCATCAGCCGTCGCGCAGCAAAAATTCACCCTCTCGGCCCACTCGATCACCCAAGGGCACGCCGGGAAACGCCAGCAAACGCCAGCTGTTTTTCATTTCCCACGCCAATTTGCCGCAATTACATCCCACTCCACCCTGCGTCGCGCAGCGACCCCTTCCTCCCCTTTGTGCCTTCGTGCCTTTGTGCCTTCGTGCCTTCGTGCCTTTGTGCCTTCGTGCCTTCGTGCCTCTGTGCCTCCGTGCCTCCGTGCCTCCGTGCCTCTCCCAATCCCTTTGTGCGTTTTGTGCAAGGTAAAACGGTTTTTTGCGCTTTTTTTGGGGGTGTGTTTTTTTTCGAGATCGGCCGTCGGGCAGCGCACACCTGATGGCCGGCCTGCCGCGTCGTCTTATTCCGCCGCGTCGCTGCGCTGCGGTCGCTCATCCGGGCGCTTGCCGTGCGGGCCGGGGATGGAGAACCCCTTGATGGCCGGCATGTCTTCAGGCTTCTCCTTCGGGTGAACCGCAAAGATCTCAACGCGAATGATGTCGTCGAACGGAATCGTGACCACGAATGCGCCGACCTTGTACGCATCGTCCGTCGGCATGCACTCGAAGCTCAGGGCGTTGGTCGTCTCCAGCGGAATGATCTCTTTCACCTCGTACGAGAATCCGTCGCGAAGATACAGAATCGTGCGGGCCTCCACCTCTTTGAAAAACTTCTGAAACGCCGAATCCGTCTCGGCCGCCTCCGGCGAGACGGTGGGGTAGTGCGCCCGCGTGCAGCGCAGCTTGGCCTCATCCAGCCGCGTCGGATAGGCGGAGCCGAACCACCAGTCGTAGTTAAAGATCATCGCGGAGTTTCCCGTTTGAGCGAAAACGGGGAATCTTACAGGAATCGGTGGGGGAGGGCAATGCGAGCGGCGTGCCGTTCAGGGGATCAAGGTTAACGGTTGTTCACCGCACAACAGACCAGGTGCGGGGCACAACCCGAAAGGCCGGGCTGCGAACAGCATCCCCCGCTGTTCGCGGCCTGGCCTTGTAATTCTATCGTCGCAGCTTGCCGGGGTTCTTGGCCTTCCAGTCGTCGTCCCAATAGCCCTCGCTGTAGTAGTCTTCTTCGTAGTAGTCCGAGCCATAGAAACCGCCGTCGTCGTAAAACCCTCCGACGTCGTAATAGCCGGACTCCTCATAAAACGATTCCGAGTATCCGCCGCCGCCAAGAAACGTCGGCAGAAAGCCGAAGCCGACATCGACATTCGTGTACGATCCGCCGCGGCCTCTCCTGCATCCGCTCGCCGGCAAGAGCAGGGCGACAAGAGCCAAGGCCAGAACGACGTTTCGAGTGATGCTCCTCCACATGACAGTCTCCCGAACTTCTTTCAACGGCGCGCGACATCTCCCGTGACGCCGGGCCGGCGCCTTCTCCCAGTCGTCCCACCCGCCGGCATTTCGCCGCCCGGGCCTCACCATGAGGGGGTTTATCGCGAGGGTTGAAGCGGCGTTCCAACTCGCCGCGTTGTTTGTCGAAGGGCTAGACACAGCGGTTTGGGAAAGGTTGGACAATGCTTCAACCATGCTTTTCCGGTCCCATCGGGAAGGGGCGAATAATTTGCCCCGTCGGGCGAATACCCTGATGACGACGGCGTCGTTCGTGGCCGGCGTGGTAGGATGGCGGGTTGTAAGTACGGCCCGAGACAGGGTTTCGAGCAATGTTTAATCGACTGGCAACCGCACGAATCAAGGCCGCCGAGGACGCCATGGCGGCCGGCCGTCTGGAGGAGGCCTATGACGTGGCAACGCTTCCCGACGTCGCCGACAGCCGCGCGGCACGACCACTTCGCGAAAAACTCGTCACCGCCTTCCTGACACGCGGACAGGAGCGTCTGCTCAGTCGGCAGTTCACCGAGGCGATTGCAGACTTCGACAAAGCCGCCCGATGCGGCGCGGCGGCGGATGTCGTAAAAGAATGGCGAACGCGGGCCGTCGATGCCCAGCGCGACGACGCGAATGCCCAGATTAAAAAGGCGTCGGCACTTCGTGAGGCGCACCAGCGACTCGCCGCGGGCAGCCTGGCGGGCGCGGCCGACGCAGTGGCGAAGTCGCCGGTACAGGATCGGGATGCAGCAGCCATGAGTGACGAAATCGAACGTCAGCGATCGCGGGCGGAAACAGCGCTTGCCGCGGCGCGAACTGCGTTTGACGCCGGGCATCTGGCGACCGCGGTGCAGCAGTTGCTCGCAGCACGCACGGCTCACGCGAAACTGAATGGGATCATCGAATTGGAGGCCGGCATCGTGGCGCGTATTGTGGATCAGGGCCGAGCGTCGTTTGCCGAGGGTCGATTGGATCGCGCAGAGAAGGAACTCGCCGTTTTGTCCGATCTCGGACGGCATTCGACACAGCGAAGCGAGTTGGAGGAAGCCGTACGGATCGCCAAGGTAGCGGCGTCGGCCATGTCGGATGGTCGCTATTCCAAGGCCGGTGTGTTGATGGGTCGCCTTGGCCAGATGGAAATTAATGCAAATTGGGTCGACGCGGTGCGCAAGCAGTTGGACACGATCGACGATCAGCGTCGCGTGCTCTTGGAAGGGCCGCTGGGCTTGTTGCTTGGTCGCAAAACGCCGACTGAGTTGGACGCGGCATCGCTGATCGGCCAGGAGACGATGGCCAAGCCGGCGAACATCAAGGTGCCGCCCGTGATTGCGGCGGTGGCAAAAAGCCCGGCTGCGAATGGATTGTTTTCACGGCACCTGATGCTCCGCATCGACGGCGTGGGCAGCTTCCTCCTGCTGCGCGGCGATCGCATCGGCATCGGCCGAAGCGGGCCCGATGCAACCGCCGATCTGCAATTGCTAAGTGATTTGTCGGAGCGACAGGCCGAAGTCGTCCGTGCGGGCGAGGATTATTTCCTCGTCTCAATGTCCGGCGTCGAGTTGGCCGGTCGGCCGGTAGAGCACGCGCTTCTTCAGGATGGCGACCGGATTCGCCTGGGGCATCGCGTGAAGTTGAAGTTCTTGCGCCCGAGCCTCAAAAGCTCCGCGGCCGTTTTGGAACTGGGCGACGGTGTGCGTACGACAAGCGATTGCCGGCGTGTAATCCTCTGGAGCGGGCCGTTGCTGTTAGGTGGGACGCGCGAGTGTCATGTGCCGATTCGCGGCGCGGCGGCCGGCGTAATTCTCATGGAGCGCGGCGGTGTCGTCTCCGTGCGCTCGATGGTCTCCGGCGGACAGCCTGTGACGCTGTCGATGGGCGTGCCGGTGGAGTTTAACGGAATGCGTCTCAGCGTTCAGGAAGCGGCACGAGGTTCGGGCCTTGGTCGTGTCATCGGGTAGTTGGGATTTTTTCGGGAACCGGTTTTTCGACCGGAGTGTGTAACGATGTCGTTTCGATTCAATCAGGGAGATCGGCCTCTATCGGGCTACACGATCCAGCGTGGGGTGGGTCGCGGCGGCTTCGGAGAGGTCTACTACGCGACGAGCGACGGCGGCAAGGAAGTCGCGTTGAAGTA
>JACRIM010000009.1 GCA_016235815.1 Planctomycetota bacterium
AGGTCTGCGCCGATGAAGTGCATGGTCTTCTCCTTCTGTGGAAATGGTTGCGTAATCAAAAAACACCGCAATGGTTTACCACGAACGCAAGGAACCGTGTGCCTCGACGCGACCTCCGCTTCATAGTTTCAAGATTGATAGACGTCTGGAGGAAAGAGAGCGAGCCACGCAATGAATCGAGGTGTGACAATGCCCTGCGCAATCGATGGTCCCAATGCGCCCCAAGTCCCAGGTCTCAGGACTCAGGACTCAGGACTCAGGACTCAGGTCTCAAGCCTTCCTTTGCGGCCATTTGCGGGCATTTGCACTATTTTGCGGGGGCATCTTTTTCGCACATCCCCCCGCCGTATCATGTCGACATGGCCGACGACCTTTCCACCGCACTGCGAAACCGATTCGAGGCCGATGCCCTGCTTGGGGCGCGGGCCCTGCCGATCTGTCCACCGGTGAGCGCCGGGCCGCGAGCGCCTTCACCTTCGGCCGCGCCAACCACCGGGCGCGCGACAATCGCCGGGCGCGGCCCAGCGCCGATTGATCCGCGCATCGAGGTCGATCTGCCCGAGCGGCCGCCCGTCGCCGCCGAAGAAATTGAGCGACGCCGCGTCGCGCTCAGCGTGATCGACAACGACGAAGTCAAAGGCTGCACCCACTGCGGCCTGCACACCACGCGCACCAAGACCGTCTTCGGCGTCGGCAGCGCTGCCGCGCGGATCATGTTCATCGGCGAAGCGCCGGGCGCCGACGAGGACGCCAGCGGCGAACCCTTCGTCGGCCGGGCCGGGCAACTGCTCACCGACATGATCCAGAAGGGCATGGGCCTGAAGCGCGAGGACGTCTACATCTGCAACGTGCTCAAGTGCCGCCCGCCGAACAACCGCACGCCGGCCATCGACGAGATCATCGCCTGCAAGGGCTACCTCTGGCGGCAGATCGAGATCATCATGCCGCAGGTCATCATCACCCTCGGCGCGCCGGCGGCGCAGACCATCCTCAACACCCGCGAGGGCATCGGCAAACTGCGCAGCCGGTGGCACAACTTCTATGTCAGCGGATCGGAGACCATCGGCGAACCGATCCCGGTCATGCCGACCTTTCACCCGGCCTATCTGCTGCGCAGCCCCGGCGAGAAGGCCAAGGCGTGGGCGGATTTGAAGATGGTCATGGGGCGATTGGGGATTCCGATTCCGGGGAAGTGATGGCGACCAAGAGCCTATTCGAATGGCTGCTTCGCACCGGCTATTAGCCGGTGCCACATCTCACCGGTTGGAAACTGGTGCCACATCACACCGGTTGGAAACTGGTGCCACATCTCACCGGTTGGAAACCGGTGCCACAGGTGATCGTCGGCGCAAGAAAACGCCCCGATCGGTTGCGACCGGGGCATCCATTTATTCGCTTCCGTTGCAGAGTCCGTTTCAGTGCATCAAGGCCTGAATGAAGGGGCCGTGGTCGAGCATGTCCACCGCGCCGTCGCCGTTCAGATCGCCGTTGAGGCGGTTGCAGCCGATGTGCGACTGGTTCCACTCGGCCGGCGTCATCAGGATCGCATCGACGAACGGCTGGATGTCGAGGGCATTCACAACGCCATCGCAGTTCATGTCGCCGGGCACTTGCGGCGGCGGCAGATTCGGGATGACCACGAATCCCTGCGCGCCCTGGCCCTGCGAGGTCGTGCCGAAGGTGATGCCGCCCTGGGTGACGGTGTAGGCCGGGTCGAAGTAGACTTCGAGCCGGTCGCCGGCGTAGTTGATCTGCGCGCCGTACTGCGGGGCGCGGGGGGCGAGTCGCTGAAAGAGGGCCTGGCAGATGATGGGGCCGTCGGTCTGGAAGTTGAGTTCGCTGGCCGAAACCTGCGCCGTCAGTTCGCCAACATCCGTGACGATTCCGGCCGTGAAGATGGCGGGCTGATTCTGGAAGTTCATCGGAGGAAAGAAAGCGGGGAACGCGACGTTGCCGACGAGTTCACCGACGGTGTCCTGAACGACGATGCTGTCCTGGATCTCGCCTGTGCCGCCGTCGACCATTCGGACCGTCGACCCCGCGGGGAGGCCGGTGATCTCGGCCTTGTTCGGCTCGGGCCGGGCGACGGCGGTGAACCCGGCGGCATTGAGCGCGCCCACGATGAGGTTGCGCTTGCCCATGACGGTTGTGCCCGGCGGGATCATGACGGGCACGGCGGCTGGGGGTAAGCCTGGACGTTCGATGTGCACGGTGACTGGTCGGGGCATGGTGTTGGTCGGCGTGCTGACGCTTAGTTCGACGTCAACCGCGAGGGATGCAGCGGTTGTGGCCAGCATGGCGCAGAGTGTGATCGCAGCAATTCGAAAGCGGTTCATCGTGTCGCTCCTTTGTCTCGCTCGTTTGGAGGGTCGCTCGGTTGAAGGGCCGCAATTGGCCCCTTCCAAGAGAGGACGGGCGAGAGCGGAGGCGCGGCTATTGGATGAGGCGACTTTGTGGGGATGGCCGGATCGAAACGGGGATTAGGACCCCGTCAGGGCCTGTTGGCGGAGGTCTTCGGCATTTTGAATGAGGGCCTGCTTATCGGGGCGCGTCTCGGGGTCGAGGGTGTAGGTGGGCAGCGATCGCTCGTCATAGATGGTGAAGGGCACGAGGCACTCGGCGAAGATATCGATCACGGGGGTCTGGTACCAC
Organism: Planctomycetota bacterium; assembly: GCA_016235815.1. Classification (GTDB taxonomy): domain Bacteria; phylum Planctomycetota; class Phycisphaerae; order UBA1845; family UTPLA1; genus JACRIM01. The sequence continues at coordinate 2,653 of JACRIM010000009.1, forward strand.
GGGGCCTTGATCTTGTGGTGCGTCTGAAGCGTCTTGTAACCGGGCTTGCGCACGATGATCTCGTAGTCGCCGTACCAGGTGAAGGGCACCTTGATCGGGGATTGACCGACTTCTTCATCATTGAGGAAGACGGTCGCGCCCTGCGGCTCGGTGGTGATGGAGACGGTTCGCTCGACGCAGCCGGTGAGGCAGACCGTGACAAGAAACAGAATGGAAGCCTTCCGTGCCATGGGTGTAGTCTAACGGCTGGCAAGTCGGGGGCAATTCAATTGTTCAGGCCGGCCGGTCGAGCCAGGCCTGGAGGATTTTCTGCGCGGCGATGCGGTCTGTCAGGGCTTTTTTCTTGCGGCGCGTGACCGCGGCCTGGCGGAGCACTTCCTCGGCGGCGACGCTGGTCAGATGCTCATCCTGCACATGGACCGGCTTGCCCGAGAGGCGGGCCAACTCATCAACGAAGCCGCGAATGTGGGCGGTCTGGTCGCTTTCCTCGCCGTCGGCGGTGAAGGGCAGGCCGACGACGAATTCGGCGATCTGCTCTTTGGCCCCGACATCCGCGATGGCCCGGGCGTCGCGGGTGATGTCGTTGCGGCCGAGGATCGTTGAATGCGGGGTGGCCACGCGCACCGTGTCATCCGCGATGGCGAGGCCGATCCGCTTTCGGCCGTAGTCAATCCCGAGGAGTCGCTTGGCCATGGTTGTGATTAGCTTATCCGAATCGGCGAGGTGCAGAATCTGCGCGAGTCTTGTCAGTGTGTGGGGCCGGGCCTAAAGTGGACCCTGAAATCAACCGTCGGGGGGCGGCGAGGCGCGCCGCCACTTCGGCGCGCGTGCGTCGTCCAGCCGGGCCAAACGGCAGGTCGATACACCTGTAACCTTTGCAGCGACAGGAAGAAGCCGAAATGAACAGCGAGATCGTTCACGTCCATGGGCGCGAGGTGCTCGACTCCCGGGGGAACCCGACCGTCGAGGCGGCCGTGGTGCTGCATGATGGATCGACCGGGCAGGCCATCGTGCCGAGCGGGGCATCCACCGGCGAGCATGAGGCCGTGGAGCTGCGCGACGGCGACAAGAAGCGCTTCCTTGGCAAGGGCGTCCTGAAGGCCGTCGAACATGTGAACAATGAGATTCGTAACTGCGTGGTCGGAATGGACGCGACCAATCAGGAAGAAGTCGACGCCGCGCTCATTCAACTTGACGGCACGCCGAACAAGGGAAAGCTCGGCGCGAACGCGCTGCTCGCTGTTTCGCTGGCGACGGCGCGGGCCGCGGCGGATTCGTGCGACCTTCCACTTTTTCGCTATCTCGGCGGCTGCCATGCCCACGTGTTGCCGGTGCCGATGATGAACATTCTTAACGGCGGCAAGCACGCCGACAGCACCGTGGATTTTCAGGAGTTCATGATTCAACCGTGGGGCGCGCCGACGTTTCGCGAGGCGCTGCGCTGGGGCGCGGAGATTTTTCATACACTCAAGAAGGTTCTGCACGAGAAGGGTTACAACACGGGCGTCGGCGATGAGGGCGGGTATGCCCCGAGCCTCAAGAGCAACGACGAGGCGTTTGAAGTGATTGCCAGTGCGGTGGAAAAGGCCGGTTACAAACTCGGCGAGCAGGTCTGGTTTGCGCTGGACCCGGCGACGAGCGAGATGGCCAGCGAGGCCGGTGCGCCGAACAAGTACAAGTTCTACAAGAGCAATCCGAATCGCGTTGCATCGGCGGAGGAGTTGATCGATTACTGGGCCGAGAAGTGCAAGCAGTGGCCGATCCGCAGCCTAGAGGACGGCCTCGCCGAAAACGACTGGACCGGCTGGGGAAAGCTGACCCAGAAGCTCGGGGCGACGACGCAACTCGTCGGTGATGATCTGTTCGTGACCAATCCGAAGTTCCTCGCCCGCGGCATCAAGGAAAAGTGCGCGAACAGCATACTCATTAAAGTGAATCAGATCGGAACGCTGACCGAAACCATGCAGGCCATCAACATGGCGATGCGAAACGGGTGGACGGCGGTGGTGAGCCACCGTAGCGGTGAATCCGAGGATACGACGATTGCCGATCTCGTGGTCGCGACGAACGCCGGGCAGATCAAGACGGGCAGCCTGTCGCGCACCGATCGTCTTGCGAAATACAACCAGCTTCTGCGAATCGAAGAGATGCTCGGCGATCAGGCGGTCTATGGCGGGAACTTGTGGAATAAGTAACTCATGGCGCAACCGGACAGAACATCCTCGACGCCGACGGCCGTGGAATTCCCACGTTCGCCCTTCGGGCATCGTCTGATGTTTGTCGTTCTTGCGTTGCTTTCGTTCGGCCTTTTTGCACCGGCCGTATTGCTGCCGCGCATTCGCTCGTACGGCGAATTGCTCGTGGAGGAGCAGAAGCTCAAGCAAAAGGTTGTCGAACTAAACGACGAAGCCCGGAGGCGGGCCGAGTTGGAAGAGGCGTTTACGCGCGATGCCGTTGTAAACGAGCGGCTTGCGGTGCTCGATCTGGGCTATCGCAAGCCGAACGAGGAAGTCTTCTCGGTCATCAGCGACGAGAGCATCGCACAGTCGCTCGTGCCGCCGATGGAACAGCATACGCCGCGCAGCGCGCTATTGATCCCCGACGATTGGCCGGCGTGGGCGATCAAGGCCGAGCGATGGGCGCAGGAACGCGGCATCATTGATCTTTTCCTGGATGAGTCGTTGCGGCCTGTGTTTCTGCTAATGTCCGGCGGATTGCTCGTCGCGGCGTTTGTGCTCTTTGCTCCCCGGATTCGCCGTCCGCGCGTGATTGAGCCGCTGGAAGCGGAGCGCGACCAGGTCGCCCATCCATTGCCCCACGCCGTAAACCACCAACCCGCCTAAAATAGCATTCCCGGCGCATTGGGCGCCTTTCGCAAATGCGTCCTGAATGCGTTTATGGCCTCCGTGTCGCTACAAGATGTTCACAAGTCCTACGCCGGGCAGCTCGTGCTGCGCGGTGTGTCGCTTGATTTGCACAAGGGCGAGAAGGCCGGATTGATCGGCGCCAACGGCAGCGGCAAGACGACGCTGTTCAAACTCATCAACGGCATCGAGACCCCGGACATCGGCACGGTTACCACGTCGCGTGGCACCACGATCGGCTATCTTCCGCAGGAGCCTGACCTGCCGGAGGGTGCGACACTGATTGAGGCCGTGGAGTCCGTATTTGCGGATCATCGGGCGTTGGAGAAGCGGCTGGAGCAACTCTCGCACGAGATCGCCGAGGCCGACGATGACGCGCGACGGGCGTCGCTGATGGCGGAGTATGACCGGTCGCGGGCCAAGTTTGAGACGGCCGGGGGCTATTCCTATGAAGTGCGCCTCCGCGAAGTGCTTGGCGGGCTGGGCTTTGACCCTGATGAGTATCACAAACCGGTGGCCGTTCTTTCGGGCGGGCAGAAGTGCCGTGCATCGCTGGCGCGCATGCTGCTTGCCGACTGCGACATGCTGCTGCTCGATGAGCCGACGAACCACCTCGACATCGACGCCACACGCTGGCTGGAGAAATACCTCGCGGCCCACGACGGCGGCGCGGTGATCATCTCGCACGACCGTTATCTGCTCGACCGCGTGGTGACGAAGATCATCGAGTTGGAGAATCACGGCGTCGCCACCTATCCAACGAACTACACGAACTATGCCGAGGCCAAGCGGATTCGGCAGCTCAATGCCGAACGCGAGTATGTGAAGCAGCAGGAGTGGCTCACGCACCAGCGCGACTACATTGACCGCGTGCGCTATGCGAAGGACTCTGCAAAGCAGGCCCGCGGCAGGCAGAAGTACCTCGATCGCATGGAGGCCGACGGCAAGATCCTGGAGAAGCCGACCGGCGACCGGGCCAAGATGAATCTTGCCTTCAAGGCCGACAACCGCGGCGGCGACATGGTCATTCGCTGCGAAGGTGCGTCGAAGGGATATGACGGCGTCACGCTGATTCGCGATCTGAATTTTGAGATGACGCGCGGCGAGAAGGTCGGCATCATCGGGCCCAACGGCGTGGGCAAGACGACGCTGCTTCGCATGTTGCTTCGCCAAACACCGGCCGACGCCGGAACTGTGCGGCTGTTTGAGAATCTCACGGTCGGATACTACGACCAGGAGCACCGCGATCTTGACGGCTCGCTCACGATCATTGAGGCCGTTCGGCAAGTGCGACGGGGCGTGAGTGAGGCGGAGGCGCGGTCGTTTCTCGCGCTGTTTCTGTTTCGAAAAGATGACGTTTTCAAACGAGTCGGGACGTTGTCGGGCGGTGAACAGTCGCGCGTGCTTCTTGCGAGACTGGTCTGGACGAATCCGCAGGTCCTGGTGCTTGATGAACCGACAAACCATCTGGACATTCCCGCGCGCGAGGCGCTGGAAGACGCACTGACGCAATACCCCGGCAGTCTGCTGATGGTTAGCCACGATCGCTATTTTCTCGACCGCGTGGCCGAGCGGCTGCTGGTGCTTCGGACGCGGGGCGAGCACGAACTTGTCGCGGGAAATTGGTCGACCTACGCCGCACTTCTTGCCAAGCGCGAGGACGCCCAGCGGGCCGAGGCCGAAAAGCTGCGCGAGGAGACACGACGCGAGCGCGAGCGGCATGCCCCGGCTGCGCCGAAGAAGAAATCGCGGTCGAAATACGCCGCGAACCGGATCGTGGAACTGGAAGCCAAGATCATCGCCCATGAGACTCGCATGAAGGAGTTGGAGACGCTCTTTGCCGATTCAGCGGTGCTCAAGGATGCGGCACGGTCGAAGCAATTGCACGAGGAGTACCACGGGCTGAAAGAGGAGCTGGAGGACTTGAACGCGCAATGGGAGGCGGCGGTGGAGACTCTGTAGTTCGATCGAACTGCGCCGCACGGGTTATAATAGAATGTATGATGCCGTTTGAAGAAAAGATGCAACGTGGGGGAAGCGTGGCCATCGAGGAGGCATCGCGTTTCTTTATGAAATCGGATCCGGTTCATGAGACCCTGCGCGGCATTGCCCGGAAACTCGCTGAACTCGGAATCCCCTACGCCGTGGCGGGCGGAATGTCCCTCGTTGCCCATGGATACGACCGAACCACCGTTGATGTTGACATTCTTGTAACACCCGAAGGACTTGACGCGATCCATCGATCGCTCGACGGCCTCGGTTTTGTGCCGCCTTTTGAGGGAAGTAAAAATCTCCGCGACACGCGAACGGGTGTGCGAATTGAGTTCATCGTTACGGGGCAATTCCCGGGCGACGGCAAGCCCAAACCGGTCTCCTTTCCCGATCCTTCAAACGTTGCCGAAGAAATCGACGGCATTCACTATGTGAACTTGCATACACTCATTGAACTCAAACTGGCGTCGGGAATGACCAATCCCGGCAGGCTGCGGGACCTTGCGGACGTGCAGGAGTTGATTCGCACCCTCGGTTTGCCGCGCGAGTTTTCGAATCGGCTTGGTCCTTATACACAGCCAAAGTTTCTTGAATTGTGGGCAACAACGCAGCCCTGACGACCTAAAGGCGCTACACCGCATTCCAATCGACGATCTGCATGGGTCAGCTCGAAATGTTCGGCATGAACATCCACCTGCTCATCGGCCTATTGGCCTGTGGCGGGATTGGGTTGATCGTCGTCATTATTCTCTACGTTTCAATACGGGCCATCGTCTTTCGGTCGCAGCAAAAGCTCGCGCTGTCCGATTTCAAAAAGCGAAACACCGACGAGCGCGGCGAGGTTTTGCCTCCGATGGGATCGGGTATTTGCGGGACGTGCGGGAAGGCGTCGTCGGCGATCTACTTCCTGTCGGACGGCGCGCGAATGTGCCGCGAGTGTTACAACACTGCCCGTGATCGATGATGGAACTGGCTTTACATGAACGCCGGTGAGAAGTCGGTCGGCACTTGGCGCGTCAGCACATCGCAGCCGCCCGCCGTGACGGCGATCACGTCTTCGATGCGGATACCGAACTGGCCCGGGACATAGACGCCCGGCTCGACGGTCAGCACCATGCCGGGTTGCAAGCGGGTCTTATTGCCGCGCACGAAGTACGGCGCCTCGTGAACATCCAGGCCGATGCCGTGTCCGAGGCGATGTACAAAATAGTCGCCGAGGCCAGCGTTTTCGATGACGGTTCGCGCTGCCGAATCGATCGATTCGCAGGGGATGCCGGGCCGAATCGCGGCAATGGCGGCTCGCTGGGCATCGCGCACGACCGAGTAAGCCCGTTTGATTTCGTCGCTCACGTCGCCGACCGCGAAGGTTCGCGTCATGTCGCCGAGGTAGCAATCCTTCGATGCGACGAAGTCGACAATGACCGCGTCACCGTCGCGGAAGAGCCGCGAACCCGTCGGCTGATGCGGAACGGATGCGCTCTCGCCACCCTGAATCAACTCCCCAAACGGTGTGACGCCCATCTTTTCGAGTTGGCCGATGACATCGCGGCGAAGGTCTGTTTCGGAAATCCCCGCGCGAAGGCGCTTGGCGATCAACGCATAGATCTTGCCCGTGTCGTCGCAGGCAGCGCGAATCGCGGCGATTTCCTGCGGCGTCTTGATCATGCGGATGGATTCGATCAGGTCGGTGTCGAGCAGCAACGTCGCACACGGCATAGCGGCCGCGAGCTTGGCTTGCGCGCCGATCCAGGTATGCCCGTCGAGGAGGATCGTGCCGGACTCAACGCCCATTCGCTCGGCAGCGCGGGCCACCGCCTGATACGGATCTTCATCCTCTTCCCACGGCACCAATTCACTGCCGGCGGGCAACCCCGAGGCGATGCTGGCCTCGAACGCGGGCACCACGAAGCCAACCTGTCCGTCACGGCTGATCAGCCCGCAGACCAGTCGATCCGACGGCTCCAACGGCACGCCGCAAAATCCAAGGATGTTCGTGTTTCGAAAAACGAGCAGGGCGCCCGCGCCGCGCTTGGTCAATTCCGCCGCAGCGCGTTCGATGTGCTGTTGAACAAGGTCCGCTGAGATCGGCGGACGAATCGTTTCGATGGTCATTCGGCGCAATCCTTAAGGCGATGCCGGCCGGGTGGGCTCCAACTTGCACCGGCAGCCATTAGTTTAACGTTATCATAATAGGATTCCAGAGAAAAAACGGAGGAAACGCGGGATGGTCGTTCTCGGACGACGTCTCATTGTGCGAATGCAGAAACGGGGCGTTTGCCCGAGAACGTGCGCGATTGACGCACTCAACAGGCACTGGCCTGGCTAAAATAGGCATCATCTGGAGGGGACCATGATATCCAAACGAACCACGATGTGGCTCGCGATCTGCGTTGCCATCGTTGCAAACGACTTCACTCATGCCGCGCTAATTTCCATAGGGGCGTCGAAAGACAACACGCTCTATCAGGACGCGGCCGGTTCGCTGAGCAATGGCGCGGGACAGCGATTCTTTGCCGGCACCTCGGGCGGCGGCGGTGTTCGACGCGCGCTGCTCGCTTTTGATATTGCTTCCGCGGTACCCGTCGGCTCGGTGATCAACAGCGTTTCGCTTCGACTCAACATGTCCAACACCTCCGGCGGCCCGGCGATCATCGAACTTCGCCCGGCATTGCAAAACTGGGGGGAGGGGGCGTCGGTGGCCGGCGGGGGCGAAGGCGGCGGCGGACCAGCGACGTTCGGCGATGCGACGTGGCTGCACACGTTTTTTAACACGTCGTTCTGGACGAATCCGGGCGGCGATTTTTCAGCGACTCCGAGCGCGAGCCTTTCCGTTGGCGGCGTCGGCGCGTACACATGGGCGTCGAATGCGCAATTCGTGGCGGATGTGCAGAACTGGCTTGATAATCCCGGCACGAACTTCGGCTGGGTGATCCTCGGTGATGAGGCGACCAGCAGCAGCGCGAAACGGTTTGATTCGCTCAACAACGCCAACCCCGCGAATCGGCCGCTCCTGACCATCGACTACTCCCCCGTTCCTGAGCCTTCCTGCCTGGGCCTTGTCCTGCTTGGGGCGATTGGTAGCCGACGTCGTCGGCGCCTATAATCGGAGTAATCGGCCCGCTTGATTTCGTGCGAATCGAAGCAGGCACAGAATATTCCGGAGGGGAACTTGTGACGCTGTCTCCCATTCGCGCCGTGCTGGTCTGCGCTGTCTGGCTAACGATTGCCCGAGGCGCGTGGGCCGACACGGCAACGATATACCCCTCGAAAGACAACACACTCTACGAAAACAACTTCGGCAGTTATAGCAACGGCATCGGCGATCACATCTTCTGCGGGCGAAATAACAGCGGCCAGCGTCGTCGCGCGGTCATGGCGTTCAATGTCGCGGGAAGCATTCCTGCCGGCTCCACGATCACCAATGTCTCGTTGCGACTGAATATGTCTCGGGCGAATGATGGATCCGGCGCGAGGACGCTCAAACTTCAACGGCTGCTCGCCGATTGGGGCGAAGGCACCTCGGACGCCAGCGCCAACGAAGGCAGCGGCGCTGCATCCACGACCAATGACGCCACATGGAAACATCGCTTTTACAATTCGACGAACTGGACGACCCTCGGCGGCGACTTCAGCGCCACAATTAGCGCATCTACGGTCGTCGATCAGGAGGCCGCTTACACTTGGGGCTCCACGGCGCAATTGGTCGCCGATGTGCAGGACATGCTCAGCAACCCCGGTACTAATTATGGTTGGATACTCATCGGCGACGAATCGGTTTTTCTCACGGCGAAACGTTTTGACAGCAAGGACCTCGATAACGCCACCTCGAACTGGCCGCGATTGACGATCACCTATACGCCGCCCGTGCCAGTCGGGGCCTGCTGCTTTTCCAACGGCACTTGCAGCGTGCTGACCTCCGCAAATTGCAGTTCACAATCCGGCACTTACCAGGGCAACGGCACATCCTGTTCGCCGAATCCATGCCCACAGCCCACCGGCGCGTGCTGTTTCAATAATGGCACTTGCTCGCAGCTCAGCCAGACGGCCTGCACCAATGCGAGCGGCGCCTTTCAGGGAAGCGGCACGACCTGCACGCCGGGATTGTGTCCGGTTGTCCTGACGCCGTTTGTCGATGCACTGCCTATTCCCGGAGTCGCCCAGCCGACCAGCGGCTCGCCGGGCGGCGCGGCGACGTATCGAGTGGACATACAGCAATTCCAGCAGCAGCTTCACGCCGATCTACCGCCGACCACGCTCTGGGGCTATTACGGGCAATACCCCGGCCCGACGTTTGAAGTGGCCGCCAACGTGCCCGTCACCGTCGATTGGGTCAATGATCTTCGCGAGATCGGCGGCGCGCTGCGCACGTCGCACTACCTCCCGGTTGAAGCATGCCTGCACGGGGCGGAGAACGTTGCCAAGACCGTCACGCATCTGCACGGCGGACATATTCCGGCGGCCTACGACGGCCACCCCGATACGGCCTTCACGCCGGGCAATCATCTTGTTTATGAATACGGCAATCGCCAACTGCCCGCGACGCTTTGGACGCACGATCATTCGCTCGGCATGACGCGGCTCAATGTGATGATGGGGCTTGCGTCGTTTTATTTGATTCGCGATGCGTTCGAACAATCGCTCGGGCTGCCCGATGGAATTGATGAAATCCCGCTGGCGATTCAGGATCGCACCTTCAACCCTGATGGCTCGCTGAAGTACCTCACCGTGTGGGACGAACATTTCTTCGGCGACACCATGTTGGTGAATGGCAAGGTGTGGCCGTACTTGAATGTGCGGCAGGGGAAGTATCGCTTTCGATTGCTCAACGGCTGCAACTCGCGTGTGCTTGCGCTGGCCTTGTCCAATGGCGCATCGTTCAACGTCATCGGCAGCGATGGTGGGTTGCTGGCTGCGCCGGTGACGGTTTCGCAGCTCACCTTCGGGCCTGGTGAGCGGTATGACGTGGTGATGGACTTTGCGTCCTATGCACCGGGCACGCAGATCACGCTTTCGAATTCCGCACCGGCGCCTCATCCCGGCACGCCCGGTGTTGGTGTCGTGCCGAACGTGATGAAGTTCATCGTTACCGCGACGCCGGGCCATACGGATGCCGTGCCCGGTTCGCTGCGGCCGTTCCAGGCGATCCCCGAAGCTGACGCCGTTCGCACACGCGAGTTCGTGCTGAAGAAGCAAGCCGACCCGTGCACCGGTCAGGCGTGGATGATCAATGGCCTCGGCTGGGATGACATCACCGAATACCCCAAGGCGGGCGAGACGGAGATTTGGAGCTTTATCAATCAATCGACCTTCACGCATCCGATGCACGTTCATCTCGTGATGTTCCAGATTCTCGACCGGCAGAACTTCACGCTCAGCGGCAACACGGTGATCCCCGTCGGGCCGCGTGTCGCACCGCCGGCGCATGAGGCCGGTTGGAAGGACACAGTACTGGCCGCTCCGAACCAGATCACGCGGGTGATCATGAAATTCACGGATTACACCGGGCTTTATCCGTATCACTGCCACATCCTCGAACATGAGGATCACGAGATGATGCGGCAGTTCAGCATGGGCTGCACGAAGGGCGACCTCGATCAGAATCTGAAGATCGACGGGCGGGATATTTCACTGTTTGCCGGCGAGCTCATCACCGGCGGCACGCCCGGGACGGTGGAGTTCTGCGCGGCGGACATGAACGACAGCGCGGGGATCGACATGGCGCTGGATTTGCCGAGTTTTGTGGATTGTGTTTTGAATGCGGTGTGTCCGTAGTACGTCATCGGCAATCAACTCCCGACCCCTTTTCTGCCTTCTTTTCTGCCTTCACGCTCGGCTCGCAAATTGTGGGGAATTGAAAGGTTCACCGGACGCTTACCTTTTTTTGTGCCGTCTCGGTTCAAAGCCAATCACCGTTCATCGAGTTACCTGACTTCCAGTGCGAGCTTAGGCCGCAATGCAGGCAGGACCGAGTCAACGTATTCGTGTATCCAAAGAGATGCCCGCGAACATAAAACTGCCTTGAACAACTGGGGCATCGAATGTTCAAGACGCGAAAGGCGCAGAAAATACCCCCGACGAACCCGCCCACGATCACAGCAAGTCCAATACTGGACGCTGCTCCTTTGAACGGAAGAGCAAGCGCTCCACCAAGTATTGTTGAAATAATTAGTACTATGATCGGAACGAAACGGCTTCGACGAATCCTAGATAGTTGTGCTTCGACTATTTGAGTAGCTAGCTGTATAGGGCGTTGGCTTGGCGACGATCCGAGCTTCAGTCTCAACTGGCTCGTGTGACGCATAAGAACCTTCACAATTCTCGCTGTTTTCACGCCACCCTCTGAATCAAAAACAAAACTCGAATCCGCGATCGACTCAGCTCGACGGGCGACGAGTGACCTGCCGCTGGCATCGCAAATCAGCAGTGACTGTAACTGCGCATCATTGAAGTCGTTGACCATGCGCAGAAAAGCGGCACTTGATTCGCACCAACCGAGCCGAATCGGCTCGCCATCATCAACGACGAGTATCGGATACATAACCCGACGGTCGACCTCATCGCCTGGGCAACTCAACTCGTCCATACTAATGACGCAAAAGCGTCCCTTGTTAGCATTGACCATTCCATTGGTATCATCGCAGACCACCGCAACTCTCTAATAAAAAATCTTCCATATTACATATCCGACTCCATTGGCCACCGCAGTATGCGCCTGGCCAACACTGTCAATTACACCAATTGTGTACGTATGTTGCAGATTTGCCCCAGTGCCCTTAGAGAGTCCAGGTAACCCGACGCCACCTTGTGCGCCAGCGTACCCAGATCCGCCCACGCCGCCCACATATATTGGACCCGCACCAATGCCGCCACACCAGCCTTTTCCGGTGAGTTGAGAAACACAATCTGCGTTTGTATAGGTGCCGACCGCCGACGCTCCCGCACCCGCGCCTCCCCCAACTCCTGCACCTCCTGAAACCAACACGTCACCCGACCAGCCTCTATACCAGGGCGAATTAGAATCGTGCCCAATGTGAAGGCCAATACCTGCTGATCCTGCAAATCCAGGTCCAATTACGTCGAGATCTATTCCGATGCCGATTGTTGTAAGGCCAGAGGGGTCTACCGAGCGTGTCGGTAGGCTATGGCAGTAACCGTATGTATTCAACCCACCCCGAATCCCAATCGGATCGCGCTGTACAAACCGCCCGCTCGACGGATCGTAGTAGCGATGGCCCACATGCTGCCACCCGAGTTCCGCCAGTGGATCACCGGTTCCCGCCTCCTGATACCCCCACGCCCCCGCGTAGCCATAGCGCGTATCCGTCGAGCCGTTCTCATACACCGGCTCGCCGAAGGCCGTAAAGACCGCGCGGCGGCTGACGGAACTGGTGTCATCCGTCATCGCCTCGGTCGTGCCGATGAGGTTCCCGTTGGCGTAGTTCGGATCGGTCGGCTCGGCCGGCGTGCCGGTCCAGGTGAATTGACCAAGGCCCGGCTCGTGGCCGATGGTGTCGTTCTTGGTAATCGTCTGGTTCGGCGGTGATCCCGTGATCGCCAGCGTGTAATCCCCGTGAATGCCATCGCCCGAGTAATCGCTCCACGTCCCTTCAGCCGGGACGTTCCAACATGGCCCATCGGCCAGCGAAGGATCGTAAGGGAACAAAAAGTGCGCGGCGTTCGACGAACCGTTGGCCAGTTTGGGTCGCGGGTCGCGCCGCTGCGTGCGATAGCGGCCTCGGGCGCTGTCGTAGCGGTATTCCATGGCGGACAACCCGACCTCGTTGATCACGGCACCGCTCGCATTGAGTTGCCACTTGGCCGACCGGGCGATCCAGATCAGCCCGGCGGAATTGTAGAGCAGATCCACGCCATGGTACCACTGGCCATTCTCGTTGGCGTCGCCGGTGATCTTCCAGCCGGTACGCACCATGCGACCCGCGAGGTCGTAAAGATAGACCTGTTCCTTCGACGAGGTAACTGGGTCGCCGAAGTAGGTGACCTCCTTCACGAGCCGATTCCCCTGACTGAAGTATTCCTCCGGGTCTGATACGTCGTAGGTATAGACTGTTAGAACATCGTCGAGCAGGTTCTGCTTGGTGAGCCGGTTGCCGGCCTTGTCGTAGGTGTAGGCGAAGCCATAAGGATGCAGGCCGGTCCGCTGCTCCTGAACGAGTCGATTGCGCCGGTCATAGGTGAAGTCAATCACATTCGGCCCGCCCTCGCTGGTCGTCTCTGTGATGTAGTCGACGAGGCCGTAGGGAGTCCAGGCGTATTGAAGCTGGTGCAGGAGCGCGCCGCCCGCCCACTCATGGCGAATCTTAGTCAGGCGATTGGCGAGATCGTATTCGTACCGTGTCTGGGTACCATTGCCATAAGCGACGAGCGTAACACGGTCGCCGTCATCGTATTGGGCCTGCACGGTGAAAATGTCCGTCGTGCCTTTTCGGCGAGCGTAGGATACCGGGCGACCAGCGGCGTCCAGTTGCACCTCCGAAAGTGTCCCGTCGGGGCCGGTTCGGCTGAAGTAGCCGCTGGTCCAGTCGTGGCCATACTGAATCGTCCGCACGAACGGCGTGCCCACACTGCTTGTCGCAGTGGCCTCAATGGAGGTGATGCTCGCCGAGGTAAGTCGGCCCAGATTGTCGTAGTTCATTTCGTGAGTGCGCGTGGTCGGCGCGCCGGTGATGCCGTCCGGGGCGCACTTGGGGTAGGCGGTGGTTTCACCGTTGGGGTTGTAGGAGATGTTGCCGTTCGTGCAGCCGCTGTTGACCGGGCAAAAATAAGCTGGAAGCGAAGGGAAGTGGAACTGGCAGTCGCCGCCGCCCGCCGCTGGGCCTGGATTGGGGGGCGAGGGAAAGCAGTCTGGGAGGTACCTACCTGCGCAAAACTCCGACGCCACCAAGTCTGCGCAATCTACTCGGATCGGCCGGCCGAGATTATCAAGAGGGGTTTCTCCCGAGTTGATTCCGTTGCCCATGAACTTTGGGGTTCCGTCCGGAGCGTAATCGGTGGTGATGACAACCGGTGGGGCCGCGACATCGAGCAGGATCTCCGTCGGCGCTCCCTCGCGTTCTTGGTTGAGCCTTCCATAGGGATCGTATGTGTATTCCGTCACAACCGGATTGATCGAGAACGGAGGAATGACCTTCTTGAGTTTGCCGTACGCTGTGGGATTGTTGCCGGCGTCGAGGGCGTGATAACTCAGGAGCGTTTCGACGACGGGATCACCAGGATTGGCGCCGGGTTCGATGATCTTGGTGGGACTCGTCGGGTGAAGTGGATCATCGTATTCGATCTCGATGATTTGCGTCGTGCTGGAAGTGCCGGGCAACTCTCCCGGCGGTGTAATCATGACGAGGTTATGCAGGGCGTCATAATCATACATCCAAATACTGCTCTCCGGGTCGAGAATGACTTCGAGGTCGCCGTTCGTCAGATTGTGCTGATAGAGCCACGCTTGACCGAGTGCATTTGTATAGACAGACACCTCGTGCATCAACGGGTAGCCCGGCGGATCACCATATTCGACCGATTGGGTGTGATTGAGCGGGTCGATCAACTCGACCAGATTGCCACTCGTTGTATCAAACGTGAACTTCCACGGGTTCCCGCGCCGATCGACGTATTGCGTTTGCTGCTCGTAGAAAGACGAAAACTCAAAGTAATAGATGGTCTGTTGTTGTTGACCGAACGGGTCCGGGTCGAAGATTTGATTCAAGCGACCTTGATAGTAGTTCATCCAATAGGTTCGAGGGGTGATGGGGTCTTGATTGGCATCGACGGCATGTTGTTCGGTAATACTGTCGATGTCCCAGGTGCGCTGGGAAGCGTTCTGTGGGTTTACGCGATAGGTAAAGCTGATTCGATATTTGGGAGAGATGGGCGTTGTCACGTTCGGCAATTCCACGGCAAGCAGCGGACCGGTTCCCGAATTTGCGGGATGCGCAGGATCAGCCGAAACTTCGTAAAGGAGGTTCCACTGCAACGTGTTTCCGCCGAGAATTCGATAGATCGTGACCATTCGGCCGTTCGTTGAGTAATAGAATTCCAGATATCTTGACGTGCCGGTGGCGTCAAAGACCTTGACGAGTTTCTGACTTGTAATGCCGCCGACGGTAAACGGCACATACTCGCATTTGACCTTATTCGTCGGGGAGCCAGACGCATCGCGCGAGGCATCGGCAATCCATTCCAAACGGCGTCGTGGTGAGGATGTGCCGTCGATTCGGTTGAAGTGGGCCTTCCACTGGCCTTTGCTTGTGAGTGTGTAGTCCACTCCATTGGTATCGCGGGTCAACATTTCCCAAACTCCGAACGGCGACTTGTAGCTGCCGTTGGACTGATACTCGAAGAGGTCTTTCGTCCCATCGTCGCGAGTAAGCGTCACGTTTTGAGTCGATGTGTCCACTTCGAGTTCGGCTGAGTAACTGTGCCGCCATTCCGGCGCTGTGGGCTGAGTTTCGAGTTCGGTGAAGAATGACGCCAGGTCTTCGATGGTGATGTCGCCATCCTCGTTGAAGTCGGCGAGCTTCAAATCCGGATCGGAATGCTCCTCCTCCAGCATCAGGTCGATGAAGGGGTCGATGTCGTTTTCGTCGATTACTTCGTCGCCATTGATGTCGCCCTGGAGAAAGCCGGGAGCACCCCAAGCGGAGTTCTGGTTGTGGTACAGGTTGAATTGAATACTCGGCCCGCGACCCGACCAGCCGGTAATCGGGATCGTCGTAAGCACCCGGCCGGTGCGAAGGTTTACCTGTCCATAAAGGCCTACCGGCAGCGATGCCTCCCACCGGCGGGCGGCGCCTTGGGGCGCGCCGAAGGGAGTAAAGGCGTGAACTGGTACAGCGCCAACGAGGATGGCGATCAAAGCAGCGGAAATGGAGGTTAAGTAACTATTTCGGACACGGGGGGGGGCAAATGCAAGGGAAGACACGGCGAGGCTCCTTTCAATAAGCCATGCACACAGGTTGGAAACCTATGCCACAAAGACTCACAGGTTGAAAATCCACCCAGGCGGATCTTCGACCTGTGTTACCACTCACCGGTTGAAAACCGGTGCCACAACGATGCAAACACGTCGGCCCGAAGCACTCCCCCGGTCGCCCGAGCACTTCAATAGCAAGAATAACCCGTGCCGCTAGAAAGGCAAATTAATTTCTTCGCGCGTAAAACCAAGTCGTCAGCATGTCCCGGCCGGATCGGAAGTTATGGCGGAGAAAAAATATTCCGAGAACGTCGAACCACAGTGGAAACTGGTTCACGGGCATGCAACTGACGTATCTATTGAAATGAGAGGATTCCGCCCAGTGCAATACGCCAAGTTCCAGCGGGGCAAGGAGTTACCCAAACGCCTCAGTCTCATCGTGAATGGCGTGCTGGTCGCCGCGGAAGTGGATGACCACGCGGCGGATGACGTAGTAGAACACCGGGGTGAGGATGAGGCCGATCAGGGTGACGCCGAGCATTCCTGAAAAGACAGCGGTGCCGAGGGTGCGGCGCATTTCGGCGCCGGCGCCGGTGGCGAAGGTCAGCGGCACGACGCCGAGGATGAATGCGAACGAGGTCATCAGGATCGGCCGAAGGCGCAGGCGGCAGGATTCAACCGCCGCTTCCAGCGGGCCGCGCTTGTCTTCCTCTTCGCGCTGCTTGGCGAATTCCACGATGAGCACGGCGTTCTTGCAGGCCAGGCCGGCCAGGACCACGAAGCCGATCTGCGTGAGAATGTTGTTGTCCATGCCGCGGCCCCACACGCCGAGCAGCGAGCAGAGAATGCCCATCGGCACGATGAGGATGATGGCCAGCGGCAGGGCCCAGCTTTCATACTCGGCCGAGTGCGTCAGAAAAACGAACAGCACGCAGAGCGGGAAGATGAGGAAGATGGTGTTGCCCGAGAGGTTCTCCAGATAGGACAACTCGGTCCACTCATAGCCCATGCCGCGCGGCAACTCGGCCGACGCGAGCGCCTCCATCGATGCGACGGAGTCATTGGAACTGAAACCGGGAAGCGTCGCGCCATTCACAGCGGCCGCGGGGTACATGTTGTAGCGCTGCACGACGATAGGTCCTCCGACGTCGCGCACCTTGATGAGGGTGCTGAGCGGGATCATCTCGCCGGAGGCATTTCGCACTTTGAGTTGGCCGATGTTGTCGGGGTGGAGGCGAAACTTCGATTCGGCCTGCACGTTGACCTGCCAGGTGCGGCCGAAGCGGTTGAAGTCGTTGACGTAATATCCGCCGAGAAAGACCTGCATGGTGTTGAAGACGTCGCTGATGTTGACGCCGAGCATTTTGCACTTTGTGCGGTCGACGTCGGCGTAGAGCTGCGGCGTGTCGGAGCGCATGCCGCTGAAGACGCCGACGAGGCCGGGTGTTGCATTGGCCTTGGTCACGAAGTTTTCGGTCTGGTTCTGTAACGTTTCCAGGCCGAGGTCGGAGCGATCCTGAATCATGATCTTGAAGCCGCCGGCGTTGCCAAGCCCATCGACGGCCGGCGCGCCGAAGACGGCGACGATGGCCTCCTGCACCTCATGAAAACAGCGTTCGCGAAGGGTGGCGATGATCGCCTCGCCGGCTTTGGCCGGTTCGCGGCGATGATCGAAATCGTCGAAGACGGCGAACATGGAGCCGAGGTTGGAGCCGTTGACGCCGAGGAGGAACGACTGGCCGGCGACGCCGACGCTGTGTTTCACGCCGGGGATTTCGCGGGCGATTTTTTCAATGCGTGCGAGCACGGCCTGAGTGCGCTCCAGCGAGGCGGAGTCGGGAAGCTGGACGTTGGCGAGCAGATACCCCTTGTCCTGTGAAGGGATGAAGCCGGTCGGAACGTTCTTGAAACTCCAGTGCGTCAGGACGAGAAGCCCTGCATAGACCAGCAGGCACACCGCGCTCAGGCGAAGGCACCGTCGAACGATGCGTGCATAGCGTTCGGTCGTTATGGCAAAGACTGTGTTAAAGAGCCGGAAGAACCATCCGAGAATGGCGTTCATCAATCGTGTGAGCCAGTCGGGCTTTGCACCACGGGCCGGCAGGAACAGGGCGGTCAGCGCGGGGCTGAGGGTGAGCGAATTGAATGCGGAGATCAGCGTCGAGGTGGCAATCGTCAGGGCAAATTGGCGATAGAACTGGCCGGTGATGCCGGACACGAAGGCCGTCGGGATGAATACGGCGCTGAGGCCGAAGGCAATGGCGATGACGGCGACCGTAACCTCGTCCATGGATTTGTACGATGCTTCGCGCGGCGACAAGCCGCGATGGATCCAACGCTCCACGTTTTCCACGACGACGATGGCATCGTCGACCACGATACCGATGGCCAGGACCATGCCGAAGAGCGACAGGTTGTTCAGGCTGAACCCGAGCAACTTCATGACGGCAAACGTGCCGATCAGCGACACGGGCACGGCGATGAGCGGAATCAACGCCGACCGCCAGTTCTGCAGGAACACCAACACCACAATCGCCACGAGTATGACGGCGTCGATCAGGGCCTTGAAGACTTCGCGGATCGACTCGCGCACGAACGGCGTCGTGTCATAGACAATGGAATAATCCAGGCCCGCGGGGAAGTATTTTTTCAACTCCTCCATTCGTGCGCGGATGTGGTCGGCTGTTTCAAGGGCGTTGGAACCGGGAAGCTGAAACATGGCCAGCCCGACGGTGGGCATTCCATCCAGCGTGCACGCGATGTCCTGATTCCTCGCCCCCATTTCGACGCGGGCCACGTCGCGCAGACGCGTCACTTCGCCCTTGTCGCCTGATTTGAGGATGATCTGCGCGAATTGCTCGGGATCGATCAGGCGACCGAGCGTATTGATGATGTACTGAAAATCCTGGCCCGGCGGCGCGGGGGGCTGGCCGATCTGGCCGGCGGCGACCTGGATGTTTTGCTCCCGAAGGGCGGCGACGACATCGAGCGTGGTCATGCTGTTGGCGGCGAGCTTTTCCGGATCGAGCCAGACGCGCATGCTGTAATCTTTGCGGCCGAGGAAGAAGACATCGCCGACGCCCTGCACGCGGGCCAATTCATCGCGCACCTGAATCGCGGCATAGTTGCTGAGATACAGCTGGTCGTATCGGCCGTCGGGCGAGAAGAGATTCACCACGAGCAGGATGCTGGGCGATCGTTTTTGGGTGAGGACGCCGGTCTGTCGAACGGCCTCCGGCAAAAGCGGCTGCGCGATGGCGACGCGGTTCTGCACGCGAACCTGGGCCATGTCGAGATCGGTGCCGACCTTGAACGTGATCGTCAGCGTGTAGGTTCCGTCGTTGGTCGACTGCGACGACATGTACATCATGTCTTCGACGCCGTTGACCTGTTCCTCAATCGGCGAGGCAATCGTCTCGGCGACAACCTTGGCATTGGCGCCGGGATACATGCAACTGACCTGCACCGTCGGAGGCGCGATCTCGGGATATTGCGCAACCGGCAGCGTGAACGCGGCGATCGCGCCGACCAGCGTAATCACGATGGAAAGCACCGATGCGAAGATGGGGCGATCGATAAAAAAGCGGGAAAGCACCGATCATCCTCGGGAGTGGGTCGACGTGGTTTGCGGGGAGGCCGGCTGAGTGGCGGCAACTTCGTTCGCCGCGTCGATGGGCTTGACGCTCATGCCCGGCCGAACGCGCTGCAGGCCGTTGACGATGATCTTGTCGGTGGGGCCGATCCCTTCGGTGATCACGCGCAGCCCGTCGCGCAAGACGCCGATCTTGACCTTGCGATACTCGGCAACATTCTGGTCGTTCACGACCATCAAATAACGCTGCCCCTGGTCGCTGCCGATGGCACGTTCGGTCACCAGAATGGACTTGTATGGTTCGCCGATGGGAATCTGAATGCGGGCGAAAAGCCCCGGAAGCAGGAGTCCGTCGGGATTGGGGAAACGGGCGCGAACCTGAACCGTGCCCGTGCTGCGGTTGAGTTGCGTGTCGCAATAGTCAATGTAACCGTGGTGCGGGTAGCCTTCCTCGTTCATGAGGCCCATCGAGGCGGGCCGCTTTTCAATCGCGGCCACGTGTTCAAAGGTGCCGTTTTCGGCGCGAATCCGGTCTCGGACCGTCAGGGCATCCTGTTCGCTTACATCGAAATAGACGTGAACGTCGTCATCGTTCGTGATCATCGCCAGCGGAGTTTCGTCGGCCATGACGAGATTGCCGGCATCGACCAGGTTTCGGCTGATCCGACCGGAGATCGGCGCTTTGACCTGTGCATAGTCCATTTGCAGTTTGGCCTGCTCGACCGCGGCGCGGGCGGCCGCAAGATCGGCACGGGCCGCATCCAGGCGGCTCGTTGTCGCCACGCGCTCATCTTCGGCTGCCGATCCGGTCGCCATCAGATCGGCAATGCGCTTGGCATCGAACTCCGCCTTGTCGATCGTGGCCTGCCTCGCCATCACGTCGGCCTCGGCTTTGTCGAGTTGCACCTTGAAAGGGCGCAGATCGATGACGAAGAGCAATTGCCCTTTCTGAATCCGGGTCTGCGGCATGAAGTGATACGACTCGACATAGCCCGTGACGCGCGGGCGGACGGTCACGGTCTCCAGAGCCCGGGTATATCCCGAGTACTCAATGCGATCGCGAATCTCCTTTACATACGGAGTGCTGACCGTGACTTCGGGCGCGGACATGGCGGGCATCGCCGGCTTGCGGCCCTCGCATCCCGCGAAAACCGGGGGCAGTGCAACGAAAACGGCCCAAAGATAATGAGGCTGATACTTCATGCGAGGCGTCGTTTGGGGTTATAGCGCGCCGACCGCCCATCGGCCCGCCCTTGCTCACTTGTCACATCGGGCCGGGCTGCGAGAGCGCACGCAACGTCTCAACGTATGCCATGCGAAGCTGATGGAGCGTCGTCTCCAGCGTTGCTTTTTCATCGGGGTTGAGGTTGTTGGCCGTCTTTTTCTCCAGCACGTCGAGCAGGTCGATGTGGTGCTTGGCGGCGTCGAGATTCGGCGGGATTTCCTGCCCACCCGGACCGGCAAACCCGCCGAGGCCGATCACGGCCTGCATGGCGAGCAGCTGGACCAATCCGAGGAAGTCCGCCTTGGGGATGCCGCCGCCGGGCGCGGCATGGCTTTCCACGGTGTCGGCGAGTTGTTCCTTTTCGCGGGCGGCCTGAGTTTTCCAATCATCGTCTATGTGAATTCGGGGGGCGTCGGACATGGCGCGGCCTTTCCGTTGGAAGCAGTTGAAGGATGGATGCCTGCGAACCGGCGTCTGGAACACGTTCCACCATTGAAACCCGGTCCGTGAATAAGGCAGGATAGGCGTGAAAAGGTGGAAAAAAAAGGGCCAGGGTGCGGAACGCAGTTGGGGGGAACCGCGCAAACCCGCAGCGCCTGGCCGGGACTTCGATTATAACATTTTTTCGGTCCGAAACAAGTGTTCGAGGGGTTCCTGTGGATATTCTTCGCGGAGATTGCAGCAACAGGAGTTACAGTCGTCGGTTGTTCAATGAAATCACAGGCTAGCGGGAATTCGTGGCATTGCGCGCGCGGCGGGCGATGCGAATGCACCATGCCACGAGTGCGGCATTTACGAATAAGAAGAGGAGAAAGAGAGGAAGTCCCGCGATGCGAAAGGCGTCGGCGTGAGATTGCGCCAGCTCGGCCATATCGATTATAGCGACGCGACCTAATTCGCGAATCGCTACGATTGCAACAAGAAGAGCCAGATGTCCGAAGGTACAGACGAGCAACAGGCTTGTGCGGATTGAATTTCGGAACGCCAGAAAAATCCATCCTAATACTTGAAATGTTAATCCAATCAACATCAGGAAATCGAAACGCATTGATCTTGCCATGTTCGACGTATCAACCTCACCAGTAGCGGATATTGATATGCGGACAGGGAATGTGGAAAGCAGAGAGATGATGCCGGCCATCACGGATAGGATCGCAATCGCAGCCAGTTTTCTGATAATGGGCGGCGACGAGTTGATGTTGTACGAACGGTGGCAGTGAATCTGCCATCCCACTAGAAGCAGCATGGTCGGAAACGATGACAGAAACCAACCAAGTGTGCGCAGGTAAGCCCCCGGAGTGTGATGAAACAGTTCACCTCGCTGATACACCTCTGCCCAAGACTTGCTGTCGAGGCTCAGCAGGTGATTCTCCGACCACGACCACGCCGTGAAGCCGAAACACGCGAGGGCCGCGAGGGCGACGGCTGATTCCCGCCAGGCGGGACCGCGACGGATGCGCTCGGTTTTCAGCAGGTAGAGCAGATAGAACCCCACGATCAGCACCGGGACGATGGCCATCCAACGGTGAAAAAGCAGGAGGTTCGCCGTGTAGAAACTCTTGCGATAGAGGATCTGCAGGAAGAGCAGCGGCGCGACGCCGGCCGTGATGGCGGCGCTGGTGGCGAAAGGAAGCCAATCGCGAAGGGTTTCGTGGATTGGATCGGGTTGAGTATCGACGGCCGCCGTGTCGGGCTGTGGCGTTCGTCGAAACGACAGCGAACGATTCAGGAATCGCCCGAAGACAAGATAGGCACTGCCCGCGAGCACATACTGCATAAATACGAGATGCACCAGCAGCGTGACCATGTAAGCGGTCAGGTAGAAGGCCGTCGGCGCGGGGTAGCAAAATGGAAACACAGGATCCATCAGCGATTGGTCCTTGCGTCAGACGGTGCGTCCCGATCGGGAATTGGAAATCGCTTCACCGGATTATCCGAGGGCATCGTCGTGGGAATCAACCGGAACGCACCCGGACTTTGCGTCGTTGGAATTGGAATCACGCTTCTGGGCGGCGAAAGCGTTTCTGTGAGTGCCAACAGTTCCCTGAGTTCCCTAAGTCGCTTCTCGGACTCCGTTACGGATTCGCGCGCCAGTGACTCACTTGCCGCCTGCTCGGAGGTGGTCGGAGGATTGGGGCGCATCCACCACGACGCATTCGTTGGCTTTGGGGCAACGGTGGAGAATTCCTGCGGTGGTGTAGACACGGCCCACTCCTTCGGCCGCTCAGCCTTTTCCCACTCGATCAGTTGCACGATGGCCTCCAACTCCGCGGCGTTGCCCGCGAAGGGCGGCATGAACTCCTTGGTGTGTTCGAGGCGCGAGATATTCAGACGCCGCTGCTCGGTGGTCCACGAACCGGCCAGGTGGGTCAGCCCGTTCATGCCGGACATGGTGTGGCAGACGCTGCATTGCACGCGAAAGACCTTGGCCCCGAGGCGGAGTTGATCGTTCGGATAGAGACTCGCATTTCGCAACGGGTACGGGTCTTCGGTGGTGCAGCCGATTTCTTTAAGCCGGGCGACCTCGGAAGGCTTGATAGAATTCGAGTACAGGTGCTCGCGGATGGTGAAGGGTTTACGAATGCCCTCGCGCACGAACTCGCCGCCGGCCGTCGCGCCGAACGCAAGGGCGACAAGCAGCGTGGCCGTCGCGCCGTTGATGTAGAGCTTCCTGCGAATCAGGCCGACCAGGGCATAGAGGCCGATGAGCAGCGATGCGCCGATGGCCAGCGTCATAAACAGTGTCATGGCGGCGCTCCCGCCCAGCACCCACGACCGGCTGTCCGGCGGAATCACACGGAGGTACCACACGCCCAGCGCCGGCATGAAGACCATCGGCGCGAGCAGATAGGCCGCCTGATTGAGCAGCCCGCGCCGCGCCGCGAGGTCGAGGTCGTGCATCGCGTTAATCACGATGCAGGCAGCCAGTGCGGCGATGGTCAGCGACGTGATCGTGCGATAGCAGAGCGACGGCCAAAAGCTCGGATTGAAGAAACCGGCCCAGACATTTTGCGTGCGCGTCCATTCGCCGGGCGTCAACTGCCACGAAAGGATGCCGTTGATCCAGAACAGACTGAACCATGCCGCGACGGTGTAGAGCACGAGCAGGGTCATTCGATCCCGATCGTTCAGCCGCGGTCCGACGCGATAGAAGGCATAGCCCGAGACGACTTCGAGACAGAAGAAGGTCCACTCAATCGCCCACATCCAGTGGAACTGATCGACCATGACGCCGATGGTTCGCGGGCTGACCTGGATCGTGGTGAACCACATGCCGACGCCGGTGAGCGCGCCGACGACAAATGAGACCAGCACAAGCACTTTGAAATAGCCGTCGAGCAATTTGCGGGCGTGCGGACTGCGCCCGGTCGACGCAAGTCGTTGGAAGTAGCACATTAACATCCCACCGCCGATGGCAAACTGCGCGAGAAAGACGTGAAAAATGCCCAACCCGCCGATGACAACGCCCTTCATGAGCGGGCCGAAGTCGTTGATGGGGTAGTAGGTCATGGCGTCTGCCGCGCGAATTGCGCGGCCCGGCGTTAATACCGAAAGTGCTTGATGTTCTCGCCCTGCGCCTCGATGTGGGTCATGGCGTCGATGCCCAATTGCAGGTGGATGTCGGCCCAATTGCGCGTCACGCGGGCGTCACTCTCCTCCGTCTTTACACCGTCGGGCGTGATGGGCACGTCGGACACGAGCAACAGGGCGCCTCGGGCAATTTCGTTGCGATGACCGACGATGAAGACCGTCGCGGTTTCCATGTCGATGGCGATGGCGGTCATATCCTGCAAACGCTGCTGGAATTCGGCGTCGTGTTCCCACACGCGGCGGTTTGTCGTATACACCACGCCGGTTCGATATTCGTGGCCGGCCTCGTTGAGCTTCTGCGAGACGAACTTGTGCAGCTTGAACGACGGCAGCGCGGGCACCTCGGGCGGGAAATAATCATTCGATGTTCCCTCGCCACGAATCGCCGCGATGGGCAGGATAAAGTGGCCGATCTCGCTTGTGGTTTTCAGACCGCCGCACTTGCCGAGAAAGAGCACGCCGCGCGGACGCCGCGCCGCGAGAAGGTCCATGATGATCGCCGCGTTTGGGGAGCCGATGCCGAACTTGACGATGGAAAGTCCGCGGTTGTTCGTCGCCGCCTGCATGGGCCGATCTTCGCCATAAACATCGCACTTGAACTGTTCGGCGAAGCGGGCGACATAGTTACTGAAGTTTGTGAGGAGGATGTAATCGCCGAAGCGATCCACGGGCATGCCGGTGTAGCGAGGCAGCCATGATTGAGCCAGTTCGAGCTTGGTGGGCACAACGACTCCTTCGGCGGAAGCAAAAAGCCCGAGCGATCCGCCTTGCGTGATTGTATCGAACCGCCCGCCCTGCGACATCGGCGAGTGGAACCGGCACACACCGACCCATACACTGACGATATGCCCTTACCCGATCCGGACACGCCGCCTTCCAACGACGAGTGCAAGCCCCCCATGGCAGCGGCGGCCGGACTGAAGCGCCGGGAGTGGCTGGCCCTCGCGGCCGTGTATCTCCTCTGTGGGCTGCATTTCTCCGACGTGGCCACGACGCTGGTCATTGGACTGATGACCCTCCTCGGCTATCAGTGCATCTACCGCCGAAACCGAAAGGCCATTCTGCTGGTCGTCAGCGTGGTGGCGTCGTTCGTTGCATTTTCCTATGCGGGCAAGTTCGTCATCCGCCGGGCCATCGCCCTGACAAACCAGACCGACGTCGACCATCGCTTGAAGCCCAACAAGGCGGCCGGCATCAACAGCGACGGACTTCGCTGCCCGGTCGAGGCGTCGGACTTCACCGCTGACACGCGTAACATTATTTTTCTCGGCGACTCGTACACCTACGGTTTCAAGCTTTCCCCGGGTGAACGGCCTTTTCCCGATTTAGTGGAAGACCTGATCGGCGGCATGAATCCGGCGAAGCGGGTCCGCTGTGTGAATTTTGGCTGGACATCATCGTCGCCACTCCTGTCGGGGCGTTTGCTCAAAGATTTCGGAGCGAAGTACAAGCCCAGCTTGGTCGTGCTAACGCTGGACATGACCGATTTTCATGACGACCTCCGCTACGCCTATGGGGATCGTGAGGATGTCTTTGAAGTGTCGCCGGGCGAATTCGTGCTGGATCGTGTGGGTCTCGGCGATGCCTACGTGCAACTACGTCGCCGCTGGATGGCCTCGGAGTATTGGAGCCGGCTCCTCGGTCGGGAAGTCATGGCCCCGTATGACAAGTACTTCATCGTGAATCAGCCATTGGAGCAGAGCCGGCCGTTTCTCAGCGAGATTGAAACGAACCTGAACGACATCGGCGGCTACTGCAAGGAAACGCTGAAGGTGCCGTTCGTGGTGGTCATGGTCCCGCGACACTATCAGTATACAGATGTCGAATGCCCGCAAGACAACGAGACACGATTCTACCGGCGCGGCGGCCCGTATGTTTTGGAGGCGTTCCGGTGGCTCGAAGACTTTCGCACGCGCGCGGCCTTCCCGTGCTACTCGCTGCTCGACGACTTCAAATCGTCGACGGAGCATCCGCACTGCTTCGCTGACGATCCGCACTGGAATCAGCTCGGCCACACCATCGCCGCCCGCGGAATGATGCGCGTGCTTCGCAAGGAGGGCTTCGTCAAATGACGCTCCTCATCGCATCGATCTTCGGCCATTCGGAAGTGGAGCTGCGCGAGGCCATCGGTTCGGCCATCGAGCAAGGCGCCGACGCGGTTGAACTGCGCCTCGACCTCTGTGACGGTGTGACCGACGAGGAAGTTCGCAGGATTCGTGAATCCGGGGCGCTGACCGTGCCCCTGATCCTGACGATTCGGTCGGCCGGCGAAGGCGGTGCGTGGGAAGGGGATGACACCGATCGGGTCAGCCGGCTTATCGAGCTTGGTCCGATCGCGGATTACATCGACGTCGAATTGGCGCTTTGGAATCGGTCAGCCAACATCCGCCAGAAGATCGGTCTCGCGCTTGCCAGGGCCGGCCACATCACCCAAGCGGGCGGCAAGGAAGAGATCGAGCACGCCGTTCGACGCCGCCTGATCCTCTCCCGGCACGACACGACCACACGACCGGCCAATCTGCACAGTGATCTTGTTGACATGCTCTCGGCCCGCGAGTGTGACGCGCCGAAACTCGCATGGCGGGCGCGCACGGTACGCGACAACTTCGAGGCGTTTGACTTGATGCGCGAAAGCCCGAAACCGCCGATTGTAATCTGCATGGGCGACGTTGGGATCGCGTCGCGTGTTCTTTCGAAGAAGTTCGGCGCGCTCGGCACGTTTGCTTCGCTGACCACCGACACAACAACGGCCGCCGGGCAGGCCACCGTGGCGCAGATGCGAACGCTGTATCGCTGGGAGCAGATCACTCCGCGAACAAGAATCTATGGAGTCATCGGAGACCCGGTGGCGCAATCGCTCAGTCCGTTGGTTCACAACGCGGCGTTCACGCAGACCGGTGTCGACGGCGTCTATCTGCCTTTTCGTGTCGCACCGGGATACGAGTCGTTCAAGGCGTTCATGGTCGAGGTGATTGCACGGCCGTGGCTGGACCTCGGCGGATTCAGCGTCACCATCCCACACAAAGAAAATGCTCTGCGATTTCTCGTTGAGCGCGGCGATGAGATTGAGTCGACCGCGCGCAGCGCCGGGGTGGTGAATACCATCGTCTTTCGCAATGACGGACGCATCGCGGGTCACAACACCGACCTGCCCGCCATCATCGAATCGGCGTGCCGTCTGCTTGATTGCACCAAAGAGCAACTCGCGGGAAAGCGCATCACGATTCTCGGCGCCGGGGGCGTGGCCCGCGCTGCGGTGGCCGCGTTCATGGAAAACAACGCCGACATCACCGTCCTCAACCGAACCCAGGATCGCGCGCGGTCTCTGGCCGAAGACCTTCGTTGCCGGATCGAGCCGTGGAGCCGGCGCGACGAGGTATCCGGCGATTTGCTGGTTAATTGCACGAGTTGTGGAATGGCGCCTCAGGACGACCAATCCCCCATGCCGGCCGGTCGTCTGGCAAACCATGGCGCGGTGCTGGACACCATCTACCGACCGGATCCGACCAAACTGGTGCGCGAGGCCCGGGCCGCCGGAATCCCGGCCGATGTGGGATTGGGTCTCTTCATTTCACAGGCGACCGGGCAATTCCGGATTTGGACCGGTCGCGACGCGCCCGAGGGACTCATGCTTGCGGCGGCGGCGAACGCTCTGAAAACCGCGGCGACGGGACATTAACACCGCGAAATCGGCCGTCATTAGGCGTTTTCAAGCGGATTCGGTGGTCATGCCGTGCCCCACGCAAGGATCACCGTTTGACCAAATGACCCTTTCCCCGCATCATTTCAGACTGCCAGTCATGGACCTCACCGTTGAGGAAGGGTCTCTGGTCAGGAAGCCGACACCGAACCGATGAAGCTACTTTATTGCTCTGATCTTCATGGGAACGAGGGACATTACGCCCGGCTGGCCACTGTGGCGGCCCGCGCGCGTCCCGAAGTGATTGTCCTCGGCGGCGACCTCCTCCCTGACGAAGCGTCCACAATGCCATCCAAGATGGGCGTCGGGCAGCCCCAATGGGTTCGCAAGGAGTTCCGCAAGGCCGTTACATCCCTGCGCGACACCACCGGCGTCAAGAACATCCTCGTCATTTTCGGCAATCACGATTGGAGTAGCAGTGTCACCGCCATGCGAGAACTGGCCGGGGAAGGCTTGCTCTCCATGCTCGACCTGAAGACTCCGGTTTCCATCTCCGGCGTCAACTTCGTGGGCTACTCCTGCACGCCGCCGACGCCGTTTTACGTCAAAGACTTCGAACGCCTCGACCTGACCGGCGACATTCCTCCGCTTCTCGGCGGTGCCCGGTGGGATCCACGCTTTTCGCGCCCCGGCACGCATGGCGCCAATCATATCTATCACTCGAGTCCTTCCATCGCCGATGAACTCGCGACGTTTGCGCCGCCGGCGGCGCCCTGGGTTTTCGTTGCCCATGCCCCGCCGTTCGACAGCGGGCTGGACAAGATGTATTCGCAACAGGCCGTAGGCTCGAAAGCCATCCGCGCTGCCATTGAAAAACATCAGCCCATGCTCAGCCTGCACGGTCACATTCATGAATCGCCGAAGGTCACCGGGCAACATCAAACCAAGATCGGAAAGACCGTCGCCGCCAACCCCGGCCAGGCGGGATCGGCACTCAATCATCTCATCATTGACATCGATGTCGCCGCGAAGGCCGTGCGCGGGATGGAGTTCGGGCAGCAGTCGTGAATCTCCTCCTCATTGGTCATCGTGGAAGCGGCAAGAGCACCGTCGGGCAGATGCTCGCCACACGGCTTAATTGGCGATTCACCGACACCGATCAGATCATCATCGATCAGACCGGCCGCACCATTGCCGACATCTTCGCGCGCGATGGTGAGCCCGCGTTTCGGCGAATGGAGAAGAAGGTTCTGGAGAGTCTGCGCAAGGCTCAGAACCGGGTCATCTCCCTTGGTGGCGGATCGGTCATCGACCCCGACAATCGATCCCTCGTTCGTCGGCTTGGGAAGATTGTGTGGCTTCGCGCCCCGGCCGCTGTGCTCTGGTCGCGCATTTGCAAAGACCCGCATACCTCGCGAACGCGGCCGAACCTGACGGCGTCGGGCGGCCTGGCCGAGGTTGAGACCGTTCTTGCCGAGCGCGAGCCGATTTACGAATCCATCGCCTCGCAGATCATCGACACCATGACCATGACGCCCGCCGAGATCGCCGACTCGATTGAGATGTGGTTTCAGGCTAACGACATGGAAGCCGGTTGATTGTCTGACGCGGAAGTCTTGCAAAAAAACTACCCCCACAAAAAAGTGCAAAAGCCCGCAAAAGGCCGCAAAAAAGTCTTGAGACCTGAGACCTGAGACCTGAGACCTGAGTCCTGAGTCCTGAGTCTTGAGACCTGAGGCTTGAGGCAATAAGGGAACGGGGAACGGGGAACAGAAGGAAGGCACAGAGGCACTGAGGCACGAAGGCACTGAGGGGTGGAAAATTCGAAACGTCGAAAAGTCGAAAAGTCGAAATGAGGTGGCAAGGGATTCGAGGGGGCAAGGGGCCGAGGGGAAGTGGGACCCGCAAATGGCCGCAAATCGCGGTTTTTGGCCGCAAGAAGCCGCAACTTGTTGCGGGTTGTGGCGGGGGTGGAATGCGATGGGTCGCAACCGAAGCGTTTGCAGAGGGGCGCAGGTATGACCCCTGCGGTGCGACTTGTGTGTGTCATGTTCGACCTGGCGCATGGGCTCTCCTGTTGGTTGCCGGATTCTTTCTTTCTCCAACGACACCTATCAATCTTGAAACTATGAAGCGGAGTACGCGTCGACGCACACGGTTCCTTGCGATAGTGTTAAACCATTGCGGTGTTATTTCATTACGCAACCAATAACACAGAAGGAGAAAACCATGCACTTCATCGGCGCAGACATC
>JACRIM010000007.1 GCA_016235815.1 Planctomycetota bacterium
GCAGTGCGGCACAACCACGGCGACCGCCGAGGTTTGCGCGGGGTGGGTTTATCTGGTGGTCGCGCCGGCCAACGACTTTGGCGTGCCGTGCGGCAGTTTGTATTACGCCACGCTCACCTGCAACACCACCGCCGCCGGCGAATGCTGCAAGGGCGACATGAACAACGACGGCGTTGTCGATGGACGCGACATTTTCCCGTGGATTGATCAAGTGCTGCCGATCGCCGCCGGCGGCCATCCCGCGATGGAAATCGACCGCTCGATCGGCTGCTTTGATGTGCTTACCTGTCGCGGTGATGTTGACAACGACTTTGCCGTGACGCTTGCCGACCTTGGCGGGTTTGTAACGCTGCTGCTCGATGGCGGAGCGTGCAATGCCACCGTATGTGGTGACTCAGCGGCGTGTCACGTCGTCTCGGACAGCGATGCGGGCGTGGTGAGCGACTTGTCGACCGCCAACTCCGGCGCGGGCTTCCGCTGCGCTGATGATTTCAAGGTTACCTCTGGGAACAGCCTGTCGGAGATTTGCTGGTACGGCTTTTACTTCAACTTCACCAACGGGGCTCGGTGCGGCGTTCAATCCGGCGACTCGGCGGACCAGTTCACCGTCACGATTTATGGCGATGCCTCGGGCCTGCCCGGCACGGTGATCTCCGGCCCGACGGCGCTCACCGCCGTAACCAAGACCGACACCGGCGTCGAACTGGCCTATCTGCAAAGCCAGGTTCGCCGGTTCAAGTATGAAGCCACGCTGCCCTCGCCGGTGGCGGTCACGCCGGGGTCGTGCTACTGGATTGAAATTGTGAACCACACGAACGGGGCGTGCCAGTGGTTGTGGGAAACGTCAGCCCTTTCCGGCAACGGCGTGTGCGTGCAGAAGTCGGGCGCCGTGGCCGGCGCGATGAACTGGTACAGCTTCGATCTTGCGGCGGATGACTTCGCCTTCTGTCTGCCCGGGCTGCGCATCGACAGCCAGGATTGCGGCCTGCCGCTGGGTCGCTGCTGCGTTTATCCGCCGATGGATCAGAACGGAACCTGCAGCATTCAAACCAAGCCTGTATGCGAAATCGTTCTTGGCGGCCTTTGGACGACGGGCGCCGACTGTTCGGCCGGTTGTCCGATCAAGGGGGTAAACGACTTTTGCGCAAACGCTTTGCTGATCACCAGCGGTCCGATCTACAGCGGTTCGACCATTTACGCAACGATTGACGGTCCGGCGATGTCGTGCGAGACAAACTGCGGCAGCGGGTGCAACAGTGCAAACGATGTCTGGTACAAGTGGGTCGCGACGTTCAATGGAAACGCCACATTTACGATGTGCGATGCCTGGACCCCGGGCGCGCTCTTGAATGGTTTCCCTATTGACATCGATGATTATCGCTACGATTCAATTATGGTTGTTTATGACAATTGCCCCAACGCAGGTGGCAGCCAAGTCCCGGGTGGATGTAACGACGACTCGTGCAGTGCCGCTTCGGCCACTGTCTCGCAGGTCTCGATGACAACCGCTTTGGCCGGACGCACCTACTGGATTCGGATTTCCGGCTGGCAGGGTGCCAACGGACAATTCGTGCTTCGCGTGAATCAACCGTAGTGCCGATTGAAAGCAGCGACAGACTGCGAACGGTCGGCGTCTGAGGCGCGCGGTATTGGGACTCACGGGGGGATGGGCCGCAGGGTTTGCGCGGTGGCGATTGCCCGATTGTCGCGGTGGGCTGTTTAACCTAAACCCGAAAACTATCACTCCGATAAGAGGTCGGACTCCGACCCGTTTCGATGGCGAGACGGCGGGGTTTTGCACGGATGCAGCCTCTTATGCGAACGGATTTATATTCACTGGTTCGATTCGTTCACACGGGTCGTACGTTGCCGGCGGGACTTGCTTGTGATGGAACCCGCTCCCTCACGGTCGCGGCTCTGATACGAACCCGCTTCCTTACGGTCGCGGCTCTGAAGGGCGCGGCTGTGATGTGTGTTGTCTTGCTGCCACTCGTGGGCTGTGTTGAGTTGCCGCCGCCGGCGCGGGAGCAGCTTGGCGAGGCGGAGAAGGATTTCCGCAATCGCGAATACAAGAGCGCGGCGACGAAGCTCGACGACATCCTCCGTGCCTACCCCGAGTATCAACAGTCGGCCGAGGCGTATTACCTTCGCGCGCAGGTTCGTGCCCAGCAGAACAACAAGGTCGGGGCGCTGACCGACGCCAAGAAGTGCATCAGCCTGTCGCAGAACAGCGACCTCTCGGCGCGGGCCAATGCAACGGCCGGCGCGATGTGCTACGAGGCGGGCAACCACAAAGACGCGATCCATTTCTTTGAAGCAGCACTGAAGAAGCTGCCGGAGACTCCGCCGGCGGATCTGGTTCACTTCCGTTACGCAACGTCGCTGCAGCGCATCGGCGAGTGGCGAAAGTGCCGGCCGCAGTACGCGATTGTTTTTCAACGTTACCCCGGAAGTTCACTGGCGAATCAGGCGCGGCTGATGTTTGAGTGGCCGTGGGATTACTACGTGATTCAGTGCGGGGCGTTTCGTGAGGCGTCGTCGGCCAACAAGCTGGCGCAGAAGCTGCAGGGCAACGGCGTTTCGGCGCGCGTGGAGCAGCGGCAGCGGCTCGGCGAGACGGTTCATGCGGTGTGCGTGGGCAGTTACCCCAAATACGAACTCGCGCAGGAGGCCTTGCGCACGGTGAAGGCACGATCCCCCGGGGCGACGATTGAACCGGGGATTTGAGAGCGATTACGAGGAGACTCGGATGACGTCGATATTTAGAAACACGTTCATTATCACGGCCGCGACCATCGCGATCGGCGCGGGATGTTCGCGAACCGAGCATCACATTCCGGATTCGGCGCCGCCCGAGCCGCCGGCGATTTATCAGCCGGTGTCGAATGCACAGGGGATTCCGGAGTCGCTTCTGGATCGTCAGCCGTATCGGCTGTCGCCGGGCGACGTGCTGGAAATCATTTATCAGGTGAAGAACATCGTTTCGGAGACTCCGTACGAGTTGAAGATCGAGGACATCATCAAGCTGCAGTTCCCGTATCAGGATCGCTTCGATCAGAAGCTGACGGTGCAGGGCGACGGCAATATTCGATGCCTGCTCCTCGGCCAGGTGCGCGCGGCGGGCCGGACGTCGAACGATCTCGAAGAACAGCTTCGCAAGGGTTACTCGCGTTACATCAAAGAGCCGGAAGTGACGGTCGTGGTGGAAGCGGCGAACCAGAAGATCACTGAATTGAAGAAGGCGATTACGACGGCCCCCCGCGGTCAGTCGCGTTTGGTGCCGGTGAAGCCGGACGGGACGATCGACCTGCCGTATGTGGGCGAAGTTCTGGTGGCGGGGCGGACGGTGAATCAGGCGAAGAAGCTGCTCGACAAGCTGTATGTTGAGAATGATTTGCAGGAAGTTGAAGTGACGGTGCAGACGCTGGAGTTCGCGCCGAAGAATATCTTTGTGATGGGCGAGGTGATGTCGCCGGGATCGTTCCAGTCTGCGTCTCCAGTGACTCTGATGCAGGCGATGATCCGCTGCGGCGGTCCGAACGTGCGGGCGGAGAAGTCGAAGATTTTGCTGATTCGTCGGCAATATCTGCCGCTTCCGCAGGCGATTGTGTTTGACATGAATCATCTGCTAACGGCGACGACGGCATCGCCGGAAGGACGGGTGCCCAAGGGCAGCGAATTCCGATGGGATATGTATCTGGCGGACGGGGACATTGTCTATGTTCCGCCGACATCGCTGGCGCAGGCGACGGACTGGATCGACCAGGTCTTTACCCGCGGCGTGCGTGCGGTGTTCCCGTACAGCGGAGTCGTGGGCATGAACTTCGGCTACCAGACTTATCAGGCGCCGTCGGGTATTACGACGCAGCAGGCGCCGGGATGGCCGAACTTTAATGCTCAGGTTGGCCCGTGACACAGGTTGGAAACCTGTGCCACAGATCACAGGTTGGAAACCTGTGCCACAGATCACAGGTTGGAAACCTGTGATACAGCTCACAGGTTGGAAACCTGTGCCACAGATCTCAGGTTGGAAACCTGTGATACAGCTCACAGGTTGAAAACCTGTGCCACAGTGCATCGACTAATAGTTGGTGCCACAAATGGTGTGCCACAAATGGTGTGCCGCAAATGGTGTGCCACAAATGGTGTGCCACAAATGGTGCGCCATAAATGGTGCACCACACCGGTGGGTTGAGGACAACCCACCCTACACATGCAAGACAGGGATCGGCGCACTCGGGCGAGCCGGGTGCGCCGGTCCTTTTTCGGTTGCGTTTGATGTGGGGACGCCGGGCAGGGATGCCGGGCGTTTGATGGAAGCAGCGGCCGCGTGAGACGCGGCAACATGGTGGTGAGGACATGGATTCATACGGAACACGCTCTCTTCGTGAAATCGTCCGCATTCTTTTTTCGCACTGGTTCATGATGCTGGTGATCCTCGCGGTGGGCGGGGGCGGCACGTGGTATGTGTGTGAGAACTGGGCCCCGCGGAAGTATCGCAGCCAGGTAAGCCTGATCTACAAGCGGCCGGCCAACAAGAACCCGATCAACTCCGACGTGGTCGGCGAGCGTGCCCTCGAAGTCTTCGTAAAGTCTCAACAACAAGTGTTGATGTCCGATCTCGTTCTCGCCCGGGCCAAGGTTATTGCAGAAGATCCCACGCTTCGAAAGCGCTGGTATGAGCTGCGCGCGGTGTGGGAAGAGGCCCAACAGGTGGCCGGCGGCGCGGTGTCCGACTCCCGGCAGGCGATTGACGAGTTTCTGTCCACCGAGGGCGTTACCAAGAAGGTCGCGGCCTTAATGGGGCACGAGGCGGGCAAGACGGTTTCAAGTTCATCCAGCAAGCAAACGGAACTGGTTGACTTTCGAAAGTCCATCAAGCTTGAAACGCCCGGTGGTGAACAGGTCGGCATGACCGAGACGTTTATGATCACGGTGGATCAGCCGGGTGAACGAACCGGGGACTCCTACAAGCGTGCCTATTACGCGGCTGATCTTGTGGCGGACATGTACATCGTCCGCTACCAGGAGCTTCAGCGTCTACAAAACGATCCGGCGCTTCGCGTGATGGAGGATGTCGTGTCCAAATTCGGGGTGGAACTGGAGGCTCGGCGAAAGGCGTACGACGACTTCATTCAGGAAAACGTGGCCGATATCACCGGACTTGAGCAGCTACTCAAGAGTGGCACCGAGCAGGGGTACCAGATCATCCTCTCCGAAGTCCGCAAGAATGATGCCACACTCAGCCTTGATCTCGCCAAGGATCAGGCCAACTACGATGCCATTCGGAAGGTTTTGCCGGAGAAGGCCTTCGAGGCGGGCTTCATTGCCACGCTTCCGGATGATCTTGTCGGCTCGCTGGTTGATGCCGTGGCGGCTGAGTTCATGCGCGACGACACGGGCTTTGTTGAGATGACGAAAAATCTGGCGAATCTGGAGACGAAGCGCGCCCGCGTGGAGTCGCAGTTTCTCGAAGAGAGCAAGGATTTGCAATACATTCGCGAGCAGATCAGCCGGCTGAAGAAGCAGATGCTATCGCAGGTTGTGGCCTACGCTCGCGGCCTTGAATTGCGCGTGGCCTCCCGACGGCAACAGAAACTCAAGAACGACGAGCTTGTTGCGCGTTACACGAAGGATCTCAGCAAAGTCCAGGCGAAGCTCGCCTCCTACGCGCGGCTCAAGAACGATTTCGAAGTTGCTCAAAAGCAGATGGAGCGATTGGAGCAGGACAAGATTGACGCCATGGCCAATCGGCTGCGGGCCCGTGAGGCCGTCACCATCAATAAACTCGATCAGGCCTCTATGCCCGATATCGAACGGCCGGTCGTGCCACTGACGATCATCTACACGATCGTGGCGTGCGCCGTGAGTCTGTTGCTTGGCGTGACGCTGGCGTTCCTGGCGGACCATTTCGACCACACGTTACGCTCGGCGGTCGATGCAGAGCGGTATCTGGGCGTGCCGGTGGTGGGGTCGGTGAAGAAGCGGGGGCGTCGGATCGTGTTGTCGTCGTAGATTGCCTCGGTGCAAAGTCGATTGTGTCGCGGCCGAAACGGGTTGAGTGCAACGCTTGACCAGATCGGGGCAGTGCGCAGAAACCGCCGACGTGCTGCAGTTCCCTTTCATTCCTCGGCACGCGTGATTCACGAACGCATGATCGGGTCGTATGATGCCGATAACGAGTAACGGACCGTGTGCCGGATAGGCTGGAAGGCCTCGTTCCGCGGAGTAACGCCGTTTGGCTGACAACCCGTTTAACCCCTCTTCCGATCCTCGCAAGCCGGGGGACGATGCGCAGCCGCCGAAGCCGGAGCAGATCTGGCCTCCGCCGGAGCCGAAGCCTCCCAGGAAACCGGCGGGCGATGAGGGGCCGGTCGATCTGACCTGGGACGACGAAGTCGAAAAGATTGACGAAGCCATCGACGAGATTCGCAAGATCAACGGCGGCGAGGACACAGACGACGAGATTTCCGTTTCGCCGCTGGGAGTGGTGGAGGATGAGTTGCCGGATGAGCCGGTGACGGGCGGGCATTCGCCGATCGGCCACGGGTCGAGTTCCAAGAGCAATTGTCGCGTACGCCCGCAGTCGGCACCGGAGATCGGTCAGCTCTGGGGGAGCATTTTCTTTTCCGCGGAGCAGGCGGCGCCGAAAGCGGTGGTGGTGACGGCGGCGCGGCGCGGCGATGGCGCTACGCAAATCGCGACGTCGCTGGCGATCGTGGGGGCCGAGGCGAACCGCGAACTTTCGATTTGCCTGGTAGATTTCAATATTCGCAAGCCGGGTGTGGCAAACGTACTGGGCATTTCTCCGAATCATGGATTAACGGATGTGCTGAACGGGACCTGTTCGCTGGAGGCGGCGATGCACGCGCTCGTCTTGAAGAATGGGAACACGCTGAATGTGCTGGCGGCGGGGCCGCTGGCAGAGCAGCCGCTGGGAATGCTGAAGAGCCGGCAGGTCAAGGCGCTGTTGTCGCAGTTGCGCGAGCGATTCGACCATACGATCATTGATACGGCGAGCGCGAATGCCTATCCCGATGCACAGGTGCTGGGGTCGCAAGTGGACGGGGCGCTGCTGGTCGTGCGAGCCTCAGAGACGCCGCGCGAGACGGTGGCGGAGGCGAAAAAGCGGCTGGACTTCGCGGGAGTGCGGTGTCTTGGGCTGGTGTTGAATCAGCGCAGCGATCCCATTCCGAGCCTGTTGTATCGCATGACATAATCGGGGCGATGTCGCCGCGATTGTTGCCGATCCGCGGGTCATCCATCATCAAATCTGTTCTATTGTGCGGCCAACGCCGATGTTTTCTTAGGCGGTCTGTCGCCGTTTACGAAAGCCCTCGGGAACGCCATGCACGCGCTATCGACGCAACGAGTACCGGCCGCGATTGTTCTGTTCGCGCTGGCGTTCATCCTGGCCGGGCTGGGGATGTTTCAGTACACGGAGCTGTCGGGGGACGCGCTGCTGATCTTCTGGCTGGCGGTCGGCGGGCTTGTCGCGTTTGCGTTTTATACGATCGAAGGCGACCTGCTGATGGCGTTTTGCCTTTGGATGGTGACGCTGATCGCGCTGCACGAAGAATTCTGGCGAATGCAGGTGCCGCTCTTTTTCTCGCTGACGATTCCGCGAATCGGGATTGTCGTGCTGGCCATACTTTTCATCGCGATGTGGACGATCGGGCGGGTGAACTTCCGGTCGGCGTGGCCGATCAGCGGGATTTTGCTGGCGGTCGCCGCATACTTTTTCTTCTCTGCGTTTGTGACGGGGTTTCAGACGCGGTCCGTGGTGAGCGTTCACTATCGACTGATCGGCGGGTACATCTTCCCATTCGTCGTGTTCGGGATCGTGCTGCACGGGTTTCACAAAGAGAATGACTTCCGGCGGCTGAGTCTTTTCTTTGCCGCGCTGTCGGTGTATCTGACGTTCACGGGGTGGTGCGAGCAGTTCGACGTGGCGGCGCTGATCTGGCCGCGGTTCATCAACGATTCGACGGTCGGTATTCACTGGGGTCGCGTGCGTGGGCCGTTCGTGATGTCAGCCGCGATGGGGTTGGCGCTGGTGTATTGCTATTTCAACAATCTGGTGCTGGCGCGAAACGTGCATCGGTTTCGTTGGATGTTGTATCTGATTAACGCGGCGATGCTGCCGACGATTTTCTGGACGAAGACGCGCTCGGTGTGGCTGTCGTTCCTGTTGTGCAGCGTGATCTGGGCGGCCTATTCGCGGCGGCGGACGACGCGTATCGTGAGTGTCTCCGTGCTGGTGTCGCTGCTCCTGCTCGTCGCGGTCGTCAACATGGACAATTTCCTGTCCTCGGATCGCGCCAAGGGCGGCCTGACGGATACGGAGCCGATCCTGCTGCGCATCGGTCTGGCGCAGATGACGTGGGAGATTATTCAGGAGCATCCACTTTTTGGTCTGGGGTTCGGGCACTTCCGCGACTTTGCGCCGAGTTTTGCACGCGATCCATCGAGCCCGTTCTATGCGTTCGGCACGACGGCGCTCGAACACAATAATCTCCTGTCCATTGCCGCGGAGACGGGCGTCATCGGACTGACGTTGTATGTGGTCATGATGGTGGTGCTGATTCGCTTCAGCGTGCGGCTGTACAAGAAGCTGCCGCCCGGGGCGCCGGGGCTGATCAGCCGCGATTTGCTTGTGCTGTATTGGATTCTTACGGCGGCGTATTTCATTGACGGCACGTTTCGCGAGACGAGCGACAATCCGTTCGCGAACAGCCTTTTCTTCGGGTTGAGCGCGGTGCCGGTTGCGCTGGACTTTCTGCTCAGCCCGGTTCCGATCCATGCGACGCCGGGATTCCCACCGATGGGCCGCCCCGGAGCGCCGGGCTTGCGCCCCGCGCCGCGCGGTCCGGGGTCGAGTGGGCCGGGTATAATCCCGCAGCGTCCCAGCCTCGCGACCGGGTCGCCGCGAGACGCTCGTCGTTCCGCGTCGTCCGGGGGCATTGTGTGAAGGCCGATGTGGACATTCCGATTCGAAGTAACCGTGATCAAACACCGACTCCCGTGAGCTTTCAGGGGGCTTCGGATACGGCCATCGACGCGGGTGCTCCGCGCGGATTGTTCGGCAATTCGGCGCTGGATCAGGCGATGGGGATGTACCTGCCGGCGACGGTGGCGGTACGGCTGATCAATTTTCTCCGTGTGCTTCTTCTTACGCACTGGATGCTTCAGCAGCAGTTCGGCCTTCTGAACATGGTATTGCTGGCGATCAACGTATTGACGCCGTTCTGTTCGCTGGGGCTGAACGAGGCGATCACGCGGTATGTGCCGCAGTATGAGACGCGCGGATCGCTGCGAATGTTTGCGTGGCGGTCGTTCGTGTTGCTGGTGATTATCACGGGCGTGGCGGTCGCCGTGATCTGCTACTTCTCGCGGTACCTTGGCGACTTTTTTTACGGGCAAGTTTATGCCGACCCGCGACTGCGCGAGGAGTTCGGGCGCGATGCGCCGGAGTTGGCACAGGTCTCGGCGGGCGTGACGGGGCTGGTGATTCTGTATTTTTATCTGCTTGCCGTGTTCAAGGGGCTGCGGATGTTCCGGGCCGTCGCGGTGATTGAGATGGTTCACTCGGTGCTGTTCCTCGGGGCCAGCCTGGTGGCGGTGTACACCCAGCATCGCGCAGCCATCACGATGACTGCGATGTACGGCATCTCGCTGGCGATCCCCGTGGCGATTTTTGGAGCGCTCTTTGCAAAGACGCTGCGCGGGTGGAAGGCGCAGGCGGCGGAACCGGAGTCATCGCCGTGGGCGGGGGTGCTGCTGCGGTTCTCGGTGTGGACGACGCTGGCGGGGATCACGTGGCAGATTCTGGTGTATTACCCGGTGTGGTATCTGAACAAGATCAACGGGCACGTGGCGGTGGCGGTGTTCAGCGCCCCGCGGCAGATCGGACAGTTCATTCTGATCGGCGCGGTGGCCGTCGTGACGGTGGTCATGACGACGGTGACGAAGACATGGGAATCGCGCGGGCGCGAAGCGGCGCAACGGCAGCTTTCCCTGGCGTTTCGCGGAAGCGGGCTGGCGTTGCTGCTCATGTGTGCGGTGGCGGCGCTGGGCAAGAACTGGATCATGCGGCTGTTTGACGATCGGTATTTTCCCGGCGCGGATGTGCTGCCGCTTCATCTTATGTTCTTCCTGATCGGGTCGTATCTGGCCTTTCTGCCGATTCACTTTCATTTGATTGAGAAAACGCGGCATCTGTTCTGGCCGTGGGCGGTGGGCGTGGCGGCCAATGTGTTGTATGCATTCTGGCTGGCAGGCCCGGGGCTTTTGATCACGCGCGACCTGACGATCTGGAAGTGGGGGAGCCTGACGTTGTCACCGTGGTTTACGACAGGGTTTTCCGATCCGATGGGGCTTGGCAATGCGGCATGGTGCGGCGTGTTTGCGATTGCGACGGCGCTGCTGCTTTGCGTGGTGTTGATTCATGCGGAGTGCACACGGCTGGATCGCGGGACGTACGTGGTGATCGTCTCAGCGGGATTGCTTGCGCTCAATCCGTGGCTTTTGGCGATGGGGACGCTGTTGGTGATGTTCGCGGCGTTTCGGACGGAGCTGATCTTTACGGATTCGGAGCGGCGGCGGCTGACGGGGTATATACTCGGCGCGCTCGGGCATATGCCGACGCTTGGGCTGGTTCGTCGCGGGACGAAGGCGCCAAAGCATTAGCATGTAATGGCAGGCATTTGACTGCGTTCGCAACCCCGACTCCGATCCTCCCTCTTGCATGGGGAGGGAGAGGCGATACCGATGGTTTCGACCGACACCAGCCCATCAACCCTGCCGAGTGTGTCGGTCGTGATTTGCACGCGCAATCGCGCGGATTCGCTGACTCAAACGTTGGAGTCGGTGTGGAGGCAGGCGCGCCGGCCGGATGAACTGATCATCGTTGACGATGGCGAATTACCAGCGGCGACCGCGCGGGGGATCGTGGAGCGGTGTCGCGTGCTCGGCATTGCATGTCGGATTGAGAAGAACCCACGGCCGGGCCTGACGCCGGGGCGCAATCACGCTGCATTCTCTGCAAAAGGGGACATTCTACTTTTTCTCGATGATGACGTGATATGCGATGACAACGTTGTTGGTGAAATTGCCGAGATCATGCGCGATGGGGGCATTGCCGCGGTGACGGCGCGGGTCGAAGAGCCGACGTTCGAGTCGCGATCGGCGCGGTTGTATCAACTGGGGTATCGGTTGGCGGGGTGGTGGCGAATCGCGCCACGCGGGAATCCGGACACGCCTCGGCCAAAAGTGTTGGATCGCGCGGACGTGGCAGTTCGCACGCGGATACTCTCCGGCGCGGCGATGGCCATTCGGCGCGAGGTTGTGCTGGCGAATCCATTTGATGAATCGCTGACGACCTATGCGCTGGGCGAAGATCGGGAGATGGGATATCGGCTCGCGCCGCGCCATTGGATGGTCGAGGCGCGGCGGGCGCGGGTGATCCACCGGCGCGATCCATCGTCGCGGACCGATCATCGTCGGCTCGGGTTCATGACGACGCGGAATTACCTGTACATCCTTGAGAAGACCTGCTCGCTTGGTGCGGGGCAGTATGTCGCGATCGGATGGAGCTTTGCCGTCCTTGCGATGATGCATGTGGTGTGGTCGCTGGGGCGGAATCGGGCGGCGCATATCGCAGAGTTGTGGGGGATGGTGGAGGGGGTGGCGGCGTGGATGGGGGAGAAAAGTCGAAACGTCGAAATGTCGAAAAGTCGACATCGTCTTGCCTGGGGTGCGCAACTTCAGGGCGAAGGCCGCTATGGTGATTCAACGACCCCACCTCGCCAAGGCGAGTCGCCTTCGGAGACCCTGCCCTCCCCTTATCAAGGGGACGGAGACGGCGCGTGGCGCACGGGTGCAGAGGTGCCTCGTCGAGTGCTCTTTGTGACCAATCGGCTTGAGCCGGGCGGGGCGGAGTTGATGCTGGTGCAGCTTGCGCGGCGGCTGCCGGCGAGCGGCGTGAAGCCGTACATCGGTTGTTTGAAGGATGGCGGCCCGCTGGCGGGGGAGTGCCGCGCGGACGGCATCACCGTGTTTGAGAATCTGCTGCATCACAAGACGGATGCGGCGGTCATTCCGCGGATGCGCCGGCTGCTCGCCGAGCATGCGATCGACGTGGTGGTGGTGGCGCACAGCGGCGGGGACCGGATGTTCTGGTCGACGCTGGCGGCGGGGTTGAGCGAGATTCCCGTGGTGGTGTGGTCGCACTGGTTCCCGGAACAGGGCAAGCATCATTTTGAACGAGCTAATCGCGCGCTCTATCGGATGGTCGATGTGTATGTCGCGCTTGGTGCGCGGCACCGTGCAGCGATGATTCGACACGAACAGGTTCCGGCCGGGCGCATCGCGGTGATTCCGAATGCGCTGGACCTTGGGAAGTTCATGCATGGCGTTTCGCGCGCCGAGGCCCGTCGTCGGCTTCGATTGGAAGAGCAGCACATTGCGGTCGCGATCATTGCGAATCTTCGCCGGGAGAAGCGGCATGACGTTTTCATCGAGGCAGCGCGACGGCTGGCGGCGGGGAATGCGAATTACCGTTTCTTCATTATTGGCGATGGGCCGAACCGGGATGCGGTGCAGGCGGCGGCCGCGGCGTCGGGGCTGGACCACGAGACGCTGCGCATGATGGGGCCGCGGACCGATGTCGCGGAGCTGCTTGCCGGGCTGGACGTCTCCTGCCTGTGCAGCGAGGTGGAGTGCTTCAGCGTGACCATGCTGGAGGCGGCGGCGGCGGGGTGTGCGTTTGTGGGTCCGAATACCGGGTGTTTGCCCGAGTTCTTGGAACATGGCCGGACGGGCCTGCTGATAAGACCGGCGGACGTTGCATCATTGGCCGATGCAATTGGCGTGTTGGGGTGCAGTGAGCCGCTTCGCCGGTCGCTGGCCGATGCAGCGCGGGCCAGAGTCCTGCGCGATTACGGCCTGGAACGGATGGCGGAGCGATTCGCGGACTTGCTGCGACGAGTTGTGCCCAAGGCGAAACCGGCCTCGCAGGGGTTTCGTAGGATTGATAGTAGATCGCGATTGGTGGCCGCGAATCTTGTTCGGGCCGCGAATTCGCGATAAACTTCGTGTTGAGGGGTGCTTAGAAGCGTGTCCTCGGTTCCCATCAGGAACAATGGCGGCCTCCCGCGCCGAGTGCTCCATTTCGTGT
This sequence comes from Planctomycetota bacterium, assembly GCA_016235815.1. GTDB lineage: Bacteria > Planctomycetota > Phycisphaerae > UBA1845 > UTPLA1 > JACRIM01. Next base: position 13,178 of record JACRIM010000007.1, read on the forward strand.
CTACGTTCGCAGTGAAGACGGATACGAAGTGGCTGGTTCAGCTTGCGCGCCATGTGGACCCTGCCCGGTATGAATTCAGCGTCGCCTGTTTCTACGACGATGGGCCGATTCGCGAACAACTGACGGCGCTGGGGGTTCGGACGTTCAACCTGCAGTCGCCGGGCGAGCATGATCCGCGGGCAATCCTGCGCGCCAAGGGCGTGATTCAGCAAGTGCAGCCGGATGTCGTTCATACGCATCTGCTTCGGGCGGATTTGTTTGCCGGGTCGGCGGCGCGATGGGCGGGGGTGCCGGTGATTGTGTCGACGGTGTATGCCGTCGGGCAGTATCGGCGATCGAAGCGGCGTCGGAGCGATCGGCTGCTGGACCTTGCGTGCGCGGCATTGCCGACGCACATCCTGGCGGTGTCGGGCGCGGTGAAGAACGACCTGATCGAGCGGATTGAGCTTGATGCGTCGGACATCACGGTGATTCACACGGGCATCGAGCCGCCGGTGAAAGCGGACAACTCGCCGCGCGATGACGCGACGGGCGAACGCACGATCTTGACGCTGGCGCGGCTGAGTTATGAAAAAGGCATCGATACGCTGATCGACGCGGCGGCGATAGTGCATCGAACCCATTCGGCGGCGCGGTTCATCGTGGTCGGCGATGGCCCGGATCGCGCGGAGTTGGAAGGTCGAATCCGGGCAAGGGCGTTGGATGGAATCGTTCGGCTTGCGGGATTCACGGAGGATGTGTTTCCATATTTGAGCGCGTGTGATGTCGTGGCGATTCCGTCGAAGTCGGAAGGCATGCCAAACGCGCTGTTGGAGGCGATGGCGGCGGGTAAGCCGATCGTGGCGACGACGGTGGGCGGCATTCCCGAGGCGGTTGCGCATCGGGAGAACGGTCTGCTGGTGCGGCCGGAGTCGCCGAGCAAACTGGCGGCGGCGATTGGAGAAGTGCTGGATGACGACGCATTGGCCGAGCGCCTAGGATCGAACGCACGGCGGACGGTGGAGGAGCGGTTTCACGTGCGCGAGATCGCCGCGCGATATATGGATCTTTACGATCGGTTGTTGACGACAACGAAAGGGGAACGTGCCCACGCTTTACGCGACGAGTGAACTGCCGCGGCCTGTGGAGGTCGTGGGTCTGCCGATCCGGCCGTTCGACATGAACGGGCTGATCGAGACGGCGGTGTCGCGCGCGAAGGCGGGCGTGCGGACATTTGGGTGCTATGCCAACGCGCACACGGTGAACCTGGCGTGCAGCGATGAGCGGTTTCGGCGCACGATCAGCGAGTGCGACATTCTCTATTGTGATGGGGCATCGGTGGCGTGGGCGAGTCGGTTCGCCGAGCAGCGGTTGCCGGGACGGATCACGGCGATGGATTATTTTCCGGTGCTGGCGCGGCGATGTGCGGAAGAAGGGTTGTCGATGTTCCTGCTCGGCAGCGCGGATGGTGTCGCGGACAAGGCGGCGGCGGAGCTGAAGACGTGTTACCCGAACCTGCGAATCGTCGGAACGCATTCGGGGCATTTTGATGTTGCCCGGTCGGGAGAGGTCGTGGCGGCGATCAACGCGGCGCGGCCTGATGTACTGGCGGTGGGAATGTCCAGCCCGCGTCAGGAGTATTGGCTGGCGGAACATGGTGCGAAGATCGCCGCGCCGCTGCAATGGTGCGTGGGGGCGTTGTTCGATTATCTGGCGGGCCTTGAGAAGCGAGCGCCGGCGTGGCTGTGCCATTTGGGCATGGAGTGGTGCTTCCGCTTCGCGATGGACCCAGTCGGCAAGTGGCGGCGGTACCTGATTGGGAATCCGCGATTCGTATTTAACACGTTGCGATGGCGTGCGACGCATTCGGTGCGACCGCCTATGCAGACGGCGACGAAGGGAGTAAGCCCCGCAGCGCCGCGGGCGTAACGATGGCTGTGCAACCGAACAAGGCGACCTCCGTGGCGATTTCCGTCGCGGAAAACGACGCGGGATTTGTGGTGCCCGCGCGGGGGGCGGCTGCGCGCACGATCGCGCGACAGGCCGTGCTCACGCCGCCGAAGTCGGAGCGGGTGTATCGGTTTGTGAGTCGAATGGTGGATATCGTGGCGGCCATGATTGCATTGTTGATTGTCGCGCCGGTGATTGGCCTTGCGGCGGTGGCGATCAAGCTGACGTCGCGCGGCCCGGTGTTTTTCCGGCAGGCGCGGGCCGGGCGCGACGGCGTGCCGTTCAATATGTACAAGCTGCGATCGATGTACAGTGGGGCGGATGACGACAAGGTGCTGTTCCGCAATTTCAACCATCTCCCGACGGGGCCGTGCTTCAAGATGAAGAATGATCCTCGGGTGACGACGGTCGGCCGGTGGATTCGCCGGACGAGCATCGATGAATTGCCGCAGTTCTGGAATGTGCTGAAGGGCGATATGGCGCTGGTCGGGCCACGACCGTTGCCGCTCGATGAGGTACGCACGGACACGCCGGAGCAGCGGCTGCGGTTGTCAGTGAAGCCGGGCATCACCTGTTTGTGGCAGGTGAGCGGTCGAACGGAGATTCCGTACGACGAGTGGCTGGCGCTCGATGTGTGGTACATTCGGAATCGAAGTCTGGCACTGGATTTTCAGATCGTGGTGAAGACGATCCCGGCGGTGCTTTCGGCGCGCGGGGCCTATTGACGGGCGCAGCGTTGGCGGGCGTGCCCTAAGATACCGGGGCCATGATTCCGAGTTTTCTTCTCCTTGCAATTGCAAATCTACTTCTGCTGTCGCTGACGGCCATTCTTGGGTTGATGGTCTCGGGGACGGAGGGGTTCACGCGGCATTTTCTGCTCGGCGTGCTTTCGGGCATGTTTACGTGTTTTGTTCACATCATCCTGTTCATGTATTTCGTGGTGCAGGACAAGATCATGAAGCAGGCGCATCTGCATGATGGGCTGGCAGTGGCGCACGTGCAGGAGACCGATGCAATCAAGTCGCGGGCGCTGCGGGCGAGCGTCGCGGGGTTCGGAACTGTCCTTGTGACCGTGGCCTTGGGGGCGGCAATCGGAATTCTGGCTCCGGCCGAGGCGCACCTGGTCGCGGCATTCGCGGCGATCGGCATTAATGGGATGCTGTTCATGTACCAGTACACGCTGCTGGTTCGCTATCGCGAGGTGTTCGCGCGGGCCTTTCCCGAGGGGTGATGGAATCTCCGTTTGACCCTGCGCAAATGCGCGGACTAAGATTGGTGCGTGCCAGTCAGTCCACTACTTGCGGCCGCCCGAGACATGATTCCTCGCCTCATTGCGTTTTTCCTGTTCTTTCTTGTATTGAGCGTCCGGGCGGACGAACCGACCAGCAAGCCGGCGGTGGAGTGTCGCACGGCGCGGGAGTGCCTGCTTCGAGGGAACTATGAGCGGGCGGCGACGCTCTATGACGAAATGGGCAGGAAGGAAGCCGATGCCGTGTCGGCGGCGTGCGGGTGGGCCGAGGTGGCGCGGCAAACGGGCCGGTACTCGGCGGGGATTGAGCGACTTACGAAGGTAAAGGCAGGCGGCGAGCGGGTGCCGGCGTGGCACACCATGTTGGCGGAGCTGCTGTCGGAGACGGGGGAATACGACAAGGCGATTGAGCATTTGCAGGCGGCACTGCGGATTGACGAATCGTATCACCCGGCGCGGCTGCGGCTGGGAGAATTGCAGGAATTACTCGGCCGGACCAGTGCCGCGCGGGATACCTACCAGGCGTTTGAAGATGTGATGACGGGGACAACGCTGCCGGATCGGGCGGAGGATCTGACGGCGGTGGGGCGTGGGTTCTATCGCTATTCGACGCTGACGCGGCATTCGGACCTGGTGGAGCGCACGCGGCATGTGCTCACCGAGGTCTTTCAGGAATCGTTTGAGTTTGTGGACAGCCTCTATTGGCCGGCGCGACTGGCGGCGGCGGAGTTGCTTCTGGAAAAGCATCAGGCGGTGGAAGCGAAGGCGGATTTCGAGGCGGTGTTGCGGCAAAACGCGCGGGCGGCGGATGCGATGGTCGGGCTTGGGGCGATCGCGCTGGAGGATTGGGGCTTCGACGATGTGCAGCGACAGGTGGATGCAGCGCTGGCGGTGAATCCATCGCACGTTGGGGCGCGGGTGCTCTTGGCGCGGATGCGGATGACCGAGCGAAAATATGGCGATGCGGCCGAGGCGGCGACAGCGGCGCTGAAGACGAATCCGAATTCGATCGAGGCGTTGAGTGTGCTGGCGGCGGCGACGCTTCGGCAGGGCGATGGTGCGGCGTCGAAGGCGGCCGAGGAGCGCGTGCGAAAGCTCAATCCACGGCCGGCGATGTTGCATCAGGAAGTGGGTGTGTGGCTGTCGGCCGGGCGGCAGTACGACGACGCCGAAGCGCACTTCAAGAAGTCGATGGAGTACGCGCCGACCTGGTCGGAGCCGCCGACGAGCCTTGGGCAGCTTTACATGGAGACGGGCGAGGAGGACGCGGCGCGAAAGACCCTTGAGGGGGCATTTGCGCTGGACAGCTTCAACCGGCACACGCACAACGTGCTGGAACTGCTCGACGTGCTGGACAAATTCGCGCGGACCGAGACGGAACACTTCATTATCAAGTACGACGCAAAGGTTGATGCCGTTGTGGTGCCGTATCTGGCCGAGTCGCTGGAGGCAAGCTACGCCGACGTGTGCAAGGTGTTCGACTTTCACCCGGCGAAGAAGACGATCATCGAGATGTTCCCAGATCACATGGGTTTTTCGGTGCGAATCACGGGACGGCCGTTCATCGCGACGGTGGGTGCGTGTACGGGGCGAGTGATTGCGTTTACCGCGCCGCGCGGTCGTCCGCCTTTCGGGCGGTTTAACTGGTCGAGCGTTCTGCGCCACGAGTTCACGCACACGGTGACGCTGGGCGTGACGGAAAATCGCATCCCACACTGGATGACCGAAGGGCTGGCAGTGCACGAGGAGCCGCATCCGCGACGGTGGGATGTGAAGCTGATGCTCTGCACGGCCTATCGCACGGGCGGGTTGTTTGATTTGAGTTCCATCGACTGGGGCTTCATGCGGCCGCGCAAGGCGAACGATCGGCAATTGGCGTATGCACAGAGCGAGTGGATGGTCGAGTACATCGAAGGGCGTTGGGGGCCGAAGGCGATTACGGAATTGCTGCGCGCGTTTCGGGAGCGCAAGACACAGGCGCAGGCGTTTGGCGACGTGCTGAAGATTGAACCGGCGGCGTTTTCAATAGATTTTCTGGCGTGGGCGGGAAAGCAGATTGAGTCGTGGGGATTGCCGACGGATTCTGTGGCCGACCCGGTGGAGTTGCTGGAGCAGTTTGAAGAAAAGGAAGACGATGCCGGGCTTGCGGCGAAGGTGGCGGAGAGTTTTCTGGTGCATGAGGAAGGGGAGCAGGCGCAGAAGTATGCGGAAAAGGCGCTGAAGCTGGACCAGAAAGAAGCGACGGCGCTGCGGGTCATGTGCCGTTGTTTGTACACGGCGTGGGCTGTCGAGACGGACGAAGAGACAAAAGTGACGCTTGGCGAGAAGCTTCACGACCATGCCAAGCTATTGCTTGTGGAGAAGCCCGACGATGCGATCGCGGCGCGGGTCATGGGTGCGGTGTTGCAATCGCGCAACCAGCCTGCCGAGGCGGCGCAGTGGTATGCCAAGTACCAGAAGCGATATCCGGAGGATCCTGAGACCGTTCGAAGAATAGCGGGTATCAATCTTTCGGATGACAAGGAGGACGTTGCGCTTACCCATCTTGAGCGACTCAGTGAATTGGTAGAGGAAGAGTCGGCCGTGATGACGCAGATTGCGGCGATCTATCTTGAGCACAAGCAACCGGCCGCCGCGGCGCGGTGGTTGCGCAAAGCGATCAATGTCGATCCATACGATCCGGAGACGCACGTGAACCTGGCGGAGGCGTTGTTGGCGGCGGGGGACACGGCCGGGGCGGAGAAGGAGTTTGAAACGGTATGTCGACTGCAACCCCGGGAGCGCATCGGGTACGATGGGTTGTCGCGGGTGTACAAGGCTCTCGGGAAGCCGGAGAAGGCCGCGGAGTATGCGGCTCGGGCAGAGGCTGCCGAACAGAAGCCCGAGACGCCCGACGCGAACGAGAACTCGAACTAAACCATCGCCATCAACCTGTTTAACAAGCAGAGGACTCCATGACGCTGCGCGAGCTTCAGAAGCTGATTGAGGAGATGTATTCCGCCAAGGATCGCAAACGCGGACCGGAAGCGACGTTTATCTGGCTGATGGAAGAAATCGGCGAACTTGCCGCCTCGATACGCGAAGAACCCAAGGAAGATCAGGAAAAGGAATTCGCGGATGTGCTGGCGTGGCTGGTGACGCTGGCCAATGTGCAGGGCATCGATCTGACCGCGGCGATGCGAAAGTACACCAACGGATGCCCCGGCTGCGGAAAGATGGTTTGCACCTGCAATGAAAAGCCGTGAGGAGGCGATCGGCGCGTGGATCAAACAAACATAGGCACAACGGCGCTGCGGCACATAGGCACAAAGGGAATGAGCCGACTGCGATTTCCCCTGTGTCTTTGTGCCTTTGCGCTTCTGTGCCTATTCACAGTGGATGCTCGGGCGGCTGAGATTGAAGGCCGCATCGTGCGCGTCGGGCTTTTTGGTGGAGCAGCGCCAATCATCCGGCCGGGGGTGTGGACGCTGCTGGAGGTGGCACTTCGTACAAAGGGGGACAAGCCATTCGACGGGCAGATCCGCGTGGAACAACTGGATCGCGACGGCGATGTGATCACGTCGGTGCAGCCGGTGGCGCTGGCGCCGCAGGCGGAATGGCGGCCGTATCAGGTTTATTTTGTGCCGTATGACCAGAACGATGCGCAAGGGCTTAAGGTGCGGGTCTTCGACGCCGCCGGCCGACAGGTCAATTTGCTGGATGAGCACGGAGTCGAAGTGCCTCACCTTGAGACGGCCCGCAACGTGCTGGAGTTTCGCTCGGATGATTTTCTCTTGGTCGATCTCTCCACGCCGAAGCGTCTGCCGCATGTCGCGCTGCTCGATTCCGACCGCGCGGGAAAGCCGGACCGAGTCAATGGCCGAAAAGTTCGGTCTATGCTTCCACGCGATCTACCGGGCAGGGCCGTCGGGCTGGAGTCGGTGGATGCGATTTCCTGGGATGACGCCGACCCGACGGGGCTGACGGAGCCGCAGATGGCGGCGCTCATGGATTGGGTGCGCGCCGGGGGGAGGCTGCTGATCACCAGTAGTAAGAATTGGCAGGCCCTTTCGCGGTCACAGCTTGCGGAGATTCTTCCGGTGACGATCAGTGGTATTCGCGAGGTGAGCGAGGCGCCGGAATTCCTCGCGGTGGTGGAGTCGCTCGCGGCGTCGGAGGTATACACGGCAAAGCTTGCACAGGCCTATGAAAAGGAACCGATCCGCCGATGCATCCTGTCGCCGGTGGAAGGAGCGATTCCGATTCCGGCGGATTGTGACGATCCGCAGATTGCGTATCGGCGGTTGGTCGGTCGGGGCAGCGTGACGTTCGTCGGGGCATCGCTCATGCAGTTGCTTCCGCCGTCGCGGAGGATTCTCAAACTGGATGCAGCCGATGAAGACACGGCGCGCGATTTCTCGAAAGAAATCGCAAAGGAGGATGAGTTCATTCCGATTGCATGCGAGCTTGTCGTGGCGCGCCGGTTTCTTGCGCTGCCGCCGATGATTGAGGATGAGTCGCAGAGTGTCGCGTGGCAGCGCGCGGGGTTCATGGGGAAGCGCGACTTGTATGAGGAAGTGCGACGCAGCATCGGGTTTGAGGGCGTCGGCACGGCGTTCCTGCTCTTTGCGATTCTGTTTGCGATTGCCTACACATTGATCGCGACGACCGGTAGCTACTGGTACATGAAGCGCCGCGGGTGGCAGCATCACGCGTGGTCCGCGTTTGCGCTGGTGGCGATCGCGGGCACGATGGTGGGCACGGGGATGGTGTGGCTCTTGCGCGGGTTTTCAACGCGGTTGTGGCAGACGACAATCGTGGATGCTCACGCCGATTCCAGCGAAGCCCGCGCCACGGCGCTCTTCGGGATCAAAACGCCGGACCACACGCGCCTCGATTTGCGGCTGCCCGTCGGTTTGAACGCATCGGCCACGCCGGAACTCGGGCCGCTGCGGCCGGTGGCGAAGTCGGAGAGTCTCGACATTCCCGATTCACGGTTTGTAGCGTCGGAGCGGTACGAGTCGACGCTGGCGGGGGCGGCGATGTCGGACGTGCCGTTTCGGGCGACCCTGAAGGAGTTCATCGGAACCTGGCATGGGGCGTTGCCGGGAAAGCTGGAGGCGAAGTTGATCGCGAAAAAGAACACGGGTCAGGATGCGGACCGTGTGAAGTACGAGTTTGTCGATGGGAGCTACATTCAGAATTCCCTGGGCGTCAAACTTCGCGATTGCGTGCTGATTGCCATGCCGCCGCTCGCGGAGTCGACGGAAGAGGTGGCCGGCGAGCGCGATGTGGTGACGCATCATTATTACTGGATCGGGGACATTGGAAAGTCGGGGGACGATGGGCGACTGAGTACCGAAGAATTGCGGCGGCGGCTTTACACCGAAGGCGGTGAGAAGGGCGAGCGTGTGAAGAAGCTGCAACTGGTGTCCGACATCATGCGCGACTGGGAAAACTCCATGTCGTGGATTGGAACGGCGGACGACCCTGCGGCTCCGCCACGGGCGCAAAACGTGACGCCGCAGCAGGAGAATGCACCGTTGCTGCTTCTGTCGACGTACAATCTGCAGCGCGTCCACGGCAAGGATCGCCTGCGATTCATGCGGACCTATGGGCGGACGCTGGATTGCACGCATCAACTCACCAAGCGCACGGCGATCTTGATCGGGTGGAGCGATGAGCCGCCGCCGGTGGTCTTGGAGAAGAACCTGACCGCGCTGCGACCCGAGCGGGCGCGGACGCTGTACCGTTTTGTTATTCCAGTGGAGCGAAAGCCCGAGGCGAGCCGGTGATCATCCAGACCATCAACCTGACCAAGCGCTATGGCAAGCTGGTGGCCCTCAATGGGCTGCACCTCTCCATCGAGGAGGCCGAATGTTTTGGTTATATCGGCCCGAATGGGGCGGGCAAGACGACGACGATTCGCATTCTGTCGACGCTTCTGCAGCCGACGTGGGGCGAGGCGAAGGTGTGCGGGCATACGGTCGGGTACGAGTCGCGGTTGATTCGACCGATGATCGGATATGTGCCGGACTTTTTCGGCGCGTACGAAGACATGGTGGTGCAGGAGTATCTGGAGTTCTTCGCGGCGGCCTACAACATTCACGGCGATGAGCGGGCGCGGGTGGTGGGGGACGTGCTGGAGTTGACGGACCTGACCTACAAGCGCGATGCACTGGTTGATTCCCTGTCGCGCGGCATGAAGCAGCGGCTGAGCGTGGCGCGGGTGCTGTTGCACGACCCGAAGGTGCTCTTCCTGGATGAACCGGCCAGCGGGCTGGACCCGCGGGCGCGAATTGAAATGCGCGAGTTGCTCAAAGAGCTTCGCCGCATGGGCAAGACCATCATCATCAGCTCGCACATTTTGCATGAGTTGGCGGAGCTTTGCACCACGGTCGGCATTATCGAGCGCGGCGAGTTGCTGTTTAAGGGCACGATCGACGAGATCGTAAAAAAAACCAAGAGCACCAGCCGCATCGAAATCCGCGTCGCCGCGCATCAGGAGAAAGCGAATCAGGTGCTGGCCGCGCTGCCCCTGGTGGAACAGGTGGAGGTCGACGATGGTCGTCTGCTTGTTAGCCTGAAGAAAGAAACGAAGGATTATTCGTTTCTGGCGAAGGCGTTGCTGGAGGCGCGCCTTCCGATACACGAGATCAAGGAGGAGCCGGTCAACCTCGAGACCGCGTTCATGCGGTTCACCAAGGGGATCGTCCAATGACAACTCCACGATTGATTATCGCATTCCTCTGCTTCACCTATTTGGCGGTTGAGCCTCACCCACATCTCATCGCGCAGGAATTTGAGCCGGGCCGGCCCGCCGAGATCGTTCCCGACCATGAGGATGATGATGGCGAAGACATGCTCAAGCCGACCGAACTCGGCATCCGCTTCACGCCGCAGATGGCCACCGCCATGAGCAAGAAATTCGTCGAGCAGATGAAGCCGCGTTACGACCTTGATGACAAGCAGGCCGAAGAGATTACCGAGGTCATGCAGCGGCAGTTCATGAAGTTCGCCCACAAGAACGGCAAGGTCGGCCGCGACATGGTCGAGCTGATGATGGCCACGATGCTTGAGAATGACGGCCGATTTCCAAAAGAGGAGGGGCAGCAGTTCGCCAAGCTCGCGAGAGAATTCATTCCGAAGCTTCGGGACTTTTTCACGGAAGGTTCTGCGGAGATCGGCAAGAAGATGAGCATGAAGCAGCGGCTTCAGTTTACCGGCGACGTGGGGCTTGCCGCGGCGGGGCTTGTTGTGTTTGAGAATCGGATGAAACGATGGGAGGAGGGGAAGATCGGGGATTTTGCCAATCCCTTTTTCGACCCGGCCGACAAAGACCCGGCCCAGGCCGAGCCGGAGCCGGACGACCCGAACGAACACAAGGAGCATCGTCAGGCGCGGAAGCAGGTCGAGACATGGATCAACTGGACGGTGAACAAGGACGAACGATGGGAGGCGTACATTGAGAAGGCCGTGAAGTATTACGGCTTCGACGACAAGCAGAAGACCTCGGCCGATTCGATCTTGAAGGATTGCAAGGAACGTGCGAAGTCGATCAAGACTAAAGCGTGGCTCGACGCGGTGAAAGAAAATCGGATCGCCCAGTCGCTGTCGCGTAAGGCCGGGGATTTCTCGCAGGGGCCGTGGATGACGGTGCTGGAAGAGTCCTTTGAGAAGTTGATGAAGCCGATGAACGAACTCGACGCCGAATTCAAACGGCGCATCAATGATCTTCCCGACTCCACGCAACGGGCCAATGCCCGCGAGACCGTTCGCAAGGCCCTCGCGGAGAAGGGTCTGAAGCAATTGCCGCTGTGACCGGAGACTCCTGAGTGAACGCAATTCTCCACGACCTTGGACGCGGACTCTGGCGGCTGATCCCTGCCAACCCGATCCTTGTGCGCGTGGTCTACGCGGGCGGGCGACGGTTGCGGCACCTGTGGCTGCGCACGGCCTATCTCGCCATCCTCGCGGCGGTGGTGGTGATCGGCGTCTTGGCGAAGCAGAGCGGGCAGACCTCGCTGACCGACCTGGCCAAGAATGCGACGCAGGTGTTTCAGATTGTGTCCATCGTGCAGCTTGCGATGGTGTGCATCCTGGCACCGTTGTTTACTGCCGCGGCGATTACGCAGGAGAAGGATTCGCAGACATTCAATATTCTGCTTTCGACGCCGCTGTCGGATGCGCAGATTGTGCTCGGCGCGCTGCTGTCGCGGTTGTACTTCGTGGTAATGCTGCTCGTTGCGAGCATTCCGCTGTTTTGCATCATGATGGTCTATGGCGGCGTGACGGGGGACAAGATCGCCCTGTCACTGCTCATCTCGGCGTGCACGGCCGCGTTCACTGGGTCCATCGCCATCGCCATCAGCGTGATCAAGATCGGGACCGGGCGGACGATTTTCTCGTTTTACCTCGCCATTGCGATGTACCTCATCGCGGTGTTCCTGTTGAGCGGTCAGCAATGGACCATTCCGCCGGAGTCCGCGCCCGCGCCAGGGCAGGAACGGCTCATGAGTTGGCTTGCGCCGTTTCACCCTTTTCTGGCGCTGTGGGTGGTGCTCGGCATGACGCCCGCACCGCTGGCCGGGTCGGTTGCGCACTACGGGTCCATTCGCGGATTTCTGCTGGCGTATCCACAGTACAGTTACATCCTGCTGACGCTCGGCGGGTCGGCGATTCTCATCTTCCTGAGCCTCTTTTTCGTGCGGCGAAGCGCGAAGGAAGGGGAGGACACGCTCTGGAGCCGGACGTTTGGGCGGCTTTCGCGTTCACCGCAAAGGGACACGAACGATCGGAAGCCGCGTCGCGTCTGGCACAATCCTGTGGCGTGGCGCGAGGCAGTCACGAGCGCGGCGGCGGGCGGCGGCGGCTTCGTGCGTTATTCCATGCTGAGTTTGGGCGTGTTGCTGGGGCTGATCTTGATGATCAGCTATTGGACCGGACGCGTGACGATCGAACAGGCGCGGAACTGGCTGTATCTGCTGGTCGTGATTGAACTGCTCATCGCACTGTTTATCACGACGGCGACGGCGGCAACCTCCATGACGCGCGAGAAAGAATCGAACACGATGGAGCTGCTGCTCTCCACGCCGTTGACCAGCCACATGATCATCAAGGGGAAAATCGCGGGGCTGGTGGCGTCGGCCGGTCCGCTGCTGGCGATCCCGCTGATATGCATGGTGTTCTTCATCGTGATGGACATGCTGACCGGACGCCTGTTCGGTCACGGCGGAATTCAGCCGGTGATTTTCTGGGAATCCATTTTGGCGCTCGCCGTGCTAATGGTCGCGTTCACGGCGTTCGCCTGCATGTTGGGGTTGCAGTCGTCGATAAAGAGCAAGAAGACGCTGACCGCGGTGTTCACCAGCATGGGAATTGTGATCGGCGTCTATGCCGCGACCGCCGGTTGCGCGATGGCGGTGAGCGAAAGCGATGCGAAGCTGGCGGCGACGTTCATGCCGATCAACCCGTTCACCGCGCCCTTCATGTTGATCGATCCGGCGAAGGCGGTTCACGCGACGCTGCCCAGCCCGTCGTACGACGATTTGCTGGCGTGCCGGATCATTGCATTCATGTCATCGCTGGCCTCGGCTGCGATTTACGGGCTTGTTGGTTATGGGATGCACCGGTCGATGGTGCGGAACTTCGACATGATCATCCGCAAGCAGTCGGCGTGACGGTCGGAGCGCGATTGCAGAGGGACTGGGCGCTTCGCCGATAAGCACCGACGCGATTGGGCGGCATTGCGGGGTACTTCCCGGCTGCAATAGGGGGCGGCATTTCAGCGTTGAGCTTCGTGATCCAGCCTCCGTAACGCCCGATCTGTTCGCACGGATCAGGCCTTGCTGACGATGTCAACGGATTTGCGACATGACGAACCTCTCCAGTGCGTTTCGGTTTTCCGCCGTTGCAGCGGTGCTCCAACTTACGGTCGCGAGCCTTTGCATGGCCGGGCCGCCGATTGTGTGGCAGTCGCTTGGCGGACCCGAAGGCGGCTCCGTCTACGCCCTGGCGCGAGATGCGACCAGCGGCGCGCTATACGCGGGCACCGGGTATCAACATGGATACAACAGAAATGCCGGGAGCGTTTTCAAGTCGACGGACAATGGAGATCACTGGTCATACGTCAGCGCGGATTTCTTTACGGCGGCTAATCCGATCAACACGCGTGTGCGCGGATTGGCCGTCAACGCAAGCGGGCTTGTCTTCGCAGCGCTTGAGGGCGCCGGGGTGATGCGCTCGGTCAACGGCGGGGTGAACTGGGCGACATTCAACACGGGGCTTTCCGATTTGAGCCTGCGCGCGGTGGCGATCTCGCTGGCGGGCGAGGTGTATGCGGCCGGCGCAACGGGAGGCGTGTTTCATCTTGTCGGCGCTGCCTGGTCGGCCGACAACGCGGGGCTGGGAAACCTGTCCGCGCGTGCTCTTGCATTCGGACCGGGCTATATGCTGGTCGGCACGGCGGGCGGCGGGGTGTTCAAGCGAATGACCGGTGGGAACTGGGCCGCAGCCAACAACGGCGTGACCGATCTGACGATCAACGGCCTGTACGCGTCCGCCAATGGAGCGCGACTGCTCGCGTGCACGAACACGGCGTTGTTTGAATCGACGGATCATGCCGCGTCGTGGCATGTGTTGGCGGGGCCTTTCAGCGGTGCGGCGGTTTGGACTGCATGCGAGGTCAACGGGTCGATCCTGCTTGGCACCGCGAGTGGTCTCTACGTGTCGGATGTGCCGGGGACGCAGTGGGTGTCTGCCAATAACGGGTATACCGGGGCGGCGTGCCGGGTTCTGTTGAGCGACGGCGCGGGGAGTTTTCTTGCCGGGTCATTTGATGAGGGCGTGTTCCGCTCGACCGACGGGGCGCAGAGTTGGACTCAGAAAAACAGCGGACTGTATGGCCGCACCGTGCTTCGACTGGTGGTGACAAGCAAAGGGTACGTCGTAGCAGGAACCAATCTGCAAGGCATCTTCCGATCGGACGTGCTCGGGACGGCGTGGACGGGGCCGATGTTGCCGACTCGGAACATTTTTGCGATGGCGGAGAGTCCGTGGGGCGATCTCTTCGCGGGCAACTACACGATCCTTCCCGGCGGAATTCCAGACGGTCACGCCTGGCGATCATCCGACGACGGTTTGAACTGGACACCGCTCGACAACGGTCCCATAGTGTCGATGGTCAGCGGTTTCGCGTTTCCCGCGGCGCAGCAGGTGATTTGTTCGACGGCATGGGGCGTCAACAGCATTCGCACATCCGTGACGAACGGGGATCAGTGGTCGCTCCTGGCGCCGCCGCCGGGGAACGAGTCGTATTGCCTGACTCGGAATGCGGCGGGTGATTTGTTCATTGGGTCCGAGGGGCATGGCGTGTTGCGGTTCAATGCGGCGGCGCAGACGTGGACGAATCTCGGGCTGGCAACGCTTTCGCAACAATTCTCGATTGCGATCAATTCGCAGGGGCATGTTTTCGTGGGCAACGATGGCAACATCAAGGGCGTCTACAAGTCCACGAGCAATGGTGATGGACTGGCGCCGTTGAATTCCTTTCCAAGCAATTACGGGTATGTGATCGTCTGTCTGCCAAATGATGATCTGTATGTGGGCACGCGTGATGCGGGCATCCAGTATTCCAACAACGGCGGAGCATCGTGGACAACCGTCAACACGGGATTGCCGGTGACTTCGTGCCAGGCAATGACGCTGGGGGCGGACGGGCACCTTTACGCGGGCGTCGCAGGTTTCGGCGTGTATCGTTCTTCGGCGGCGGTTGTTTCGCCACTGGTCGGGGACATCGACGGTGACGGGGATGTGGATGATGCCGACGTGACGCTGTTTGCGAATGTGCTGCTCGGTGCGGAGGCGATGCCGATTCGCGTGTTGCGATCCGACCTTTCCGGCGACGGACGGGCCGATGGCGGTGATGTCACCCTGATGACTCACGCGCTCATCGGCGCCTGAAACCGTGCATTCGCCTGTTGGCGAACATTTTCATTACGCGAGCAACGCATTGACGAATTCGGCGAGGTCCGCCTCGTCCACTCGGCCGTCGCCGTTGAGGTCGCCATTGTTGATGTCGCAGCCGTGATATCGCGTCGCATAGTCGGCGGGGGACAACACGGCGAGGACGAACGCCTCAACGTCTTTTCCGTTGACAAGGCCGTCACAATTCATGTCGGCCATTGTTTGCATGGGCGGCACCGTCAGTTGGCCGCGAACTTCGCCCTGAGGAAAGGCCATCGTTCGAAGATTGACATAGGTCTGGCCCTGCTGGAGGGCGGAGAGGTATTGCGCTGGAAAGGGGGCGCCGGTGATCATTCGGCTGATCCCGATCCCCTGCATGTCCTGCCACTGCGCACCGGGGCCGAGATCAATAATCATGGGGCCGATTTGCCCCGGTGCGCCGACGTGAATCGCCGCGCCGATCAGGTTCGCCTGCGTGACGCCGCGAGCGGCAATGGAGATGCTGTAGTCGAGCGTCGCGCCGTCGATCACAAACGAGATCGATGCAAATGCATTGCTGACTGCGGGAGGAACGGTTTGAAGGGACGATCCCGCAGCGCACGCGGCCATGCAGTTCGCGGGGTCGTGCTTTCCGGTGGAAGTGTAGGTATAGCCGGTAACCGCGCCGGCTGCGTTGTAGGCGACCGTGAGCGTGGCCGCGAAGACATCGGCGTGTGGCGCGTGGCCGCGTGTGGCGCCGCCCGCCGCGGCGACGAGACCGCCGCCGACCGGCGGAGCCGCAATGCTCAGGGACGGTGACCAAAGCCCGCCGATCGGCGCATCAAGCCCGGGATGACAGGTCGGAACGATGTGCTGCGTGCGCTGACCGACGCCGACCCCGTTGGGCGGGCCGGGGACATAGTTGCAATTGAACGGCGCGTGCGTCCAAAAGGCGGCCGGCAGACCCGCGACGGCGTGCGCATCGGCAGCAGGCCCGGCCGGTCCATGCGCGGCGCTGATGGCGAAGTCGCAGGGCGTTTCAAATTTGAAAGCCGCGAGCGGTCCGCCGAGGGCGGGCGCCGTGAGACAAATGACGGCGAGCAGTCGAAGACCAATGGTGCCGACGATCAGTTGGCGGGATCCGTTGATACGAGCGTTGGACAGATGCGACATGACACACTCCTGCGGCATAGGCCGCCTTGTGAGACTCGGCTAATTCAGTGGGTCTCAAAGTGAAGACGGAGGAGCGAGAAGGTCGGCTACTGCAGTAGCCAGGGACGTGGCGCGGGATCGCCGTCGTGACCTTGATCCGTCGATAGTCGCATTAGATTTGGTCGGTAAGGCGGATTTTACTTCGGAATGACGCGGTTCAGCATCGCCGCGCCGTCTTGATTGCCGAAGGGGAAGATTGATGGGGCGAGCGAGGCGGTCTTGAACTCTTGATCCGCAAGGAGGGTGCTCGCGGACCCGGTGGTGTCCATGAGATCGGTGACGTCCGTCGTGTGATTCAGACCGAGCAGGTGGCCGGCCTCGTGGGCGGCGACGTTGGCGATGGCCACGGCGATTCCAACCGTTGTGGGCTGCGGCGAGAAGGGTTTGTCGAATTTGTCGGTGAAGACAATTCCATCGTCGCAGCGTTTACGGTTGGCGTCGTCCACGGATTGGGCAATTCCGAACTTGGTCTGGCTGAACGCGCCGAAGTGAATGGTGCTGACGACGCAATTTGTGTTGTCCACCGGTGGCTCATCGCTGCTAACGATCTTCATGCCGAAGCGTTCATAATTCTGCTTTACGACTTCGACGATTTTCGCCTTGATCGTGACCGTATCGCCGGCGTATGCGGCGTCTATGTCGGCGGCGTCAAACGGGCCGTAGGTAAACGTACCTTCGTCGGGGATGGTCACGCTTCCGCCGGCGAAGTTCAGCAGGAGAACCTGTTGCGGCAGGGCGGGCTTGGTCTGGGCGCGGCGAATCTCGACGTCGCCTTCGTAGCCGCCGCTTTCGTTTGAAAAAAAGAAACGGGTGATGGCGAGGTACAAATGGTCGCCGCCGATGGCGACGTAATCGTCGATCGCGGAATCGACACGACCGGTGGCGGTGTCGGTGTCGTCGTTGAGCGCGAAGACGACGCTGTTTCCATCAAAAAGCCCGATCGTCGGGTCGAGGCTGCTGCCCATTGCCGGCCGGACTGAGACGATGACTCGGTCATTGGGGCTGACGGCGCCGAGGTCGTACACGTCGACCTTGGCTCCGTTGAGAATACTGTTCACCTTCGCTTTGCCATTGGCATCGAGCGACAACGGGGTGGCGGTGGCGATCGTGCTGCCGATGAGGGGCGGCGTGCCGGGGAGTCCGGTGTTGGGGCAGCCGACCGAGAAAGCAAGTGCGGACACGGTCAGCGCGAACAGCGTCAGGCGTATGTGATTATTCAACGAAAGAGGCTCCAACACCGACGAGGGGGTCGGTGATATCCAGCGCGATGCTCGAGGCGTTGGTGTTCGACCGGAGGCGAGGAGAGGGTCCGGGATGCGCCGCGTTGGTACATTAGTATTGTTTCCAAATGATAGGCGGTCAAGAAACAGCCGACCGATCCGCATTTACCCCTCGTGGCGCTCCAATAATCGGCACTGGTCGTGTCTGCATGGGAGCCGCCCTGGCACCCAGGCGATGGCAGGCAGACGATCCTGCCCCACTCCATCGCTTCCAGTACCCAATAATCAGGTCAGACGAGCCGAAAACGCCAGTCTGCCCCTGATTCATTATCGGCTGGCGACAAGGGTTAATCTCATCCAGGGCATTGCCGATGTAGGGGTGAACTCTCGATTGGCTGAAACCACCGGAGACTGATGCCCTTATGACGGATACCCTTGCCTGTCCCAATTGCACGTCAACCAGCCTTGTGTTCGGTGCGTGCCACTCGACAGGAAACATCTATTTCCGCCCGTTCAATGTTCCGTTTCTGACGTTTCGAACCGCGGATATCGCCATCAAGGCGGGAATGTGCCGGGCCTGCGGGACGGTGACGCTTGTTGGTGACCTGGAGAAGCTGCGGGCGCTGCAATCATCCGCCAATGAAGCGCGGCCGACCGGGGCCTCATCCATCTAATCGCGCGTTCCGCGCGACTGCATTCGTTTTAAGAGCTGAATTTGCCCGGCGTGATACACGTCGTGGTGGGCCACCCCGAGAATCAAATCGAGGACCGTGACGCTGTGCCCGCCGCGGGTCGCGGACAGTTCACGCGCGGGGATTCCCACGATTGCCTCTCGCAGAGCCGTGTGCTGGGCATCCAGCAAGTTTGCAGCGTCGCGCCACGCTTTTTCCGTGATTGCCGACGGCAACGGAAACCAATTGCTGCCGGTGAGCGGAAACGAACCGCGCTTCTCGCCGAGCAGACGGCGGCGGACAACATATTTCCAATAGGCGGCGTGAAGCGTGATTTCCCAGATTGATTTGCGATCGCGCGAGGGCTTCCACGCGGCCTCTTTGGCGGTCAATCCGCGAATGGAGCCTTTGAGATTCGGCCCGTGCCAGGAGCGGCGATGGTAGGCCTGCTCCAGGTTCTCAATCAGGACGCGCATGGCATCGGCGGATGTCGTCGCCACGTTTGCACCGTTTTAACTTGTTCGCGTGCAGGAGTGCCAGTGGCTCATCAAGACCACGACGAACCAGAGGCCGCCCATGGCATAGGCGACGACGGCGTACCAGCGATGCTCGGGCCATTGGATGCCGATGGTCTCAACGGCGAGCGTCGATGCGATCGTGTAGAAGAGAACGAATACGAGGATGAAGCTGCCGAAGAAATAGCGATCGGTGTCGCGGGTCTTTTGGTTGCGCTCCAGCCACGCCTCCCAGGTGACCAGCCCTTCGAGTTTCGGCTCCACATGGTCTTTCAGGTATTTACCGGCGCGAATGATGGCGTTCTGCTCCATGATGAACGCCAGCATGAGCACGAGAATCAGAAACGGCATCGAACCGCTTGCATAGGTCGAACTGAACTCCCGCGCCGCGAGCCCGGCGATGGGAACAAAAAGCGTGCCGAGAATCATCAGGATGAAAATCCGCCCCTTGCTCGAGCGAATCTCATCGCGGAGCGTCAGGTACTGTTGTTTCATGAACTCATCTGCGGACATGATGAACTCCTTCCGTGCGGCCCGGACAGGGCCATGTCCCCGTAGTGTAACCGGCTGCGGTTACACCTGCTGAGGCTTCACGGCGGCGACCGGCGCGGACGCTGTCACGGGTAGTGCAGCGCCGTCCGCCGATTTTGACCGCACCTTGTGCAGGATTTCGACGGTGTCGCCGACGGCAAGGGCCGATTGTCGCACCCAGATGATTCGCGACGAATCGTCGAACCACCATCCGCACCGGGCCTTTTCATAGGCTTTGCGGCTTTTGCACTGCGAGAGCGGCTGCCCGGCTGCGGCAACGGCCGCGGGGGCCTTGGCCATTCCCATGAACTTGAGCAGGTAGTGTTCCGGCGTGAAGCCGTCGGTGCCCCGGCGCGACACAAGCGTAAACGCGGTGACATCGGCCTCGCGATTGACGGTGTATTCCTCGAGCGTGTATTCGCCGAGGGTGTGGTCGTGCGTGCGGCCGTCGTCCTGATAGAACCAGCCTGTGCCCTTGCCGGGATAGATCGCCAGCGTCAATTGTTGAATCGGCTGATTGTCCACGTGTTGCACGACATCGCGCATTGGGATGATCGCGCCGGCCTTGGCGAACATTGGAATGGTTGACACATCGACGCGCAGTTCGATCTCGCCGCTGTTGCGGGGCCGCGCGTCTTCGAAGTCATACCACTCGCCCTCGGGCAGCGTGACCTTCCGCGTCGTGGCGCCTTCCTGCACGACAGGGGCGACGAACAACTGGCGGCCGAAGAGAAACTCGTGGTCGTAACGATGGACGTTGGCGGCCGCGGGATAATCCAGCAGAACGGGGCGCATCACCGGCAGGCCGGTCTGCGAGGCATGTTGGAATTCGGTGTAGAGATACGGCAGCAACTGGTAGCGCAGTTCAATCGCATGGCGATTGTGTTTCTCGTACTTCTTGCCGAAGGACCACGGGTCTTGCTCCGCGCCGCCGGCGGTGTGCACACGGCACAGCGGATAGAAAATGCCGAGTTGCAGCCAGCGGGTGAACAGTTCGGGCGACGGGTAACCGCGGAAGCCGCCGATGTCGGCGCCGCAGAACGTGATGCCGGAGAGGCCCATGTTCAGCAACATGGGAATACTCATGCGAAGCTGATCCCAGCTTGAAAGATTGTCGCCGGTCCAGACCGCGGCGTTTCGCTGCACACCGGAATAACCGGCGCGAGTGAGGACAAAGGCTCGCTCGTTTGCACGGAGGCGCTGCATGCCCTCGTGCGTGGCGCGAGCCATCTGCATGCCATACACGTTGTGGCATTCGCGGTGGTCGGAGGGTTGGCCTTCGTTCGCGAATCGCACCGAGAGCGGGATCGTCTTGTCGTCGCGGCCCAGATCGGCCGGCTCGTTCATGTCGTTCCAGATGCCGGTGACGCCTGCGTCGATCATGCTGCGGTAGAGTTCCCCCCACCATTCGCGTGTTTTTGGATTCGTGAAGTCGGGGAAGACTGACTCGCCGGGCCAAACCTTGCCGACATGCACCTCGCCGTCTTCACCGCGGAGAAAGTGATCGCCCTCAAGGCCGGAGTCGTACACGCTGTACCCGGGTTCAGCCTTGAGGCCGGGGTCGATGATGGTGACGACCTTGAAGCCTTTCTTGGCCAACTGCTTCATCAAGTAGGCGGGCTGGGCAAATCGCTTCGGGTGCCAGGTAAAGCAGCGGAAACCGTCCATGTAGTCAATGTCGATGTAGATGGTGTCGCACGGGATCTTCCGCTTGCGGAACTCCTTGGCGATCTTCGCGACGCGTTTGTCGGATTCGTAGCTCCAACGGCACTGTTGATAGCCCAGTGCCCAAAGGGGCGGCAGGGCGGTCGTGCCGACAAGCGAGGAGTAGTGCTTCACCACGTCGGCGGGCGTCGGGCCGGGGATGAAGTAGTAGTTCATCTCGCCGCCATCAGCGCCGAAGGACCAGCTCGTGCGCGACGACTTGCCCAGGTCGAAGGATGAGCGGTAGGTATTGTCGAAGAAGAGGCCATAGGCGGATCCGCTGTTGAGGCAGATCACGAAGGGGTGCGTCTGATAGAGCGGGTCGCTCCACGGGTCGTGTTCGGCGGCGTCGGTATTCCAGTTCACGATCGCCGTGTTGCGCTTGTCGAGCGGGCAACCCTTTTCGCCGAGGCCGAAGAAGTGATCTTTCTCGGCGAGCCGCATCCAGCAGCGCACTTCGTCGCCATCCCATGCGATCCCTTTGCTTGTGTCCTCGCCGGCGATCAATCGCCCCCGCGCATCGTGAAACGAGATGCGGCATGGGTTCCTCGCGATGTGGACGCGCAGGCTGTCGGTGATCAACTCGATCCGATCCGCGTCTTCGTGGACCTGCCATGCCGGACTTCGCAACGCACCGGTGACGGCCCATGAGAAGTCGCGGCCGAACTCACCCGCGGGCGCGACGCGCACCCGGACAATCCCGCCTTCGCGCGGCGTAATCTGGACCGCCGACTCGCCGCAGGAAACGAGCAGACTGTCGCCGGTTCGTTGATGGCCGGTCACTGCGCCGAGGCTTCGCCATCCGCCGGTCGAGGATTGAACGAGTGTGTCGCGTTCCATTAATGAGAGGTCGCTCATGGGGAATCCAAGTCCAAGAAAACGATCACGAATCGGTCGGTTTTCCGATGACCGCAGGCATGATCCTGCGTTGGTAAAACATTTTACCTTGCGGGAATCCTAAAATCAACCAAATCTGTCCCCTCTCCAAGGCGATCGCCGTGCAAACGGGGCAAGCGCGGTTCGTCAGCCCTTGACCGCCCCCATGCTCAGGCCGCTGACGAATTGTTTCTGGGCCGTGAAGAAGAGCACGACGCAGGGGATCATGGTCACAATGCTGGCGGCCATGAGCAAGTGAGCCTCTCGGAAGTCGCCGTAGGTATTTTGAAATGAGTTTAATGCGACGGCGAGCGTCATCCGCTCCTCGGTTTGCAGGTAGATCAGCGGGCCGAGGAAATCATTCCATACCCCGATGAACGTGAAGATCGCGGTAATGGCGATCACCGGTTTGCAGATCGGCATCATGATCTGCGCCCAAATGCGTAGGTGCCCGCAGCCGTCGATGCGCGCGGCTTCGATGAGTGCCTCGGGCACTTGTGCGAAGAACTGCCGGAACATGAAGATGAAGAACGGAGTGCCGAAGAAGAGCGGGATGACCAACGGGGCGATGGTGTCGATCCAGCCGAACGAGCGGAACATGATGAACATCGGAATCATGGTCACTTGCGCGGGCAGCATCATCGTGGCGATCATGACGATGAACGTGCCTTCGCGACCGCGGAAGCGCAGCCGGGCGAAGGAATAACCGACGAGACTGCACGAGACGATTTGGCCGACCACGCACAGGGTGGTGATGATGATCGTGTTGGAAAGCGCGTCAAGGAAGCCGAACCAAGGGCGGCTGCCCATGCGTTTGAGTGCGTCGTAATAGTTGTGCCACTGCGGGTCGCGCGGAAGCCAATTAAACGTGCCGGCAGAACCGGAAACGGTGGCTTCAGCCGGAGTGGAGAGACTGGTCGTGAGCATCCACCAGAATGGGAAGATCATGCCGATGCTGCCGAGCAGTAGGCACGCGAGCGGCACCACCTTTTTCACCGACCGCATCCTCACTTCGCACCTGCCTTTGTTCTTCGGGGATCGGGGGACCGGGGGATCGGGGGACCGGGTTGCCGTGCTCGAATCGTTGCCTTTGTGGATATGGAATCGAGTCTTGTTTCCAAGGATCGGATCATTGCCCGAAGCATTCGTTCAATTGATGCTACCCTTTTCTGGACGACGGCAAGTTCCTTGTCCCCTAAGTACCCAAGTGATTCCGCTAAGAGCAGTTGCGTTTCGATCTCGGCAACCGAGCCATTCGCAATCCAAAGGAATCGGATGTAATCACGTGTTCCCCCGCGGTTATAGCCCTCAGCGATGTTTGATGGGACCGACACGGCAGCTTTTCGCAATTGAGCGACCAATCCGAATCGTTCGTCGCTCGGAAACCGGCGAGTCAGTTGGTACACATCTTTGCATAATGTAAATGCCCACTGCCACACTTCAAGTTCACGATAGGTACTCAACATGATTCTTTACCCTTCATACGCGCGGATTCATGTGTCGCTCCATACCTCACACCTGGTCCCCAGATCCCCAGATCCCCAGATCCCCTGATCCCCAGGTCCCCAGATCCCCAGATCCCCTGATCCCCTTACTTCAGCCCCTCATAGTAAACGAAGCGTTTCGTGCCCTTCATGACAGCGAGCGTCAGCGCAAGAATGATCAACAAAAGGAGCCACGCCATCGCCGACGAATAGCCCATCTCGTGAAAGTCGAATGCTTGGTTGTACAAATACACGACATAGAACCGCGTCGCATGTCCCGGGCCGCCGCCGGTCATCACGTACGCCTGCGTGAACACCTGAAACGACCCGATGATCGCCATGATGAAATTGAAAAATAGCACCGGGCTGAGCATCGGCAGCGTCACGTTCCGGAATCGCTTCCAACCAAGCGCGCCGTCGATGGCCGCGGCCTCGTACAAGTCTTTGGGGATTCCCTTCAGACCCGCAAGGTAGATCATCATCGTGCCGCCGATGGCCCAGAGGTTGATGAACGCGAAGGCCGGCACGCCCCATGTCTCCGCGTCCTTCTCGAAACACGCGGGCATATGCAGCGCGGCCGGCAGAAGCGGATCGACGATCGCCTTGATCAGGCCGTGCTCGTGGTGGAACACCCACTTCCACATCACCGCCATGCCCACGCCCGCGAGCACGCCGGGCAGATACCAGATCGAGCGAAACACCCCCATCCACCGGCTCTCGCGGTTGAGAAGCATCGCTGCGATGAGTGCTGCGACCTGGCCTGTTGGCACCGTGAGGATCGCGTACCACGTCGTCGCCTTCAGGGCGCGATAGAACGTCGCATCTTTTGTAAAGAGCGAGCGGAAATTGTCCCAGCCGACAAACTGGGCGTGATCGAGCGTTGTTAGGGAACTCCACCGGCAGAATGAGAGCACCAGCGACAGAAACACCGGAAACGCCGTGAACGCCATGAAGCCGATGACCCACGGCGAGATCATGCCCATGCCCGCGACTTCCTCGGCCAACTCGCCGCCGCGCGGTCGGCCGCGCCACCAGACGAATGCGGCAATTCCGGCCATCGCCGCAAGCGGCAGCATCGTCATGGTGACGACGCGCCCCCACGGCACGATGCGGTCGGCGCTGGCCACATCTTCGCGCCGCGCATTCTCCGTCCACTCGCGCTCCAGCCGATCCAGCGCGGGGGCGATCGGCCGGTTTAGTTTGAATATCTCTTCGCAGGCCACGCGAAGCTGCTGTTGAAACTCAGGGTCGGGCGGGAAGTCGGTCGGCTCGGCGTTTTCCGCAGCCGTGAGAAAGACGCCGGCGTTCTTTGGCCGCTTGGTTCGCTCGGCCTCCACCGCCGCCTCAGCCACCTTGCGCAACACTGGGATCGCCAGCCCCGCGTCGGCCATCAGCGCCTGACCCTTCGCGCTGGTCAGATACTTCACGAATCGCCACGACTCGTTTTTGTGTTGGCCCGCTTCGGCGATGCCCCATGCGACGGTGAAGACGCCGTTTTTCTTTGGCAGGCCGGGAACATGCGGCAGCGGCGCGAGGTCCCAGTCGAAGCCTTCGATCTGTTGGAAGATCGGCGCCTTCCAGCGGCCATAAGGCCCGGTCATGCCGACGTTGCCCGCGAGGAATGGCTCCTGCATGGTTTCAAGCTGCGTCTTCGCGGAGACGAGCGTGCGCGTTTCGTTGTGGTACCAGCCTTGCAGCTTGGTCATCGCCGCGACGAGCGTGGGATCGGTGAAGTGATAGGGCCGCGTCCAGCCGGGCGACGCAAAGTCGACGCCGTGCGTCCAGAGGTAGATGCGAACCATCTGCTCCCAACTGACAAAGTCCGCGCCGTAGCAACCGGGCTGCTTTCCAATGGCCCGCGCCGCGGTGATGAATTCATCCCACGTCCAACCGGTGGGCGATGGTTCGGGTACGCCCGCCTTCTTGAACAGGTCCTTGTTGTAATAGAAGCCCACGGTGGTGAAATCCTTGGGCAGTCCGACGAGCTTGCCCTTGCCGATCTCACCAGTGTCGCCGTTGACGCGGAAGCACTTGATGACCGCCGGGAAAAAGTCGTCGAGCTGAATCGTCGCCTCGCCGCGGGCCTTGTCCGCCGCGATGAACTGCTCCACATCGGCGAGCAGGTTCTTCTGCGCGAGGTCGGAGACGTTTTCCAGACCGAGATAGAACACATCCGGCGGATCGCCCGCTGCGAACATCGTCTGAAGCTTTGTTCGCACGGCCGCCGCCTGGCCGAGGTTCATGCGGACGATCTTGATGTCCTTATTTTCCGGCTGGCGCTCGAAGTCTTCCGCGAGCCGGCGAACGATGTCGTCCTCGGCCTTGTCGCCCCAGTGCAGCACGCGAATCGGCGTGCGGCCGTCGGCGTCGCTCTTTTTTGTCAGAAATCGATAGCCCTGCCAACCGAATGCCCAGACCACAAGCATGACCGCGGCAACGGCCACCGCCGCCCGTGCCCCCCGGCCGATCTGTTGCAGCATTCGTTCCAATGGAGGTGTCTCACGACTTAACGAAGATGGCCGCCGTTCGCGGCTCAATCATGCTTCCATGCAGTCGGCCGTTTTCCACGTTGAGAGTCGGTTTGTGCTTACCCGTCGGCCGAACAACCGCGCGCGATGCCGCGTCCTTTGCGTCAACCACTTCATACACCTTGGGGTCGTCGGCGCGATCGACATGCGTCCCTTCAGGCCACGGCGACGGCAGGTCGAGCCGGTGCGGTTTGTCGCTGTTGTTGAAGACAACGACCACGCGCTCGCTGCCAAGCGAGCGGCAGAATGCAAACACGGCATGATCGTCGCGGGCGATGATTGGTTCGAACGAGCCGAGTTGCAGCGCGGGGAACGTGTTGCGAATCGCAATGAGTCGCTGGTGATACTCAAACAGGCCCGGCTCGATCCGCTCGTCCGGATCGTCGTAGGGCATCAGGTCTTCCCACCACATCGGCTTGCGATCGGATGGATCATCCGCGCCATACATGCCAACCTCATCGCCGTAGTAGATCATCGGCGCGCCGAGAAACGTCATCTGAAAGGCGACCATGGCCTTCAGCTTGTGGTAGCACTCGCTCGTCGGCCGGGCGACGACATAGTTCGGGCCGTTGTCCTGCTGGCGGTTGGCCTTGTCGTATTCGAGGTCGGGGTTCATGAACATCGACGCGACACGGTCGGTGTCGTGGCTGCAGTAGAGATTCTGCAGAACATAGTTCACCTGCGGTGCGTACCAGTCGAGATTGCGCTGCAGTTCCGCCTGGAACTCGCTTGGCTTGCTCACCTTCTTCTGATTCACAAAAAACCGCTGCGCCGCCCGGGCGAAGGGATAGTTCATCACGGCGTCAAAGGTCTGCCCGTCGAGCCACGACTTCGACTCTTCCCAAATCTCCGCAACGATGTACCCATTGGGATTAATCGACTTCACCAGCTTGCGCCAATCACGCCAGAAATTCGCGTTGATGTCGGCCGCGACGTCGAGCCGCCAACCGTCGATGCCGTCGGAAGGGTCGCCGTCGCCGTTCGGGTCCATCCATCGGCGCGTAACAGCGAAGAGATGCTCGCGCACAGGCACGGCCAATCCCAGCGCGTCGTCGTGTTTCAATCGCGGCAGCGAACCATCGTCCTTATCCCATGCCTTGTAGTGAAACGGCTTGAAGCTGGTGATATCGAACCAGCCGACGTACTCCGACTTCTCGCCGTTCTTCATCACATCCTTAAAGGCCCAGAAGTCGCGGCCGACGTGGTTGAAGACGCCGTCGAGGACGACCTTGAAGCCCTGTCGGTGCGCCTCTTTCACGAAGTCGAGAAAAATCTTGTCGGTCTCCGACCACTGCCACGTCTTGGGGTCCGTCGTCTCGCCTTTGACCTTCTTGAGACTGCCCTTCACGCCAAAGTAATCGTCGATGTGCCGATAGTCCGATGCGTCGTACTTGTGCATGGACTCGGCGAGAAACATCGGGTTGAAGTAAATCGCGGTGATGCCGAGCTTTTGCAGATACGGCAGCTTCTCCTTCACCCCCTGAATATCGCCGCCATAGCGCCGGTCAAAAATGAAATCCCAAAAGTCCCCGGACTCGACGTAGGTCTTTCCCTCAGTGCCTTTGTGCCTCTGTGCCTTCGTGCCTTCAGCCGACCCCTTATACGGCTTGTACCACTCATGCCTCCACGGCACCGTTGTCGGCGGGTCGTTCGATGCGTCGCCGTTGCGGAATCGCTCGGGGAAAATCTGATACCACACGGCTCGCTTGGCCCAGTCTGGTGTTTCGAACGACATGCGGGTGTCCGGTGCAAAGGGTCGTGGTAACAGCGCGATCTTCTCATTCGCGGCGAAAGAGTGTGGCCCGTCGGCGTCGAGGATGCAATGCTCCTTGCCGTCCTCGATCAGAAAGGTATACAGGATTGGCCATCGTTCGGGCAAACATATCGTCGACCAATAGTCGAAACCATCATGCGAGAGCACCTTTGACAGTGGGATCGGCTCACCCCGAGTGCTCTGGTCATCGTTGAAGAACTGTGCAGACACGGCCTTCGCATCGTCCGCCAGCGTTCGCATGCGAAACGAGATCTGCTTATAGCCAATGCTGGCGAAGTATCCGGGGTCCATCGGTTCATGCTTGACGGCGTTTTCATTCACGTCGTCGAGTTTCGCCGTACCCAGTACCGACGGATCGACGCCAACACGAAATCCGCTGTTGAATCCTCCCTTGCCATCCGACTCGCGATACTTGGGATCGGCGCCCGGGTCTTCGAGTGCAATACAACCGTTAACAAGAAACTTGTAGTGGTAAAGGCCATCTGGAATCTCGATAAATCGTTTGAACGTCACCGGCGGCCCAACCGCCCAAAGCTCACAGTCTCCCGCCCTCCAGTTATTGAAATCTCCCACGACCTCGACTCGCTCAACCGTAATTCCTTTGAGCGACTCGGCGAATCGCGCGGGTGTGAATTCGAATTGCCTCCAGGACTTTGACAGAGTCAATCCCCGGCGATGCATGTCGAGTACCACAAGGTAGTCGGTCTTGGCTTCGACTTTCGTCTTCAGTGGGCCAATGGACAGTATTCCATTGGAAGGTTTGAGCTGGGAGCTGAAATCGAGCTTGATGTCATCAGATTTTTCGGAACGGTAGATTGCTCCAAAGAGATTATTCGCCAATGGCGCCATTTCGATCTGAATTGGTTTTCCGTATGGTGCTGGTACCTCATCGCGAATTACAAAGCCATTACCGATTGGGAGATGTTGTCTCTTTTCCCTCCAGGCGGTTTGTTGACCATCGTCAACCGTCAACTCAATTCGGTAATCCAACGACATCGGAATGTCGACGATGACGGGTTCAGGAGTGCCTTCCTTTTTTGTGACGAATTCCTTGTCAAAAGGCGGATACGTTTGCGAGCTGATTCGCCACTTATACGATTTGATCGGACCTGCAGCTCCCGCCAATGACAACGATGCGTCCAAAGTAATCCGTGGCGACCATGAGTTAAGCACACGGATGATCGGAATCGGCCGGTCGCTTGCTCGAGGTTCTAGTCGGAACTGTTTGCGATCAAGTTCGAGACATATCGCGAACGTTCCTGACTGCTTGACCAGTAATTCAATATCCCGCCCCGGCTGTCCCAGCTTCCCATCGTCGCCCATGCCCAAATGCTTTGACCACGAACCATCAAACACAAACTTGAATTCATATTTCCCGCACGGCCAGAAGCGCACCAACTCATAGTGGTCGTCGACCTTCGTCAGGCGATAGTCATCATTGTTCGTGGACCAGTTGTTGAACGTCCCCGCCATCCGAATGACCGGTTCATTCGCGCGCACCGCGCCGCCGAATGCGAGTGCAACAAGAAAGGCACAGAAGCCCGGGACGGTCGAGCGAATCGCCGCGTGTTGAACGGTTGGTTTTTTGAACATGTTCTGTATATGCTAAAACGTTTTACTTCGGCCGCAAGTATGCAATCACGACGCCGACAAAACGCCGACCATCACGCCGGCTTCGGCGGGCTGGCCGACTTGCGGATCGTCATATTCACCGGGTGGATCTCTTCGACGATATCCACGCGACCTTTGATCAGGTCCATCAGCCGCTCGCAGGCCCGCTTGCCGAGTTCGTAGATCGGCGTGTGTACGGTGGTGAGCGGCGGATCGCAGTAACCCGCCTGGTGCATGTCATCGCAGCCGACGACCGAGACGTCTTCGGGCACGCGAAAGCCCGCATCCTTCAAACCCGTGATCGCACCGATGGCCATCTTGTCATTGCCCGCGAGGATCGCCGTCACACCGGGGTTGCGTTTCATCATGCGCTTCGCTGCCGCCTCGCCGCCTTCTTCGGTGTAGAGCCCGTCTTCGACGAGCGATGCCGGCAATTTCACGCCCGCGTCGCGCAGGGCCTCTTCGAAACCATGCTGCAAATCAAGGCTCGTCTGCACCTCTTGCGCTCCATGAATGAGGCCCATGCGCCGATGGCCGAGATCAAGCAGGTATTCACCCGCCATGCGCCCCGCGGCCTTGTAATCACAGCAAACGTGGTTGAGCTTGAAGGAAGGGAGGTAGTTGTTCACGACGACGACGGCCCGCCCTGCACCGGCAAACTCTTTCAGATAGACGTCTTTGTTGGTCACGCCGCAACAGAGAATGCCGTCGACGAAGTGGCGATCAAATAATTCCTGGTGCTGATTGGACTTAATAAACTCCGGCCGCGCGACTTCGAGCAAAATCTTGTACCCCACTTCACTGGCGTGATCGTGGATGGCGCTGATGAGTTCGCCGAAGTAGGCGTCGGCGAAGGCATGGCGCAACTGCGGAACGAGGATGGCGATCAGCCCGGATTTTTGCGACTGCAGCCCCTGGGCCAGCCGGTTGGGGCGATAGCCAAGCCGGTCAACGGCCTTCAGGACGCGTTCCCGGGTGGCCGGGCTGATCCGGTGGTCCCGGTCGTTGAGGACGAGGGAGACCGTGGTG
Organism: Planctomycetota bacterium; assembly: GCA_016235815.1. GTDB lineage: Bacteria > Planctomycetota > Phycisphaerae > UBA1845 > UTPLA1 > JACRIM01. The sequence continues at coordinate 43,433 of JACRIM010000007.1, forward strand.
AGGGAGGCCCCGCTTTCGCGAGCTACGTCCTTGATGCTAATTGTCTTACGTTTGGCCACGTCCAGCGGTTACCCTGTAAATTTCACAAACCCGGTCCCGATCCGGGGGTAGAATAGGCATCTTACTCGCGGGTTCGGTTTGGAGTGATTGGCCGTTCAGAATTCGTCAAAAATGGGCTGGCAAATGACTTGCTTTCAGCAATCAAGTCCTTACAATTTGATATGTAAAACGTTTTACCAGAGGCGCACTGCCGACACGCTCGTCGAGTTCTAAAATGCAGCCAATGGATACACAGCATCAACCTTCGGCGCAGCGTCCGCCTCAACGCGGGCGTTGTCAGTCCTTGTGTTGTTGCAGCGTGTCGTCCGATCGTTTTCCTGCCCGCCGTCCCGCCTTCACCCTCATCGAACTTCTCATGGTGATGGCGATCATTTCCCTTCTGCTTTCGATCCTGCTTCCTGCGTTAGGCCGTGCCCGTGAGATTTCAAAGCGGACCGTGTGCGGGTCAAACCTCCGCTCAATGGCGATCGCGTTTTCGACCTATGCTCAGGAAAACGACAGTTGGTTCCCGGCCAAGGCCCACACCACGGTTGCATCTCCACGGATGGACCAAATGGCCACAGTGCAGGACAAGGCCTACAACCCGCCGGAGAAAGAAAACGAATTCGGGCCCAATTTTGCCGGAATGATCCGAGACATCCTGGAGAAGAAGGCCACGCGTTTTTCCACCGGCGACGAGGACCTCACCAAGCGAATGGACAACGGCCCGCCGCAGTATCTATCCGATCCCAGGGTGCTGCTTTGCCCGAGCGACCAGTGGAACAACCGGCCCAAGAGCAACAACATCACCGACCTCTGGCGAACGCAGGCCGTGACGTACTACAAGCAGCTCCCCGTAACCGTCGGTCAGGAAGCCACCGCCAAGAAATCGTATATCAGCTACTTTTATGTTTCGCTCTGGCGGAATGACGATCGCCCCGACTGGCTGATGCTTGCCGATCAGAGCAATCGAAACGACACCACGGTGCGCTCATTCACACAGCTTGGTCCCGAGGATAATCACGGGATTCGCGGCATGAACATCGCGCTGCTTGACACCCACGTTGAATGGGGATCCACGCGCAGCGGCACCAACGAAGACATGCAACAACTGGCGGGGCGATACTGGGGCGGAATCGTGCAGGCTCGGCCGCGCTATCCAAGCACGCAGGGGAGTTCCCGCGCTGTGGAAGTGCAAACGATTGAATAGGGGACGATCCGCCGTTGGGTCGTCCGCTAATTAGGGCCGCTCCTTTTGGGCGGACCCACTGTGTCCAGTAGAATACTAGAGGTAAAGCGTTTCACGTACACCGGAAACCGATGATGGGTTCAGCGCGCCCGGTCTTGGCCACTTGCCATGACCGCGCCCAATGGACGCCGCGTCGCGACAAGTGCCGGTGAAGGAGTAGGGAACCATGGAAGCATCATTCACACGACGAGTCTTTTTGGCCTGCGCCCTGGCGATCATTGGGTTGGCCGCTCACGACCTGTCGGCGCAATGCGTCAATCTTCCCGAGGTCACGGGTCGTACGCTGCAGACGCGATATTTCGGCGCGCTGAATACGATCCAGAACAACGGCACCCAATTTGGCGACGCCGCCCCGGCCAACCTCAATGACACGGAAGGCAGCGAACTGGATCGCATGTTCATTACGAACAGCGCCACGCGCCTATACATCGGCATCACCGGCAACGTGCCGCGGAATGATACGGTGGCTAATTCCGTCATCGTCTTCATCGACGTGGACGCGGGCGCGACGCCCACGGTGCTCAACACCGCCGGCTTCACAGGACCGAACATCTCGCAGGCGCTCAAGAACATGAACGGCGTGAAACTGGACTTCGATCCGGATTACGCGTTCGTGCTCTGGAATGATCTCGGCCTGAGTGGAAGCTGGCACGGCGTCAGGCATACGCTGAGCAACCCGAATGATGCCGGCGTTGTGTTGACGCTCGGCACCGACTACGCCGTCAATAATTCAAACCTTCTCGGCGTATCGGCCACACCCAGCGACGACCCGCTCCAGCAGCAGGAACAGGCCAACTCGGCGACGACGGGCTTTGAACTCGACATCGAGTTGGTGTCCCTCTCACTCACCAGTTCATCACCGATCAACGTTCAGGCGCTGGTCGCCAATACCGCGGGTTCCGTAAGCAATCAGAGCCTGCCTCCGCTGAATGCGACAGCCGGCAGCGTCGGTGGCGGCGTTGGCTGCCTCGGCGTTCATGGCACGCCTCCGGCCAACATCATCGACTTCAGCGCCAACTTCCCCAGCAATCAATACGTCGCCGTAACGCTCAGCCCGGCCAACTCCGCGCCGGCGCTGCCCATTGACGGTGTTGGTATTCCGACCCCGGCGACCGGCTATCCGGCGGGCACGCAGCGAGCGCGGCAGAACAACTACACCTGCTTCGGCGACGCGGCGGCCTTCAACGCCGGCATCACCGGCGGCAACGAACTCGACCTGCTCTACGTGCAGAACGACTTCGCGAAGCTCTACATCGGCATCGCCGGTCAGATCGAACTGGCCGACAACTTCCGAAACGTGCTGATCATCTTCATCGAGACCTCCAGCAGCTTCGGACTGACATCGCTGATCACCGCCGGTTTCCCGAACACCATCGGCCCCGGCATTATGCAGCCGCTCGACGGCTTCACGTTCGACACCGGTTTCGCCCCGAACTACGCCGTGCAGATCTGGCGTGAGGCCGGCCAGACCAAGGCCATCGTGCAAAACATCGATGACACGGGATCGGAAACGGCGCTCGTCTTCGCCATTGATGCGTCGACCCATACCAACATCGCAATCAACGCCATTGCGGCGGACCTGACGAACATCCTCGGCGTGAATGACATTGTCGGCGACGATCCGATCAATCAGACGGCCTTCGCCAAGACCGCCAAGAAGGGCGTACAGGTCAGCCTGGTGTTGCAGGAACTTGGCATCGCCAGCCCGATCGGCCAATCCGTAAAGGTCGCGGCGATGATCGCCAGCGCCTCGGACGGCGGAACCAACGCCTTTATCAGCAATCAGAACCTGCCGCCGTTCAACCCGACACCGCTCAGCGGTACGCCGGTGCTCTCATCGGACACGTTCACCGTTAATACGCCCATCACCGATGCCGCAGTCACCTTCAGCACGCAGACGGCGACCAACGCAGCACCGTTGGAACGCGTGACAGCGGCCAAAGTGACCGTCAATCTGACGCACCCCGATGTGTCGCAGCTCAAGGTTGAGCTTCGCCACGATGACAGCGGTCGCCGAATCGTTCTGTTCGATTCATCGGGCACCGGCGCCAACATGACCAACACGCAGTTCATGCAGGGCGGAACGGCTTTGACCAGTTGGGTCGCCGGCGGCACCGGCTCGTGGCAGCCCGTCGATTCGCTGCTCACCTTCCAGGGCGTCGATCCGAACCCGAGCACCTGGACGCTGATCGTCGAAGACAAGACGGCCGGCCAAACCGGCACGCTCAACAGTTGGAAGCTCGATTTGCAGTGGGACAAGGGCGGTGCGGTGGGTTGCGTCGGCACTCACAACACGGACCCGCTGGAGGGCGATGTCAATATCATTGATCTCAGCAACGCGACGCTGTTCCCCGGCAATCAATACATCACGAGGAACCTCGTCAACGCGGCCGGCCCGATTCCGGCGCAGTTCAAGGCCGACGATGTCCCGGCGTACTTCAACGACTCCGATCCGGCGCGGCCGAATGCCCTTGCCGTGCAGAACAATTACACCTGCTTCGGCAACGCGACCGGCGGCTCGCCGCAGGCCTCGACCGGCAATGAAATCGACCAGCTCTTCATCAAGAACACGGAGGATCGCATCCAGGTCGCCATCACCGGCAATCAGCAGACCAACGGCAACGGCGTGGTGTTGCTCTTCGACACCATCGTGGGTGGCGAGAACACACTGACCGGCAATCCGTCGCCCCCCGGCTCGCTGGGTGGCGACCCGTTGAATCCGGGAACGCAGCCGGGCCTGAATGGATTGACCCTCGATGCGGGGTTCAGCCCTGATTTCGCCGTCACCTTTGACGAATCAGGCGGCCGGCCGGGAGTTCACCTGACGAACCTCACCACGAACATCAACCGCTACGTCGGCATCGGCAGCTTCAATGCCGGCAACGGCTTTCTGGAGGCGCCGGTCGTTGCGGGAAGCGAAATCGATCAGATGTTCGTGCAGAACGATGCGGCGAATCTTTACATCGGTATCACCGGCAACATCGAAGGAAACAACAACGGTTACGTGATCTTCCTCGACACGATTGCAGGCGGCACGAATGCCCTGAATACGGCCGGTGGAAACGGATGGCCGGGCCATATCACCGGCATGTCCGGCGACACCCTGCCGGCCGGCTTCCTGCCTGATTTTGCCTTGATAGTTTCGCGGTCCGGGGCGTTCTACAACGACACCAAGCTCGTGAACCTGGCCAGCCTGCCGACGCTGCCGGTGAATATTCCCTTTGCCGCGAATTTCACGATCGCACCGAACACGTTTGTTGGTAACAACAACAACGTGGTTGGCGTGAACGCCACGGTTGCGGATGATCCTGTTCAGCAAGCGATCAATGCGGCCACGGCGACGACCGGTGTGCAGCTCGCACTAGCGAGAAGCTCCATCGGCAGCCCGGCGAATGGTACGGGGATCAAGCTCTATGCCGTGCTCGTCGGAAGCGGCGGCTACTGGAGCAATCAAGTCATGCCTCCGCTTGGTGGCGGCGTAAGCAACCTGGCGAATGGCCCTGTCAATCAGTCGGGCGGTTCTTCAGTTGCCTATACGATGAACGCCACTCCCTCCGCGCCGACGTCGTACAACGGTCAGAACATTCCGACGGCGATGACCGGCAGTCTGGTCGGCACGCAGAACAACTTCACGCAGTTCGGCAATCAGATTGCCATCGCGGGAAGTGGTAATCCGAACTGCATGCAGTTGGCGATGGACAATACCAACCTCGGCGGCGTGACAGGATGCGGTTGCCCGTGTCTGGGTGCGTCGACGGTCAACGCGGGAATGGTTGATACCGGTTACGAACTCGACATTTCCCTCACCGACCTCGGGCTTACCGGCCCGATCGGCCCCGGCAACACGCCGACCATCAAGGTCATGGCCGTGCTGACCGGCAACACGGGCTTTATGTCGAACCAATTCCTCCCCGGCGTTGGTGGCGGGGGTTCCCAGTGCAATCTTGGCTGGCCTCTCGCGGCTCCGCAGAACAACCTCGCCAATTACGTCAACGATCAGTTCCTGACCTACACCACCGTGATCCCGTGCAGCGGCATCATCGGCGACATTGACGGCGACGGTGATCGTGACGTGGCGGATGCGACCGTCCTTGCCAACGTGCTGCTCGGGACCGACCTGGTACCGTGCCACATGAACAAGGCCGACGTCAACGCTGACACGGTTCGGGACGGCCGAGACATTCGCTCCTTCCTCCAGGCCCTGTTCCCGTAAGTCGGGATCGGCCAAGGAGCCATCGATTTTCGCACGCAGGTAGGCCGGCAAACCGCCGGTCTACCTGTGTTGCACTACGACCCACAGTGGAAACCCGTGCTCCCACCGGGAATGATGAAGAAGGATCGTATCGTGAGACGAATCGCCCTGTGTTGCACGCTTCTCCTTGTCTCGGCCGGGACGGCGCAAGCCTTTCCGCCGCCGACGATTCTCCAATACTTCGAAGCCAAGTGGGACGTGATGCGGTATCGCATGCCCGACGTCTTCATGGCCGGTTATGACAGCCTATGGACGCCGCCCCCGCAGCGCGGTCAGGGCGGTGTCAACAGCATCGGCTACGACCTGTTCGATCGTTTCAATCTCGGCTCGGGCACTGGGGCCGCCGCAACCCATTATGGAAATGAGAACGGTTTCCGCCTTATGGTGGAGGAATCCCACAAGGCCAACAGTCGCGTGTTTGTCGACTGGATCATGAACCACAACGGCACATGGGATCACACCACGCCGGGTTTTGTCGCGCAGGGCAGCTATCCCGGGTTCGCTGTGCAGCTTCCCGGTGATCCTTACGGCGATTTCCACACGCCCGGTACGCAATCCGAAAACCCCGGCGGAGCCAACTTCAATTTGTTTGATGGCAGGCTTGTCGGCCTCATCGATATTGCGCAGGAAAAGAACCACCAGTTCATTCGTCACCCAATTACGGTCGGCGACCCGAACAACATCCCCGGCGGAACGCTCTACAACATCCCCGATGCGAATAACCGGCGCTTCTACCCCGACACGAATCTCGCGGCCTACACGCCGATCAATCCGGGCACGAATCGCAACCCCAGCCCGCCGAATTACACGTTCTACCCGTTCAACACGGCAAATCCGTCGGCCGGCGATCCGGTCCCTGAGACCGCGGCGACGTTGCTCTTGCGCTCGACTCAGTATTATCTGGAGGTGCTCAAGGTTGACGGCTTCCGCCTCGATGCCGCCAAGCACATCCCAACGTGGTTCTGGGACAACTTGTGGGACGCCTCGGTGCACAATCGCTACAAGGCCTTCGACGGCACCACGCAGATTCCGTATTCGTTCGTCGAAGCCGTCGGCGGCGGCGGCATCAATCCGCCCGACTGGGTGCGCAAACCCGGCGAGCCAGGCTCGGGCAGCGGCTATCCCAGCATTGGATGGCAATTCGGCAACCGCGATGCCCTCGACCTCGATGAGGCTGGTTCCCTGCGCGACCTGACCAACAACGACGGCTCAGGCTCGTGGGACAGCGTTATGGGGGCCTCGATGGACAACGTCGACGGCTTCAACAACGGCACCATCGGCGTCCACCACGTGAACAGCCACGACAATGCCATCGCCGATGGTGAAAACGACAGCACGGCCCATGCCTATGTGTTGATGCGGACCGGGCCTGCCTGCGTCTATTACAACGCCTTTCAATTCGGCGCGGAGCCGAACAACTTCCCGCGACGCAACGGCCGCGACGACGCCATCGGCCTCGGCAGCAACGTCATCACCACGCTCGTCAAACTTCGCAACCAGTATGCGCGCGGATGGTTCATCCCGGTGACCGGCGGTTCGCAGGCCGACGTGCTGATTTTCACCCGCCGAACGCCGAGCAGTCAGGATAACGTCCTCATCGGCGTGAACGACCGCGAAGACAACGGTTTCGACGCACGCACGGTGACAACGACTTTCCCGCAGGGCACGCGCCTCTGGGAACAGACGGGCAATTCGTCCAATGCCACGGTCGACCCCAATGGAAACATCGCCGACATGCTCACCGTCGGTGCCGGCGGAAGTGTCACCGTCAACGTCCCGCGCCAACGAAACGCCAACGGCGTCTTCCACGGCCTCGGCTATGTCATTTATGGCCCGGTCGTACCGGCGGGAACGCTTTCAATTGCAAACGCGACGACCAGCGTCGTCCCGCCCGACTCGGCCGGCGTCGCGGATTATCAGCAGCGCGTCAGCCCAATCACGATCATCACCTCGCCCACCTTCGACATTCAGCTCCAGACCACACAGGCCGACGCCGGCGACCCCAACACCGACGACCTCGCCATCTTCCGCATCGATCAGGGCTTCAAGGATTTCAACAACAACGGCTCGACCTACCTCGGCCAGCCCAACTCCGACTTCCACCCCGGCAACACCAACGCCGAAAGTCCGAGCTACGGCTTCGAGAACTTTCTCACGGCCGCCTCCAACCGCTGCCAGGTCGACGGCGGCGGCAACTGCACCAACACCGGCACCGGCCTCTATCGACAGACGATCAACGCCGCCACCCTCGGCGAAGGTTTCCACTACATCACCGTGCGGGCCTATCGCCATCGCGCCGCGGGGCTGGACCCGCTCTTCGCGGAGTTCCGCATCGTGGTCTATGTCGATCTGGCCGATCCGCAATACACCTTCCTCGCGCCGACCGCGACCTGCAACAACGATATCACCGCAGTCCCGGTCGATTTCATCGCCAAGTCCGCTGACCTGACGACCGGCTCGATGTACATGTTCGTCGATCTGCCGGCCACGACGGACTTCATCGCGCTTGCCACCGGCGGCTCCAACCTTGCCACGCAGTCATTGGATACCTTCACCCTTCGCCGCGGCAGCCTCATCACCGGCAACCATCGGCTGAACATCGTGGCGGTCGAAACCCGGCCCGACGGCGTCAAGCGATACAACCACCAGGGATTCGTCGGCATCCAGTCCTTCACCGGCAGCGCACTCGGCCCCGGAGATGTCGACGCCGACGGCGATCGCGACGGCGCGGACATTACGCCGTTCATTCAGTACGTGACCGGCGTGAACCCCACGTTCGGCCCGACGGCGGACATGAACTGCGACGGACTAATCGACCTGAACGATGTGGACCCATTTGTGGCCCAGTTGCTTGGTCCGTAATTAACGCTGAGCCGCCGCACGAAACCACTCGCCATACGCCCGCGCGACGCAGTCGCCGCTGAATCGTTTTCGCGCCCGCTCGGCAATGGCGGCACGGTTGTATTTCCCTTCGCGAAGATTGGCTGTCGCGCGGCGAATCCCCTCTGCCAGCGACCCCGCATCGCGCGGCCGCACCAGCACCCCGTTCGCCTCGTCGATGAACTCCGCGCAGGCCGTGCCCTCGGTCGTCACGACGGGCAGCCCCATACACAACGCCTCGGCGACTGATTGCCCAAACGTCTCGCCGTAGGTGGGATGCACCAGCACGTCGGACTGCTCCACGAGCTGAATGACGCGCGCCCGATCGCAGAAGCCATGCAAATGCACTGTGGCATCGCCCGTTTCGCGTAATGCCGCGTGCATCGGCCCATCCCCGGCGAAGTGCCATTCGACTGGGGTTGTGGCACCGGTTTCCAACCGGTGTGTACCACAGGTTTCCAACCTGTGTTTCTGTATTACTTCAACAAACTCCCGCAGCCCCTTTTCTTGCACCAACCGCCCCACATACAAAACTCGAATCGGGCCGCTCAATGCCCGCGCCTGCACCGCTCGATTGCAGAACGCCTCCGCCACCGGATTCCCGCAAACCTCGATCGCTCGTTGGATGCCGTGCGCCTGCATGTCCCGCCGTGCGTGCTCGCTCACAGTCACAACGGTCGCCGCGGCGTCCAGCGCCCTGCGCACGTAAGGCGCCGTCGCGGCGTCATCCATTACCAACGAGAACGGCCCCGTCTCCTCCGTCAGCACGATGCGTCGCGATAGCGGGCCATCCAACTGCGCACAGGCCCAGCCCGCGGGCACTGCGATCATCGCGTGCACCACATCCGGCTCCCCATGTCGTAGGGCGTACTCCGACATTCCCCAACGCTGCCATTTCAGAAACCGCCCCATCTGCCGCGCCGGCTGTCCGAATGCCGTGTGCCAACCGCGAATGCGCACCACCGGAATGCCATCAAGCGACTCCCACGATAACCGCGGCCACACCGAAGCCCGCGCCCCGCCGCGCAATTGTCGAAGGCTCACCAGATCGGGAAACACCACCCCCACCCGCGCCCCAGCGCGTGCGAAAGCCCGAGCGTAATCAGTGAAAAACACCCCGCCAATCGGCTGCTCCGGCGACGGCCACCACGACGGCACGCAGAGAATGTGCAACCCGGACAGATCAGCCATGCGGGAATGGTAGCCCCGAGCAGGGTCGGTTGTACTCAACCAGCCCTTTGAAGGTGTGTCAGTTTCGGTGATCCAGCGTTCCAGTCCACTTGGTCGTTAATCTCCGTAAGCCGGCATGGAGGCTGGTGAATGGGAGACGACATGGATGTTGCTGGGAAAAATGTTCGA
>JACRIM010000010.1 GCA_016235815.1 Planctomycetota bacterium
CGAACTGGGTGTGCTCTCGCGGCAGTGCATGGGAGATCGTGTTCCCGACAAGCCGACGCTGATGGCAGCCGTGGACCGTTGGCAAAGAAATCGCAACACCAGCCGAGCGACAATCGACTGGCAGTTCACCACGGCCGATGCAAGGATCAAGCTCCGACGGCTATACCCAAAGATTCAATAGAGACAAGGCACTAGACACATCCTACCCCAATCGGCCTTCGTTTCTCAAGCTATTGGCGACCAAATCTAAATTAGTTTGGCAAGAGAGCGGCACGCTCATTGCCCGCTTTTGGGGCACGACCCAGCTTTCAAGGCCAGCTCCAAAATTCGTAATATGCTGTGAAATAACAAGTTATGACGGGTCACGCGGCATTTGTGGGTGCGGAGACCCTAGATCCTCGTGGTAGGTCTGAAGGTGAGTTACCGGGTGTATTATGCGTTTCGCCGCTACTGCAAGCTCCAATTAGGGCGATCGCTTCACCATAGAATGGCCTTTGTGGATCGTTTCGAAATCGTCTCAGAGTTCAATCCTGCCGGGGATCAGCCGGCGGCCATTGCGAAATTGGCTGACGGGTTCGCGTCGGGCAGGCGGGACTTTCAGACGCTCCTGGGCGTCACCGGGTCGGGCAAGACCTTCACGATGGCGCATGTCATCGCCACCCTCAATCGGCCGACGCTGGTCATCAGCCACAACAAGACGCTCGCGGCGCAGCTTTACGAAGAGTTTCGCGAGCTGTTCCCACGGAATGCCGTCGAGTATTTCGTCAGCTACTACGACTACTACCAGCCCGAGGCGTACATCCCCGCGCGAGATATCTACATCGAGAAGGATTCCTCGCGCAATGATGACCTTGACCGGCTGCGGCTTTCGGCGACGAGCGCGGTGGTTTCCCGGCGGGATACGATCGTGGTGGCCAGCGTGTCGTGCATTTTCGGCCTTGGCTCGCCAGATGAGTACAAGGCCAGCGTCATCAATCTGCAGAAGGGGCAGACCATTCCGCGGGATGAGCTGTTGCGGAAGTTCGTCGATCTGCAATACAGCCGGAATGATTTCGATCTGAAGCGGGCGACGTTTCGCGTGCGCGGCGACGTGATCGAGCTGCACCCGGCCTATGACGAGACGGCCTATCGCATCGAGTTGTTTGGCGACGAGATCGACAAGCTGGCGATGATCAACCCGCTCACCGGGCAGACGCTGGAAACGCTTGGGCAACTCTATGTGTATCCGGCGGTGCACTATGTCATGCCGCAGGAGCGTATCGAGGCGGCAGTGGGAAACATTCGGGCGGAGTTGGAGGAGCGGCTCGATTATTTTCGGCGGCAGGGGAAGTTGCTGGAGGCGCAGCGGCTTGCGGCGAGAACGAAGTACGACATCGAGATGATGCTGGAGGTCGGCTACTGCTCGGGGATCGAGAACTACTCCCGTCATCTTGTCGGTGGCAAGCCGGGGATGAAACCGTACACGCTGGTCGATTACTTCCCGGAAGATTTTCTGCTCATCGTTGATGAATCGCACGTGACCATTCCGCAAATCGGGGCCATGTACAACGGCGACCGGGCACGGAAGGAAGTGCTCGTGGAGCATGGGTTCCGCCTGCCCAGTGCATTGGACAATCGGCCGATGAAGTTCGAAGAATTCGAAGGCATGTGGGACGATGTGCTGTTCGTGTCCGCGACGCCGGGGCCGTATGAATTGCGAAAGACGGGGGGCGAGGTGGTCGAACAGGTGATTCGTCCGACGGGGCTGCTCGACCCCATCATCACGATCAAGCCGGCGCGGGGTCAGGTGCCGGATCTTTTGCACCATATTCAAGTTCGCACCGCTGCCGGGCAACGTACGCTGGTCACGACCCTCACCAAGCGCCTCGCCGAAGACCTCGCGGGCTACCTCCAGCAATCGGGAATCAAAGGGGCCTATCTGCACAGCGAGATTGACACCATCGAGCGTGTGCAAATACTCCGCGAACTGCGCGAAGGCAAGTATGACTGCCTCATTGGAGTCAATCTGCTGCGCGAAGGGTTGGATATGCCCGAGGTGTCGCTCGTTGCCATACTCGATGCCGACAAGGAAGGATTCCTGCGCAGTGCGACGAGCCTCATCCAGACCATCGGCCGCTGCGCGCGAAATGTCGATGCCGAAGTGTTCATGTACGCCGACAAAATCACGCCATCGATGCAGCAGGCCATCGACGAAACCGCCCGTCGTCGCACCTTGCAGGAAGCGTACAACAAAGAGCACGGCATCACGCCCGAGACGATTCGCAAGGCGATCCGCAAGGGACTGGAGGGCATGGTTGCCTCGCGCAAGACGGCCCGTGAGGCGATCAAGGCGAGCGAGGAGGATTTCGACCTCACCGAATCCATCGCGGATTTGGAGAAGGAAATGCTGGAGGCGGCCGAGGCGCTGGAGTTCGAAAAGGCGGCGGCGCTGCGCGATCGGATCAAGAAACTGAAGGAAGCGCCGACGCTTTTCTCAACACCGTGAGGGTTCGTTGCAGGTCATTTCGTCGTTTTGAGTTCTGCCCCGCTTAATTCATAGCTGTCCCCCGGCGATGGCGTTTCTACGCGGGCGAAGCCGTCGCCGCGAAGCGTGTCGCGAAGGGTGTCCATTTGGTCGGGTTCTCCGTGGACGAGGAAGATCCCTTTGCAGCGTCCGACGAGGGGCTTGGTGAGTTTCTCCAGATCATCGCGGTCGGCGTGGCCGGAGAAGCCGTTGAGGGCGACGACCTTGGCGCGAAGCTTGAGCTGCTTTCCGAAAATCTGAACGTGCGGCTGTTTCTCCACGATGCGACGGCCGAGCGTGTGGGCCGCCTGAAAGCCGACGATGAGGATGGTGTTCTTGGGGCTTTCGATGTTGTTCGCCAGATGATGCACGATGCGGCCGGTTTCGCACATGCCGCTGGCCGAGATGATGATGCACGAGGATCGTCGCGTGTTGAGGCGTTTGCTCTCCTCGGCGTCGCGAATGTAGGTGCAGCATTGGGCCCCGAGGATGTCGCCGGTCTGTCGCATGAAGTTGCGGGCCTCGCCGTCGAAGAGGTCGGGGTGCAGGCGGAAGACTTCGGTGGCGTTTACGGCGAGGGGGCTGTCGACAAACACGGGAATCTTCGGGATGCGGCCTTCGACTTGCAGTTGATGGATCACATAGACGACGGTTTGCGTGCGCCCGACGCTGAACGCGGGGATGATGACCTTGCCTTTCCGCGCGACCGTGTCATTGATGACCGCGGCGAGTTCCTCTTTTAGATCACTCGTTGGTGGATGGCGACGAGCGCCGTAGGTGGACTCCAGGATGAGATAGTCACACGGTGGAAACGAATGCGGATCCTGAAGGATCGGGAGTTTGAATCGTCCGACGTCGCCGGAGTAGACAAGCGTAATCGGCGCGGCCCCGTCTGGCGGCGTGTAGGTCAATTCAATCATGCAGGCCCCCAGCATGTGTCCGGTGGTCAGGAATCGCGCGGCGACGCGTTTGGTGACCCAGAATTTTCGATCCTCCGACGCTGTATGGAAGAGTCGAAGTGCGTTGGCAGCGTCTTCGGCGTCGTAGAGCGGTTCGACGGGCGGCCGGCCGTTGCGGGCGAGTTTTCGGTTGATGTAGTGGGCGTCTTCCTGCTGGATGTGGGCCGAGTCGGCCATGAGCAGGGCGGCGAGGTCGCGCGTCGCGGAGGTGGAGTGGATCGTTCCTGAAAAACCGTTTTTTACGAGATAGGGGATGCGCCCGCAGTGGTCCACGTGGGCATGCGACAACACAACGGCGTGAAGCAGTTTTGGATCGATGGGAAATCGGCGGTTTTTTTCAGCGGCGTCGGAGCGCTTGCCCTGGAAGAGGCCGCAGTCGAGGGCGATGAGTTTGCTGTCGGCCTCGACGAGGTGCATCGAGCCGGTGACTTCCCGGGCCGCGCCGTGAAAGGTGAGCCGCATCATGGGGGTGTGTCATACGGCGTTGGGGTGAACACGGCAAGCGGAATCGCACTTTGTAAAAATGCCGAAGGCCGACCCTCGCGTGGACGTGTCACCCTTTCCCCCCGGTGGATGGCACGCGTCGCAACAGGATCGCCCTTCGGCAGCGAGTCACTGGATTCTTGTTCGCAGGCATCCCCCTGCGATGGGTATCCGGGCCAACGAATCAACTTTCAGGTTCTTCTTCGAGCATCTTTCGAAGATACCCGTTCTCCCGACGGGTCGCTTCGAGATCGAACAGCAGATACTTGATGGACAGCCGCAGGTAATCGAGTGAATCCTGCAGGCTGCTCACCGTGGCTTTCAGCTTCTCGTGCCGCTGCTTGGATTCGGCGGCAAGCGTTTCAAGCTTGACGCGTTCTTCGGCAGGCAGGGTGTCGATTTCGCACACCAGTTCGGCAAGTTTTCGCTGGAATGTCGTCTCGTCCATGGCGATTCCTACCCCTCTTTTCTTGTGGTGCGTTGTTCGCCGGTTCAACCGTAGAAGCGGCACCAACACTCTCTCTCGCTGGTGTTATGAGCAAGAGTGGTGCCGCGCCGGCGGTCTGTGAAACGCGCGAGGCCGCCGCTCGTAAACTACTGTGAAATAATTAGTTAAGTGATATAGTCCGAGAATCGAAGACGGCGGTTGCGTATCGGCTGTGACAGCATGTTGAGTGGCGGCAACATCCGTGTTGATTGAGTGCACAGAGGAGCCGCGGTTTTATGGAATCTCGTGATCGAAATCGCGTCGATTGGCCGGGCTTGGTCGAAAACAATAAACTCGCGGGTTTTCCGCAGTCGAATCGCGCAGCCCGAGGAACATCATGACCGGCGAATACAACCCGGCCGCCATCCGTGAGAAGTGGCAGGCCTACTGGGACCAGCACAAAACCTTTCGCACCGCGAACCCGGGCGACGCCGGCTTCGACGCGGCTAGACCCAAGTGCTACATCCTCGACTTCTTCCCCTATCCCAGCGGCGCGGGCCTGCATGTCGGCCACCCCGAGGGTTACACCGCCACGGATATTCTCGCGCGTTACAAACGCATGAAGGGCTTCAACGTCCTGCACACGATGGGCTGGGATGCCTTCGGCTTGCCTGCAGAGCAACACGCGCTGGAGACTGGTCAGCATCCCGCCGTCACGACGACCAACAACATCAACACGTTTCGGCGGCAGCTCAAGATGCTCGGCTTTTCCTACGATTGGGATCGGGAGCTGTCGACCACCGACGCGGATTATTACAAGTGGACGCAGTGGATCTTCCTGCAGATCTACAACAGTTGGTTTGATGATACGCAAGAGAAGGCGCGGCCGATCACGGAATTGCCGATCCCGGCGGACGTGAAGTCGCGCGGCGAGAAGGCGGTGCGCGAGTTCGTCGATTCTCACCGACTCGCATACCTCGCGGAGGTGCCGGTGAACTGGTGCCCGGCACTGGGCACGGTGCTGGCGAATGAAGAAGTCACCAATGAGGGTAAGAGCGAGCGCGGCAATCACCCGGTCTTCAAGCGGCCGCTGAAGCAGTGGATGCTGCGGATTACGAAGTATGCGGATCGGCTGGCCGATGAGTTGGAGGAGCTGCACTGGCCCGAGGCCGTGAAGCTGATGCAGCGGAATTGGATCGGCCGAAGCGAGGGGGCGCAGGTGCGCTTCAAGCTGGACGGCCACGCCGAGGAATTGGAGATTTTCACGACGCGGCCGGACACGCTGTTTGGTGCGACGTACATGGTGCTCGCGCCGGAGCACCCGCTGGTGGCGAAGATCACCACGCCGGGGCAGCGCAGTGCGGTGACGGCGTATTGCGAGGCGGCGATCAATCGATCGGAGCTGGCCCGCACGGCGGAGACGAAGGAAAAGAGCGGCGTCTTCACGGGGGCGTATGCGATCAACCCGGTGAACAATGAGCGGATACCGGTGTGGGTCGCGGATTACGTGCTGATTGGATACGGCACAGGCGCGATCATGGCGGTGCCTGCACACGATGAGCGCGACTTTGAATTCGCAATGCAATTTGGTCTGCCGATTCGATGCGTCGTCTTGCCGCCCGATCGATCCTATATTGATGCCAATCACACTCAGCAAGTTGGTTGGAGTTCTCGTTACGACGAGTTGCGGGATGCCGGCGCGGAGTATAAGGAAGCAAAGCAACAAGTCTACGATGAGATGTTCGACGTTAGGCTCATAAAGGCATTTTGTGACGAGGGAATGGCAATAAACTCGCGGCCCGCCACATTAGACCGACTCCTGCCAAGCCTGAACATCAATGGAAAAAAGACTCCGGCCGCAAAGGACCAAGTTATTCGGGCTCTGGAACGCCGCGGCCTCGGCACTCGCACTATCAATTACAAAATCCGCGACTGGCTTTTCTCACGTCAGCGCTACTGGGGCGAACCGTTTCCGATTCTGCACGGGCCGGATGGCGAAGTTGTTGCGCTGGATGAAAGCGAATTGCCGCTCACGCTGCCGGAGATCAGCGACTATCACCCGACCGTCACGCACGAAGGAAACGAGGAAGTCCCTGCGCCGCCGCTCGGACGGGCGACGGAGTGGGTCACGGTCACGCGCGGCGGCAAGTCCTATCGCCGCGAACTGAACACCATGCCGCAGTGGGCCGGCTCGTGCTGGTATTACCTGCGATTCTGCGATCCGAAGAATGCGATGCGCTTCGTGGGCAAAGAGGCGGAGCGGTATTGGATGTTGTCGAAGAAAAAGGACGGCACCTACCACGTCGGCGGGATAGATCTTTATCTCGGCGGCGCGGAACACGCGGTGCTGCATCTGCTTTACGCGCGATTCTGGCACAAGGTGCTCTACGACCTCGGGCATGTCTCGACCATTGAGCCGTTCGGGCGGTTGTTTAATCAAGGGATGATTCGTGCGTTTGCCTATCGTGACAGTCGCGGCATTCCGACGGGATATGAGGATATTGACTTCCGCGAGGACGGCGCGATTCATAAGGCGACGGGAGAAAAGCTCCACGCCAGCGTCGAGAAGATGTCCAAGAGCCTCAAGAACGTCATCAATCCCGAGCAGGTGGTGAACGAATACGGGGCGGATTCGCTGCGGCTGTACGAAATGTTCATGGGGCCTTTGGAGGCCAGCAAGCCGTGGAACCCGCGCGACGTGCCCGGTGTCTTCCGCTTCCTGCAGCGTGTGTGGCGACTCCTGGTCGACGAAACCACCGGTGGATTGTCGAGTTACATCTCCGCCAACGAGCCGCACCCGCCAGTCGAAGAGTCGCATGGGAGACCAAGCGGCCCGCCGGATGCGCTGGAGCGCCTCCTCCACAAGACGATCAAGAAAGTCGGCGAAGACATCGAACGGCTCGCCTTTAACACGGCGATCTCCACGATGATGGAGTTTGTGAACGAGGCCTATCGTGCCAAGAGCATTCGCAAGGATCAGGCCGAACGGTTTGTGCTCGTGCTGTCGGCCTTCGCTCCGTTCATCGCCGAGGAACTCTGGCAGCGCGTGCGCGGACCGGCGTGGAAGACAAGCATCGCCTACGAACAGTGGCCCGCGTTCGATCCAAAGCTCGTCGAGGATGACGAAGTCGAAATCCCCGTGCAGGTCAACGGCAAACTCGCCGGCCGCCTCGTCGTGTCAAAGTCGGCCCCGCAGGACGCCGTGCAGACGGCGGCGATGGGCGATCCGAAAGTCGCGGAGAAGCTCGGCGGCAAGCCGGTGGTGAAGGCGATTTATGTGCCGGGGCGGATGTTGAACTTGGTTGTCAAAGGCTAAGACATGGCTCGTCGGCCCGCGGCATTAGCGCCGGTCCTCACATGTCCCAATTGCGGGAGCGACTCGCTTACGAATGCGGAATCGCCACTACATGGCGCAATCCCACGGCGGACAATGGTATGCCGCCTCTGTGGGCATGAATTTCATCTTTCGAAGGACGAAGAGATGGCGCTCACAAGGGAAAGGCGCGCGGGGGATGTCATCCACGAGAAAATGAAATGTGGTTCCTGCGGTTACATCCTCAAATCGCTGAGAGTCGGCGATCAATGCCCAGAGTGTGGAGATCCAATTGCTCCAGTCGAGATTGCATCGCATTGGTCAGACCGGATTCTTCCCTGGGAGCATATCGACAAGCTAATTCTCGTTGTTATTGTGGCAGCGTTGGTTGTCCCATTTGCCTTTCACACCAAAGCGAAGACATCCGTCATCACTTTCTTGGTAGCCGGTGCAACTGTGTTCTTGCTAATTGGTTTGCGCGGGCTGAAGTCCGGCGTCTTGGTGTTGAAGCCTCGCTACGCGGAAGAGAAATTGCTTACCGGTAGGGCCGCCAGACTGGGTTCGCTATTTCCGCTGGCGCTCTCACTATGTTTCATCATCATCGCTCTTCTGTTTTTCATGGATATCATTCACTGAAGAATTGCGTGTCGCCAGATGGTTTCGACGAGCTATGCATCCTTCTGAACCCGCCAACTCCTTCAACTGCCCTGAATGCGAATCATCCTTCATCGAATACCTCAAAGACGCCCAGACCGGCGACATCGTTCGGCCCGATGATCGGCGGCTGTTTGTCTGCATGATCTGCCGACATATCTTCCCGGTGTTTGCCGATGAGTCGCCGTCGATCATGCGCGATGCGGTCGGGACGGCGATCGAGGGCGATCGGAAATGTCCGTCTTGTGGTTACAACCTGCGGACGCTGAAGATTGGCGCGAGATGCCCGGAGTGCGGAGTGGGCATTAAGCCAGCCGCCGAATTGAGAATGCCTCACGATGGCTACAGGTGGACTGGTTGGCACAGTGCAATGGCGATCTTGATTGGTGCGGGGCTCCTGGCGCTATGGCGGTTCCGAAATCACTCGCCCAATCGAGATACGGCCTCACTTTTTCTCGCGCTGGTTGCGTCCGTGCTCATCCTCCGCGGAAGTGGTGGGCTTGCAACAGGTCGCATTGGGGTTGGCGGGGGTTTTGTTCGTAGAACGGCGACTGGTCGCGAGGGCGTAATCAATAGTCTCTTGAGCATCTTCTTGGGTATACTTGCCGCAATGCTGGCCGCTGTGGGATATTTTCGCTGGTTTTGATGCGTTGGAGTACGCTGCTTCGAGTTTCACGATTCAGCCAGTTTCATTGCGCGGTTCGCTTAGCAATCATATTCCCAGATTGTGACAGGGTTTGAAGAGGCTACACTATCGCCGTGGGTTATACGGAGGACGTTTGCCATGCCGTTGGATGAAATCGAATTCGAAGCCGAAGAGGCGATGGAGAAGGCGGTTGCCTTCTTGAAGCAGGAGTTTCGGGGTGTGCGGACCGGCCGGGCTTCGCCTGGGTTGGTGGAGCACGTGCGCGTGAAGGTGCCGGCCTATGGGGAGGCGCCGATGGAACTCAAGGCACTGGCGACGATTTCGGCACCGGACCCGAGCATGTTGCTGGTGAAGCCATTTGATCCGACGACGCTGAAGGACATCGAGCGGGGGCTGCAGGAGGCATCGCTCGGGATCAATCCGCAAAGCGATGGCAAGGTCATTCGGCTGCCGATTCCGGCGTTATCGGGGGAGCGCCGTCAGCAGATCGCGGGGCAGATCAAGAAGATGGTCGAGGGCCAAAAGGTCACGTTGCGAAACGCCCGGCGCGATGCGATTCAGAAGATCGATGCCGAGAAGAAGAGCGGAACGCTGCCAGAAGACGACGCCAAGCGTGGGCACGACGTCATAGACAAGCTGCAGAAGAAGTACGAAGGCACCATTGACGAGATGCTTGCGGCCAAGACCAAGGAAGTAACCGAGGCCTAAGGTTATGGGGACTTCAGCTTTCGTAAGGGGTTGAGTAACTCGTTCTCGCGATTTCAGGGTCGGAGGGGCCCAGAATGGGGTGCTCCAGCCGGTTTTTTGATCTGTCGTATTACCGTAACCGTTTTATTCTCATATGCTTAGGGCTGGTTTGCCACCTTTTGAGTTTTCGCCCCATGGATTTGACTTTGGAACGTGGATGGTGTATCCTAACGGCTTGATTCCTTGGTGTGCGTGCAGGAATTGCGCGTACAGGGGAACCCGAGTTCTAAGTAAGAAGTAGCTCGGGCCAGAAGCAAAGTTTCCTTTTTTGGAACCTCGCAATGCGTTCCCAGAGGATGCAATAAGAGGAGAGGGATTTATGAAGTATTCTCGATTAGTTGTGGCCGTGGTTGCCTGTCTCTGCGTGTGCAGTGCGGCGATGGCGGACTCTTACATGGTGAGCGGGTCGACCTCGTTTCAGAGTTCGCTCCAGCCCTCCGTAATCGTCAGTGTTCCCAAGTTTGACGATATGGGCGGCGCCCTGACGCTGACGAATGTGTTGGTGCAGTTCTGTCACAACGGTGCCGTGGAACTCCAGGGCGACAACGACGATCCGTTCGATCATGGTCAGAGCCTGTTTGTCCGCGGCCAAATGATTCGATCGTGGTCCGTAACGGGTCCTGCGGGCCTGAACAGCGGCGCGACGAAGATCGTCAATACGGCCCTTGTTCCGCTCAGCCCGGACGATGGGGACGGCGGCAACAATGACCTGTTCGACCCCACGGGTCCGGACGGCCATAATTTTGGCACGGTCGGCTATTCGACGTTGATTGTCTCCCATCCGGGTGAGCCGACCGGCGCGTATAGCGGCGTTGGCACTGCGGACTTTGAGTTTTTCCCAGATGTGCTGTCGCAGACGCTTGAGTTCACGCCGTACGTTCCGGATGCATGGCAGTTGATGGTTGAGAATCCGATTCTCAATCTCGAAGTCAAGGTCACTTACACCTACACGCCCGAGCCTTCGACACTTGCCCTGGTCGGTCTGGGTGCACTGGCCCTGATCCGCCGCAAGCGGTAGTACGCTCTGTGCGGGGTTTTTGGCCCCTTAGTTTTGACACTATCGAGGGTCGTCAGCAACTTTGCTGGCGACCCTTTTTTTGTCGATTCGAGGTCTGTGGGGGAAATTCATTGATTATTAGGCCGATCGCCGATTCCAGTTATAGGACTATGTTTTGGTGAAAATAGGACCTATTTGGTCCAAGAATGGTGTGCCCCGGTCAATCCGAGAATGGTTGTGTCATTCATAAGGCATTTATTGGCAATGTCTTAGGAGCGATTGGCTCGTTACACTCATTGTAATCACAAGTCGACTTGTTGATTGACTTTGCCGGGAAATCATGACTATGGTTGATGTCTGACTGGCGGTTTGCCATGCGTGGTGAGCCTGCCGCCAAGTCCGATGTAAATGGGTGGGGACGATTTTCCACAACTCGGTGGGTCGGCAGAAGCGACTTCACCACCGTTCCCGTGTGAATGAAAAAAGGGGAGAGAGAGATATGAAAGTTTCCAGATTGATGGTCGCCGCGGTTGCCTGCCTCTGTGTGAGCGGTGCGGCCATGGCGGATTCATACATGGTGATGGGGTCGACCTCGTTTCAGAGTGCGCTCCAGCCTGCGAGCGTTGTGAGCGTTCCCAAGTTCGACGACATGGGCGGCTCCTTGACCCTGACGGGTGTCCTGGTTCAGTTCTTTCATGATGGCGCGGTTGAACTGCAAGGCGATAATGACGACCCGTTCGACCATGGTCAGCAGTTGTTCGTCCAGGGCCAGATGATTCGGTCGTGGTCGGTTGCCGGCCCCGCCGGCCTCAACAGTGGCGCAACGAAGATCGTTAATACCGCGCTTGTTCCACTTGCCCCTGATGATGGCGACGGCGGCAATAATGACGTTTTCGATGCATCAGCTCCGGACGGCCATGATTTCGGCTTGGTTTCGTATGCCACTTTGACGGTGTCGCACCCCGGCCAGCCGCTCGGCGGGTACACGGGCGCGGGCACGGCCGATTTCACGTTCACGCCCGATGTGATTTCCCAGACGCTGAATTTCGGGCCTTATGTTCCTGATGCGTGGCAGTTGATGGTGGAGAACCCGATTCTCAACCTGAAGGTGAAGGTCACCTACGAGTACACGCCGGAGCCTTCGACGCTGTCGCTGCTCGGATTGGGCGTCGTGGCTCTGATCCGTCGCAAGCGATAGTTGATGTCGCGAAGCAGGGGTGCACCCCCTCGATAATCAAGGATTTTCAAGGGTCGCCAACTTTGAGAAAGGTTGGCGGCCCTTTTTTTTCTGTGAATCCTTTCCTCGGATAAGGCAGGCAAAATAAACATTTAGGCCCATAAGATTTGATTTTCCTGGCTCTATTTCGTAGGTTAAAAAGGGGTGGTGCGGTAGAGTAGTTTGCCGGAGCGAATGAGCGGCGCTCCGGTGGGAGGCGGCAAATTCAGTGCACCACGTTCCGCTTTGGGAACCTGGGTCGCAGCGCGCCCTATGAAGGGAGCTGTGGCCGGAGTGGGAACCGAATGTCGTCTCGCTTTCGTGCGCCCAACCTCGCCCTTTCCGCGCTTCTTGCGTTGGCATCGGGCTCGTCCGTGGTGCTTGAGGGGAGTACGTTTTTCGTCGATCCGACGGCCACCG
Organism: Planctomycetota bacterium; assembly: GCA_016235815.1. Lineage (GTDB taxonomy): Bacteria > Planctomycetota > Phycisphaerae > UBA1845 > UTPLA1 > JACRIM01. The sequence goes on from JACRIM010000010.1 coordinate 12,366, forward strand.
GGCTGAACAACGGGACCAGTTGGAACGACGCATTCGCGGATCTTCAGTCGATTCTTCCGATTGCTCCGACCGGCTCGGAGATTCGCGTATCGGGGGGCGTCTTTCGGCCCGATTCAAACAGCAACAACCGCACAGTGTCATTTCAATTGCGCAGCGGCATCACCGTGAAAGGCGGCTACGCAGGTCGATCGCAGCCGAACCCGGATTTGCGCGATCCGATGCTCTTCGTGAGCGCGTTGGATGGCGATATCGGTGTCATGGGTGGGTCGGTCGACAACTCTCATCACGTGGTCGAGGCGATCGGCGTGGATGCGAGTGCCGTACTGGATGGATTCACCATTCGGCGCGGCATGGCGGATGGCGGGTTTCCGTATGATCGCGGCGGCGGGATTTATGTCTCCACGGCAAGCCCGACCATCGTCGCTTGCTCGATTTCATCGAACACGTCGTCATCCAATGGCGGCGGCGTTGACGTTTCCAGCAACTCCAGCCCGAGTTTCACGAATTGCAGTTTCGTGAACAATGCGACAACGGGTAATGGCGGCGGAATGTTCAGTAACGGCGGAACGCCCTTGCTGACGGGCTGCGTGGTCAGCAACAACTCGGCCGATGTCAACGGCGGCGGGGTCAGCGTGCTGAACGGCGTTGCGACCATCACGAATTGTGAGTTTGCATTCAACCTCGGCGTAATCGCCGGTGGCGGGCTGTTCCTGCAGAACTCGGGTTCGCAGGTCACGGGTTGCAACTTCCACGACAACGTGGTGCTCAATTCAAGCGTGACGTTCAACGACGGCGGCGGGGCCATACTCAATAAGACCAGCAGTCCGTTGATCAAGAGTTGCCTGTTTCTCAACAACACCTCGAGCGATGACGGCGGGGCCATCCTCAGCACCGGCGGCTCGCCTTCGATTGTCGGTTGCGTGTTCGGCAATAACATCGCGGCTGATTTCGGCGGCGCGATTTACAGTGGCGGCGGAAGCATGACCGCTCTGAATTCAGTGTTTACCGGCAACCGGGCCCTCGATAATGGCGGAGCGATCTACACCTCGGCGACCATTACAAACGTCGGCAGTTGCACGCTCGTTGCCAATCAGGGAAACGTTTTGGCGGGAGGAATTCAAGTCAACGGCGGGCAGCTCACGTTGAATCAATCCATCGTGTGGGCCAATCACGACTTGAACGGCTGGACGGAGGGCGCCCAGATCACCCTCGGAGGCGCCACCTGGATGCTTCGCTTCAATTGCGTGATGGGGTGGTCGGGGGTATTCGGCGGGATGTCGAATTTCTCGTCACCGCCACAAATGGCCGATGCCGATGGCGCGGACAATGTGTATGGGACGATTGACGACAATGTCCACCTTTTGCCGTCGTCGCCGTGCATCAACACCGGCGATCCGCTCTTCGTGGCACCACCTTCCGATACGGATTTCGATGGGCAGGCGCGGGTCATGGGATGCCGGATCGATGTCGGCGCTGATGAGTTTGTCACGGGATTGCCGAATTCGGGCGACGTAAACGGCGACGGCGTCGTCAACGGATTGGACATTTCGCTCTTCACCAAGGTCTTGCTGGGAACCGCTCCTGTTGCGGTAAGCTGCGTTGCGGATATCAACGGCGATTTGATGGTTGACAATATTGACCTCTCCTTGTTCATCAGTCTGACGCTTACGCCGTAGCGGCCTGCCAAGCGTTTTTATCCTCTGGCTTCGAATCGATTATTATTCATGGGCTAGCGAGCCTGCAGAAAGTTGTTTCGGCGGTCTGTCGGAGGTGGTTTCGTGGATATGACTTTTCGTGTTCGGTTCGAATCGAGCGTTCGATCCTGTGTGTTGCTTCTTGGGACCATGGGTCTGATTGCGATTGGCAATCTCTCCGCGGACTCCTGCCGTGCGCAAGTGCCCGCGTCGCAACCCGGCGCGGGACCGGCGTTGGAGCCAATTGATCCCGTTCATGATTTCGGGAAGATCGTCGAAGGCACCAAGGTGACGCATCGATTCACCTTTCGGAACGCGGGGACCATGCCGTTGGAGATCATCCGCGTCGCGCCGGCCTGCGGGTGCATGACGGTGGGGGAGTACACCAAGAGCGTCGGTGTCGGCCAGACGGGCGGCGTGACCATTACGCTGGATACCTCGCGCCTGCTGGGCGCGTTCATGAAGACAGTGAACCTGGTGACGAACGACCCGACCACCGAGATTCATACCTTCACCGTGCGCGGAGACGGACGGCGACTGGTGGAGGTCAGTCCGACGGTCGCGGCATTCGGACGAATCGTTGCGGACAAGACGCGCGAGAACATTCTGACGATCACGAACCGCTGGGAACGGCCGATGACGATTTCGATCGGGGAGATGCGGCGGGCAGCGCCGTTCCAGGCGGAGCTTTTGGAGACGATTCCGGGGTTTGAGTATAAGCTTTGTGTCGTACTGCGTCCGCCCTTCAGGGAAGGGACGCTTTCCGGCACCATCGAGCTGCTCACCAATGTTCCCGGGCAGGAAAAATTCACCGTCACCGTGTCGGCCGTTGCTTTGCCACGGCTGGAAACGCTTCCGAACACGCTGTATTACGGCGGCGCGGCGAGTGAAGCGGATGCACGATCCGGCGACAAGGTCTTTGAGTTTCTTAATCACGGATCGAAACCTGTCGCGGTGAAGGATGTGACGTGCGATGATCCGGCGGTTACCTTTGTTCGCAAGGATGTCGAGCCGGGTTTTCTGTATCGGTTCCAGGTTCGAACGCCGAAGGACTATCGCCCGCCGAACGAGGGACGGATGGTCACGCTGATTACGGATGATTCCGAGCGACCGAAGATCGAAGTGCCGGTTCGCCTGGTTGGCTCGACCAAGGCGCCGAACTTCGTTGCGCCGGCGTCCGCGGTAACGCCTGCGACCACGCAAAAGGCCGAGGTGAAGCCGGTGATGGAGTTGGTCGGCAAGCCCGCTCCGCAGATCGCATTGAACACGGGAATGGGGATGCCGGTGACCAACGGTGAATTCGCCCGCTACCCGGCGACGGTGTTGAACTTCGTTGCTCCCAACTGCCCGTATTGCAAGAAGCAGATTCCATGGGTGGAGAAGGTTCGGGCCGATTATCAGGAACGCGGCGTGCGGTTTGTGAACGTCGGCGAGACGATGGGGAACAAGGCGTTTACCTTCGACGAAGCCATGGTCGTGATGAATCAACTCGGTTCGCGGCTTGAACTGGCGATGGATTCGGGCAACGCCAACGGCGTGCGCTACAAGATCACGAGCTTTCCCGCGATGGTAGTGGTCGGCAAGGATGGCTCGGTGGTCGAGGCGTTGCCGGGGGCGCGGGAAACGAACTCGGACAAGCTTCGCAAGACGCTCGACGGCCTGCTGGCGAAGGAAATGGGCGGGAAGTAGCGGCTCTAGCCGACGCCGAAGTCGGTGTTGTGCCAGAGCACATTGATGTTCGGCTCGTTTTCCAGCGCGGCGAATTCCTCGCGGAACCACGACTTGATCTCGTCGTCCATCAGCCCCTCGGACAGCCGATTCTCCGTGAAGAGATTGACGATTCCGTACTTGAATTTCGTCAGCATCAGGTCCACATCGCGCCGGATGATCTCGCGCGTCTGGCCGCGAAAGCCGACCATGAGACAGATCGAATCCGTGAGCGCGGCGACCTCGTCCGGGCTGTCCCACTTCATGCTCTTGTTGAGCACGACGTTTCGCAGGTGATCGTCAAACGTCTCCACGCCGAGGAACAGGTGTGTGGGCACCTCGAAAAATGCACGGGTCTGTGCATAGTCCTTGCGGTAGGCCCAGTAGGATTCCGTCCAGAATTCGGTGATTCCGCGCTGTTTGATCAGGTCGCGGATTTGCTCCTGCAGGAAGCGCGGCAGTTCCTGGATCGACCCGCTGTTAATCACCTGCAGACGGCCGAATTCGCCCGTGACCTTTACCAATTCTTCATGTGCGACCTGGCGTATCTGCGCCTGATCGGTGGTGTTGTCATCGATGTAATCGCAGAAGGTGCAACGGCTCCAGACGCAGGGCAGCCCTTTTAGCAGAACCACTTCGCGGGGGTTTTTCCCAAGATACTTTGCGTAGCGAACGAGGCCCATGCGGCCTATCATAATGCAACCACACAGGGCATTCCACGCGATGTCATCCACCGGCAATCAGCCTCTATCCGTTCTTGATTCACGAACGATGGCGCAGGAGCGAGTTTCGACCGTTGGCGTGAGTGACATCGCCGCGCGGCAACCGGTGCTGACGGATTTCGTCGACGTGGAGACGTTGCAACTCCTGCAGGACGGCTTCGCCGCGCTAACGGGCATTTCCACCAGCATTCGCGACGCGGCAGGAAACCCGCTGACGCGTGCCTCGGCCCGTTCGGAGTTCTGCGATCTCGTCGGATCGACGGCGTCGGGGGCGGCGGCCTGCCGGATGAGCCACGCCAACGCGTCGGCCGTCGTGCGCGGCGAGGAACGGCCCTGCCATCACGAATGTCACGCCGGTTTGTCGCAATTCGTGGCGCCGATCGTCGTACAGGGGCATCATCTCGGCACGATCATCATCGGTGACCGGCCGGCCAAGCCGTTGACGAAGCTGGGAATGAGCACGCTGGCCGAGACGCACGGTTTTTCGGCCGATGCGCTGTCACGCGCGGCGAAAGAATTGGACCCGTGGGATGAATCCGCGATGTCCTCGGCTGCGGCGTTCGTGCATCAGCTCGCGAGCACGATTGCCCAGCTTTGCTATCAGTCGTTTCAGTTGCAGCGGCGCATCGATGAACTGGCGACGGTGTATGACATCGCCGCGATGCTGACCAGCAAGGCCAGTCTGCAGGAAATCCTCGACATGGCCACGCGGCAGCTTGTCGAGACGATGCACCTGAAGGCGGCCAGCCTGCGGCTCGTCGATGAAGACACGGGCGAGTTGAAGCTCAAATCCGTTGCGAATCTTTCACCGAAGTATTTGAGCAAGGGACCGGTGCGACTGGCGGACAGCGCGATCGATCGATTGGCGCTGGAAGGCAAGACGGTTTATGTTGAAGACTGCCGCACCGATCCGCGAATTATCTACAAACGAATGGCCCGCGAAGAGGGACTGGGCAGCGCGTTGGTGACGGCCGTCTCTTTTCGGGGCAAGCGCGTTGGCGTGCTCTGGGCTTACATGGGCGAGCGCCATGCGTTCTCGCCGTTTGATGTGTCTCTGTTGGAGGCCATCGCGTCGCAGCTTGCCGGTGCGGTGATCAACGCCCGGCTGCGCACCGAGGTGCGCGAGGCCGAGCAGCTTGAGCGACAGGTCAAGCACGCGGCCGACGTGCAGCGGCGCATGATTCCGGCGCGGCCGCCGGCGAATCCGCGATTTCAGTTCGGCTGCATCTATCAGCCGAGTCACGAATTGGGCGGTGATTTCTACGACTTTATCGAGTTCGACAACGGCGATGTGGGCCTGGTCGTGGCGGACGTGGTGGGCAAGGGAATCCCCGCGTCGCTGATGATGGCCAGCGCCCGGTCGGCGCTGCGGTCGCACGCGCGGCGCGTGACGGACATGGGCGAGATCATGCAGTCGGTGAATCGGCGATTGCACCACGACACGCTCCCGAGCGAATTTGCGACGGCGTTTTATGTGGAGTTGGCGGCCGATGGGTCGCACGCGAAGTATTGCAACGCGGGGCACGAGCCTCTGCTCTTGCTGCGGCGCGGGGAATTGCATGAGTACGACGTCGGCGGCATGGCGCTGGGGATCGATCCGGACGAGGCGTACCCGTGTGAGGAGATCCGGCTGGAGCGCGAGGATGTGCTGCTGCTCTTCACCGACGGCGTGACCGAAGCGCGCGATTTTCACGACAAGGCCTATGGTCGCAATCGCCTGCACCAGTCGCTGCGGCTGCACGGCTCCATCGCGCCGGATATTCCGGTGGAGTTCATCGCCAAGCAGGTGCTGTGGGACGTGCGGCGTTTTGTCGGCCTCGCGCCGCAGGGGGATGATATTACGATTGTGGTGGTGCGGGTGAAGTAGGGGCCCGTTTCATTCGCCGCGAGGCTTGCTCGTCGCACTCGGCGTGTCTTGCACGGGCCAGAAAACATAGTCGCCGCCGCCTTCGCTTTCGCCCCATTTGGGGTCGTGGCGGCCCTTGTCGTCTTTGCCGTCGGCCCCAATTGAATAAAGCGTGAATCCGTTTTCCCGGATGGAATAGCGGAAGTCCTTTTCGGAATAAGGGTCGGTGCGAAGCGCACTGAGATTCTTGATCTTAAGTTCGCTTAGACTCTTGGGCCAGTTGCCATGCTGGCTCCTGAAATCATGAACTCCGAGTAGCAGGATCGTACCCTTTCTTTCAGTGTAAACACGAAGCATGAGTTGGTACGATCTTGTCAACTTCGGGATCGTGATCCGCAACAATTGGAACTTGGCAAAACGCATCTGCGCTTCGTCGTCCAGGCTTTCAAACGCGAGGCAGTTCTGAAGGCTGTAGGGTCTCTTGGCAATCGCCATCATATCTTCAAAGTATTTGTTCACCGCGTTTCGTGCCTGCACCGGATCAAAGACTTGTTCACCCCCCTCGACTGATGCCTTTGCGATTTGATTTACAAAGAAACTGTATCGATCAGGGTCGAGCTTCGCCTTTGTGCAGACGAATTGGATCGCATCAAGTTGGCGAGCCCATTCGACGGGAACAAAGGTTGAGTACGGAGGTGGGCAATTGCCATGTTTGGCTAGCAGGCGCTGGCACGTTGATATCTCGGCTCCTCCTAATAATCCATGGCCAAGGCACGACATCACCTGGACATCGACAAGGTTTGTTTGCCCTGCCGCGACGAGACCGAGGATCAATTGCCTCCCTTCATTCAAATGGTCGGCGTGGCGCAACAGTGTGTCCCAAGTAGCCAAAAGATGGGTGCTTTGATTGTCCCGCATCAAAGTGCTCTGTGCGGTGAGCGCTCTTGCGATGGTCCTGCAATTCGTGGCATACTCAGTCGGAACCTGCCACAGCGCCAATTCGTCCGTGGTCAATGGTTGCCAAAAATGTTTGTGCCGAGCGGCTCGTTGTAAGGCAGCAATTTCTGCTGAGTGCGCATCCAGGTACTTGAATACGTCCGGGAATTCTTCTCGGTCCCAGACTCTGCTACCGGCGATCTTGAGGTTTTTAGAAAGGGATTCATCAAGCTCGCCGAGCGCGGCCGCCGGGTCGCCATTTGGACACAATTTGGTGTACTCGGCGAAGGCATTGTCCGTCTTCCTGTCACTGACGTGCCGGGTGTACCAAGCAACATAATCGACATGTCTGTCAAACGTCAGCGGTGGGGGGCGGTCTCCATCGTCCCCGAGGCCGAATGTTGCCCGAGAGATACCAAGCAGGACCGCAACCGAGTAGAACAACGAACGGGTAATGATGCGGTTCGCCATTTGTCGTCCTTGCACTCAGCACACTATAGTACCGCCCACAAAGGGCAGGAACTATGTCGGCAGCGAAATCAGACGGAGAATCGGAAAGTTCGCACTTAACCAGGGTGCGGAATATCGGCATTGCTGCGCACATTGATGCGGGGAAGACCACGACCACCGAGCGCGTGCTGTTCTACGCCGGGCGGACGCATAAGGTCGGCGAAGTCGATGACGGCACCACGACGACCGACTTTGACGAACAGGAGCAGCAGCGGGGGATCACCATCTTCAGCGCGGCCGTGACGCTGCCGTGGAAGGATCACCAGATCAACTTGATCGATACGCCCGGCCACGTGGATTTCACGGCCGAGGTGGAGCGCAGCCTGCGTGTGCTGGATGGGGCCGTTGTGGTGTTCGACTCGAAAGAGGGCGTCGAGGCCCAATCGGAGACGGTCTGGCGGCAGGCGATGAAGTATCACGTTCCGTGCCTCTGCTTTCTGAACAAGATGGACAAGATCGGGGCCGACTTCTACGAATCGCTGATTTCCATTGAAAAGCGGCTCGAATCGCACCCCGTCGCCATTCAACTGCCCATCGGTGCTGAAAGCACCTTTGAAGGACTGATCGACCTCATCACCATGAAGGCCTATCGCTTCGCCGGTGACCACGGCGTCAACGTCGAGGAGTTTGACATCCCTGCGGCGATGCTCGACGAAGCGAAGAAGTGGCGGCACACACTGGAGGAAAAGGTCGCCGAGCTTGATGACGGCCTGATGCACAAGTATTTGGAAGAGGAGCCGCTCACCGAGGCTGAGATCAAGCGCGTCCTGCGACAGGCGACGGTCACAGGTCGACTGAACCCGGTGCTGTGCGGATCGAGCCTGAAGAACATCGGCGTGCAAAAAATGATCGACGCGGTGGTGGATTTCCTGCCGTCGCCGCTGGAGCGCCCGCCCGTCGATGGCGTGAGGAGCCTGAAGGATCTCACCGTCGTGCATCGCAAGCCGAGTCGCGATGATCCGTTTTCGGCGTTGGTGTTCAAGATTGTCGCCGAGAAACCCCTCGATTTGTATTACATCCGTGTTTATAGCGGCGTAATGAAAAGCAGCATGCGGTCCTACAACTCCAACACCGGCGAGAAGGAAAACATCAGCCGAATGTTTCGCATGTTCGCCAAGCGGCGCGAGCAGTTGGACGAAGCCGGGCCGGGCGAGATTGTGGCCTGTGTGGGGCTAAAGGACGCGCTCACGGGGCACACGCTCTGCGATGCACGGGATACGGTGGTGCTGGAGCGGATCGAGTTCCCAACGCCCGTCATCAGCGTGTCGGTGGAGCCTAAGAACAGCAAAGACAAGGAAACCCTGATCGAGACGCTGGGCAAGATGGCCCGGCAGGATCCGACCTTTAAGCACAGCTTCGACCCTGAAACGGGGCAAACGATCATCAGCGGCATGGGCGAGCTGCACCTCGAAGTATTGACGTACAAGCTGGAGAAGGATTTCAAGGTGCCGGTGACGGTCGGCAAGCCGCTCGTGGCCTATCGAGAGGCGATCACGCAACGGGCCGAGGCCGAGGGCAGCTTCATACGACAGACCGGTGGGCGGGGGCAATATGCCGTGGTGAAGCTTCGCGTGCAGCCGTTCACCCCGGCGAAAGGGGAGGATACGTTTTCGTTCAGCAGCGAGATTCGCGGCGGGGAATTGCGATCGGAGTTTGTGAACGCGGTTGAACGCGGTGTGCGGGATTGCCTGCCGATGGGCGTGCTCGCGGGGTATGAGCTGCTCAACGTGCATGTCACGCTGCTGGAGGGCAAGGAGCACCCGGTGGATAGCTCCGACCTCGCGTTTGAAAACGCCGGGCGCATTGCGTTTGAGGAGGCCTGCAAGAATGCGGGTCCGGTGATGCTGGAGCCGGTGATGAAACTGATTGTCACGCTGCCCGATGACTATTTCGGTGTTGTCAGTGGTGATTTGTCCGCAAGGCGCGGGCTGATTCAGGACACCGAGATGCGCAAGAGCCATCGCGTGATTACGGCGCACGTGCCGCTTTCCGAGATGTTTCAATACTCGACCCACATTCGCACGTTAACGCAGGGTCGCGCGAGTTGGTCGATGGAGCCTCATGCCTACGCGGCGATGCCGCCCAATTTGCAGAAGGAACTTTTGCGAAAGCACGGGTACGTGGATTAAACGTCGAAAGCCGAAACGCCGAAACGTCGAAAAGTCGAAAAGTCGAAATATCCACCTGCGCGGCATTCTTGTAACTTGCTGTAAATAATAAGGTTATGCTTATTCTGCCGCGTGGATGCGGTGGTGCCGGTGATCGTGTTGACACGGCATCGCTCCGTGGTAGGATTGCCGGTCTTCGCTATTAGCCGCCCGGTTGGCGGTGTTGGTGATGTTGAGAAACGAGGATTTCAGCGTTGGCACTGGACCGCATACGAATTCGGATGGAAGCCTACGACTCCCGGGCGTTGGAAATTTCCGCCAAGGAAATCGTGGAACATGCAAAGCGGACCAGCGCTCGCGTTCGCGGGCCGATTCCGCTTCCCACCCGGATTGAGCGGTACACGGTGCTGCGAAGTCCGCACGTGGACAAGAAGTCTCGTGAACAATTCGAGATGCGCACTCATAAGCGCGTCATCGATATTTTTGAGCCGACGGCACGGACCGTCGAGGCGTTGAACCGGCTTGTGGTGCCGGCAGGCGTGTTTGTCAAGATCAGGGCATGAACATGAACCGGCGGCCGTTGTTGCCGCCCGTTCCTCTATTCTGATCCGGTCAAACCCTTGAGACATGTTGGTAAAGCGCGTGAGCTTTATCGCGCGCCAGTAGTTCCCCCGCGAGGGTGACAGGGACATTGTGCCTTATGCAAGCGGCAATCTTAGGCAAAAAGATCGGAATGACGCGGGTCTTTGACGAGGCCGGCAGCTCGATCCCCGTAACGATCGTGCAGGCCGGACCGTGCCCGATTCTTCAGATCAAGACACAGGAATCGGACGGCTACGAAGCCGTTCAGCTTGGATTTCAGAACGCGAAGCCCAGCCGGACAACGCGTGCGGAGATCGGCCACGCCCGTGAGGCGAAGTCCGTTCCGCAGAAGTTTGTCCGCGAGATTCGCCTCGTGAAGCCGACCGACAAGCAGCGCGGCGACATGGTGACGGTCGAATTGTTCGAGGAGCAGGGCATCAAGTTCGTCGATGTGGTCGGCACGTCGATCGGCAAAGGTTTTCAGGGCGTTATGAAGCGCCACAACTTCGGCGGCCAGGGCGCCTCGCACGGAACAGAGCGTAAGCATCGTTCGGCGGGCGGCATCGGCGCGGGTGGAAACCGCGGTTTCGGCCGTTGTATCAAGAAGGGCAAGCCCATGCCCGGCCATATGGGCCACGAGCGCGTGACGGTTCGCAACCAGCGACTCGTCTCGGTCGACAAAGATCGAAATCTTCTTCTGATTAAGGGCGTGGTCCCGGGTCCGAAGGGTGGTTTCGTGATGGTCTGTAAGGCAGTAACGAAGGGATAAGACAAGGGTCGGCGCGGCATGGCCGCGACGGCCCGTTTTTTTGGTGTGATGCGTCATGATTGAGATACCGGTAGTCAACACCGAAGGCAAAAAGGTCGGCAGCGAAAAGCTGGACCCCGCCATTTTTGGCGAGTGCGTTCGCGTCGATCTGCTCAAGCAGGCCGTCGTGTCGTATCGCGCGAATTTGCGGCAGGGCACCGTGCAGACGAAGAATCGCAGCATGGTGGCCGGCTCCACGCGAAAGCTCTATCGCCAGAAGGGCACCGGCAACGCTCGAGCGGGAAACGTTCGCACGCCGGTTCGCGTCGGCGGTGGCCGCGCCTTCCCGAAGAGCACGCGGGATTTTTCCAAGAAGTTTCCTCGGGCCATGCGACGGTTGGCGAGGAACTCGGCGATCCTGGCAAAGGCCAAATCCGGCACGGCCATGATTGTCACCGGAATGAAGTTTGATGCACCGAAGACGAAGGCCCTGGCGACGATGCTCCGGACGCTCAAGATCGAGCGCGGCACGCTGCTGGCGACCATGACCAAAGACATGAATCTCGTAAAGAGTGGACGCAACATCCCGACTTTGGCGATGAAGCCGGTCACGGATGTGAACGCCTATGACGTGCTGAAGGCGCGCCATCTGGTGTTCACGCAGGATGCGTTCGCTGCACTGGTGAAGGATCCGCTGACGGCCGGACGCGAGGCCAAGGCTTAACAGGATACGGCGATGGATATCTATCACATAATTCGCAGGCCGCTGGTCACCGAAAAGGGTACGCACCAGAGCCGACAATCGCACGACGCGTCGCGCACCCGGGAGGGTCGCGGCGGCGCTTACAGTTTTGAAGTGCATCCGGGCGCGAACAAGATCGAGATCCGGGATGCCATCGAGAAGATTTACAACGTCAAGGTTTCAACGGTGCGAACCATGGTTCGCGCCGGCAAGCCTCGACGCAGTCGGGCCAAGATGGGTTCGACACGACACTGGAAAAAGGCCGTGGTGGTCCTGAAGCCGGACTTCCACATTGACTTGTTCTAAGCATTGACGGGATGGGATCGCCATGGGCGTGAAGATCTATAAAAAGACGACCCCGGGACGCCGCCAGTCGAGCGTGAACGACTTCGCGGAAATCACGAGTCGCAGCCGCCGGCCGGTGAAGTCGCTGACCGAGGCGAAGATTCGCTCGGGTGGCCGGAATAATCAGGGATTCACGACGACGCGCTTCCGTGGCGGCGGCGCCAAGCGGTTGTATCGCGTCATTGACTTCAAGCGGAAGAAGGACGATGTCCCGGCCGCGGTCGAAGCGATCGAATACGACCCGAACCGAAACGTGTTTATCGCCTTGCTGAATTATCAGGATGGCGAGAAGGCCTACATCCTTGCACCGAACGGCCTCAAGGTCGGCGATGTGGTGATGAACGGCGCGAACGTTGAGCCGAAGCTCGGTTGCTGCCTGCCGCTGAAGAATGTTCCGGTCGGCATGAGCATTCACAACATTGAACTGACGGCCGGCAAGGGCGGACAGATGGTCCGCACGGCCGGTGGTCAGGCCCGCCTGGCCGCCCGCGAAGGTGCCTGGGCGACGGTAATTTTGCCTTCCGGCGAAATGCGACAGGTTCGCGTCGAGTGTCGGGCCACGATCGGTCAGCTCGGCAACACGGAATTCAAGAACATCATGCTCGGCAAGGCCGGGCGCACGCGATATCTCGGTCGCCGTCCGCACGTTCGCGGTACGGCCCAGAACCCGGTGGCGCACCCGCTGGGTGGTGGCGAAGGTCGCAGCGGCGGCGGTCGCCATCCATGCAGCCCGACCGGTGTGTTGGCCAAGGGCGGCCGAACGCGAAATCCGCGTCGAAATTCAAACAAGCGCATCCTGCGACGACGCCGCAGCGTGCGGTACGGCCAGGTCTCGATGCCGGGTCGGTAACGAGTGAAGCATAGGAAACGGAACGCGACATGGGACGCAGTTTAAAAAAGGGACCGTTCGTCGATCCTCGGTTGTACGAGAAGGTGACGAAGGCGATTGACGCAGGCAGCCATGAGCCCATCAAGACATGGGCGCGGCGCTGCACGATTCCGCCGGAGTTCGTCGGTCGTACGTTCGAGGTGCACAACGGCAAGGCCTTCAAGCGCGTGTTCGTGACGGAAGACATGGTCGGTCACAAGCTGGGTGAATTCAGCCTGACGCGAACGTGGAAGGGTCACGGCGGCACGAAGAAGGCCGAAGCGGCAACCGCGAGTGCGGCGCCGGCGGCGAAGTAGTCGTAAGGAAGAAGTCGAATCATGGCGACATGGACCAGCATACATCGATACGTCCGGATGAGCCCGTACAAGGCTCGCCTGGTGACGCAATTGATCGCCGGGCGGCACGTGAACGAGGCGTTGGACCTGCTCAAGTATACGCCGAAGCGAGCCTCGCAATTCGTGGACAAAGTTCTGCGAACGGCGATCGCCGACGCGGACGAGCAGGAAGCCGACGTTCGCAAGCTGTATGTGCATGAGGCCCGCGTGGACGGCGGCCCGACGATGAAGCGGTTTCACCCGAAGGATCGAGGCCGGGCGCATTCAATCAAGAAGCGGACGAGCCACATTGTGGTGACGGTGGGCGAAGGCCCGAGGAAGTAACGAATGGGACAGAAAGTACATCCACTGGGTTTCCGCCTCGGTGTCACCGAGGACTGGCGTTCGCGCTGGTTCGCGCCCAAGGCCGCTTATGCCGAGTTCCTGATTGAGGATCACAAGATCCGCAACATGGTCGAGCAAAAGCTGAACCGCACAGCCCCGTTTGCCGGTGTCTCGAAGATCGAGATCGAGCGAACGCGCAACGAAGTGAAGGTTGTTCTCTCAACGGCTCGCCCCGGCATGGTCATCGGCCCGAAGGGCGCCGAAGTCGACAAGCTCCGCGAAGCGCTGGAAGAACTGATCGACCGCAAGGTCGCCGTGAACATCAAGGAAATCAAGAACCCCGACATCGACGCGCAGCTCATTGCCCTCGACATCGGTGAACAATTGAAACGCCGCGCCAGTTTCCGCCGGGCCATGAAGGCCAAATGCGAAGCGGCGATGGCCTCCGGCGCCCTGGGCGTGAAGATCATCTGCAACGGCCGGCTGGGCGGGGCTGAAATGTCGCGCATGGAAACGCAGAAGACCGGCTCGATACCGCTTTCACGATTGCAGGCCTGCGTGGATTACGGTTTCTCGGCCAGTTTCACCACGTATGGCGCGATCGGCATCCGTGTGTGGGTCTATCGCGGACTGTATGCAGAAAAGGGCGAGGATTCGCAGTTGATCGATACGACGCAGGCCCCGCCGGGTGAAGGCGGCGCGCCGCGTGAGGATCGAGGTCGTCGTCCCCGGGGCGGCGGTGATCGAGGTCGCGGACGTTAAATGACATGGTGCGGACCGTCGGAGGGGACGGCCCGCAGGAGTGAGTGATATGGCGTTGATGCCGGCACGAGTGAAGTATCGAAAGCACCACCGCGGGAAGGTTCGCGGCGTGGCCACGCGCGGCAACACGGTGTCGTACGGCGAGTACGGCCTTCAGGTGTTGACGGCGGGTTGGATCAGCGGCCGTCAGATTGAAGCCGGCCGAATGTCGGCGAGCCACTTTCTGCAGCGGCAGGGTCGGGTGTTTATCCGAATCTTTCCGCACAAGAGCGTGTCGTCGAAGCCGCTGGAAACGCGCATGGGTAAGGGCAAGGGCGAGCCGGAATACTGGGTCGCCGTCGTGAAGCCCGGAACGGTTTTGTACGAGATCGGCGGTGTCGAAGAGACCGTGGCCCGCCAGGCGCTCGCGATCGTGGCACACAAGATGCCATTCCGCTGTCGATTCGTGAAGCGACGACACGGCCTGTAAGGATGAGGTGAGGCGACGATGAAGATTACGGATCTTCGAGAATTGAAAACGGACGAGTTGCACATGGAGCTGGATCGGCTCCGTCGGCACATGTTCGATCTGCGCAGTCAGCGTGTCACGGAGAAGCTCGAGGACCCGTCGCAGATTGGCAAGACCAAGCGCGATATCGCCCGCGTCTTCACCGTCATGAAGGAGCGCGGCGAGACCGACGTCGAACAGAAGCAGTATCACTTGGAATCCGTCGGTACCGGCGGCAAGAAGAAGTAGAGGTAGTCAGTGATGGCCCAGCAAGGCACGGCAACAGGCGAGACGACCCGGACATTGCGTCGGACGCGCGTATGCGTGGTGGAAAGCCACGGTCGGGCAAAGACGATCAAGGTTCGAATCGACCGGCAGCTTAAGCATCCGAAATACGGCAAGTACCTGAAGCGGCGCAGCTTCCTGCACGTGCACGACGAGAAGAACGAAGCCAAGGCCGGCGACACCGTGGAAATCATGGAGTGCCGTCCGGTGAGCAAGACGAAGACGTGGCGGCTTGTGAAAGTGGTTCGATCGTCCGGCAACTAACGCCGCGACCTAAGAGACAGGTGATTGCGTCATGATTCAAGCGGAAAGCGTGGTCGACATAACAGACAACACCGGCGCGAAGCGGGCGCTGGTGATTCGCGTCATCGGTGGATCGACGCGACGAAAGGGCTTCACGCGGCGAACGGCCAGCGTGGGCGACATCATCGTGTGTTCCGTGAAGAAGGCATTGCCGAACAGCGACTACATGCACGGCAATACCCGCAAAGAACGCAGCAGCAAGCGAAAGGTCAAGTGTGTGATCGTTCGAACCAAGCAGCCGGTCCGACGGGGCGACGGCAGCTATGTGCGGTTCGACACAAATGCCGCGGTGATTATTGATGACGAGAAGAATCCGAAGGGGACCCGCATTTTCGGGGCCGTGGCCCGCGAGCTTCGGGACAAAGGCTTTATGAAGATCGTGTCCCTGGCGAGCGAAGTGGTGTAAAGGCGGACGCGAGCAAGGCATTCGCAAGGTAGGAAACAGACGATGGCGGCGAAGATACGAAAAAATGATCGCGTCGAAGTGATCACGGGCGACCACAAGGGCGCCCAGGGTCGCGTGTTACGCGTCGATCCGGAAATCCAGAAGGTGGTGATCGAGGGCGTGAACCTCGTGTATCGCCACCTGAAGCCCAGTCGGGCGAACCCGCAGGGCGGCCGCATTCGGAAGGAAGCGCCGATCCACATTTCGAACGTACTGGCCGTCGATGCGAAGACCTCGCGCGGCAGCCGGGTTCGATTTCAGGTCGAGCGAGATTCGACCGGCAAGATCGCATCCAAGAAGCGCGTGACCAAGGGCGGCACCGTACTGGAAGAAATCAAGTCGGCTTAAACGACTTGCAGCAAGTGAGATGAGCAGATGGCTCGGATGATTGAACGCTATAACTCGGAAATCGTGCCCTCCCTGATGAAGGAGTTCGGCCGGACGAATCGCCTTTCGATCCCCAAGATCGAAAAGGTCGTGGTGTCCATGGGTGTCGGAAAGGCGCTTCAGGAGAAGAAGCGCATCGAACACGCCCAGAAGGAGCTGACTCAGATCACCGGGCAGAAGCCGTTCCTGTGCCGGGCAAAGAAAAGCGTGTCGAACTTCAAGCTCCGCGAGGGCTACGAAATCGGCATGAAGGTTACGCTCCGCGGCAAACGGATGTACGACTTCCTCGAGCGGTTGATCGCGATTGCGATCCCGCGTATTCGCGACTTCCGCGGATTGAATCCGCGCGGGTTCGACGGCCGCGGGAATTTCAACATGGGATTGACCGAGCAGACGGTTTTCCCGGAAGTGGATGCCGACCGCGTCGAGTTTCAGCAGGGAATGAACATCACCATGGTGACGACGGCCCGCAACGACGCTGAAGCGCGAAAGCTGCTGACGCTCCTCGGTCTGCCGTTCCGCAAGGATGAAAAGGATAACTAACACGCGAAGCCGAATGTCGGCCGCGTCGGGTAAGGACAGCGACGGGAGCAAGGGAATACATGGCACGCAAATGCTGGATCATCAAGGCCAAGGCCAAGCCCAAGTTCAAGGTGCGGGGCTACACGCGGTGCGCTGTGTGCGGGCGTTCGCGGGCGGTGTATCGCAAGTTCATGCTTTGCCGCCTTTGTTTCCGCAAGATGGCGCTCGAAGGCAAGATCCCAGGTATTCGTAAGGCCAGTTGGTAGGAATTGAGGATCGCTACGTATGTGGACTGACCCGATTGCAGATCTCCTGACGCGCATCCGAAACGGCGTGCGCAATGGCTCCAAGCAGGTTTCGCTTCCGCACAGCCGCATGAAGCAGGCCGTGAGCGAAGTCCTGAAGCAGGAAGGCTATATCGCGGACGTCGAACGCATCGAGGGCAAGCCCCGCGACGTGCTCCGTCTGACGCTCAAGTACGGCCCGCGCGGCGAGCGCGTCATCAGCTCGATCCGCCGCGAGAGCAAGGCCGGCTGCCGGAAGTACGTCAGCGTGGACAAGCTTCCGAAGGTTCTCAATGGCATGGGGATCTCGGTCGTGTCGACGAGCCGGGGTTTGATGAGCGATCGAAAGTGCCGCGAGATGAAGGTCGGCGGCGAACTGGTTTGCACGGTGTATTAATCGGAAGCCCCGCGATTGATCGCGGGAGAGCGAGACGAAACGATGTCGCGAATTGGAAAAAAACCCATTGCCCTCCCCAGCGGCGTGAAAGCTGAGTTGAAGGGCAACGTCATTACCGTGACCGGCCCGAAGGGGACGTTGTCATGGCCCCATGCCAGGGGTGTTACGGTCAAGGTCGACGGTGGCGCGATCCACGTGACGCGCGACTCCGATCAATCTTCCCACCGGGCATTGCATGGCACGACGCGGGCATTGCTCAACAACATGGTGGTTGGAGTGTCACAGGGTTATACGCAGAAGATGGAAATATACGGAACGGGTTATAGCTGTTCGCTTCAGGGGCAGTCCCTGGATCTGAATGTCGGCTATTCCCATCCGATCAAGCTGCCGGTGCCTCAGGGACTGAAGGTAACGATCGACGTGCCACAGACCAAGGGCGACGAAACCCCGGCAAGGCTGACATTGACGGCGATCGACAAGCAGGTGATAGGCTCGTTCGCCCGTGCCATTCAGGATGCCCGACCGCCTGAGCCATACAAGGGCAAGGGCGTTCGATACGAAGGCGAGCAGATCCGACGCAAGGCCGGCAAGGCGTTTGCGGGAACGGGTGCATAAGGACTGTGAGACTACGATGAACGTGCGAGAATTGAAAAAAGTCAGGCAGGTTCGGCGGAAGCACCGCGGCCGGCGCAAGTTGTTCGGCACTCCCGAGCGGCCGCGGCTGTCGGTCAATCGCAGCCACCTGAACATCAGTGCCCAGATCATCGACGACATTTCCGGCAAGACCCTCGTCTCCGCCGGTACGAACAGCAAGTCGATGTCCGATCAGGTCAAGACCGGCGCCAACATCAAGGCCGCCGAGGCCGTCGGCACGATGCTCGCTGAGCGGGCTCGAATGCAGGGCATCACGAAAGTCTGTTTCGACCGCGGCGGTCGCAAGTTTCACGGCCGCATCAAGGCACTGGCCGAGGCGGCGCGAAAAACAGGATTAGAGTTCTAGGCGATCGGGCGTGTGCCCGGCGTGTTCGACGGATAGCAGGTGTAACACATGGCCAAAGGCCGATCAGGCAGTTCGGATTTCAAGGAAAGCTCCGGCTACGACGACAACGTCGTCAAAGTCTATCGCTGCGCGAAGGTCGTGAAGGGTGGCAGACGATTCTCGTTTGCGGCCCTCGTCGTCGTCGGCGATCGAAACGGTCGCGTGGGTCTTGGCTACGGCAAGGCCAACGAAGTGCCGCAGGCCGTGGAGAAGGGCCGCAAGCAGGCCTCGCGCTCGATGCGCTCGGTTGTGCTGACCGGCTCGTCCATCCCGCATACGGTGATGGGCAAGTTTGGCGCGAGCCAGGTGAAGCTGCTTCCGGCCAGCGAAGGGACCGGCGTTATCGCCGGCGCGAGCGTTCGGGCCGTGTTGGAGTTGGCCGGCGTGAAGGATTGTCTGACAAAGGTGTACGGTTCGAGCAGCCCGAAAAATCTGGTGAAGGCCACGTTTGCCGCCCTGGAGTCGCTGCGAGACCGAACGATGATCGAAAATCTCCGCGGCGTAAGCGTCGCGAGCTAAGAAAAGGTGCGTTGAGGACGTCATGAATATTACGCAAATCACTACGCGTGCCGGCGCTCGACCCAAGCGCAAGCGAGTCGGTCGCGGCGAGGGCAGCGGCCTTGGAAAGACCTCCGGTCGAGGTCACAAAGGCGAAGGCTCACGCTCGGGCGGCCTCAAAGGCAAGCTTTATGAGGGCGGCGTGTTTCCGCTCTTTCGTCGCGTGCCGAAGGTCGGCTTTAACAACGCCAACTTCCGCACCGAATATCAGGTCGTGAATGTGTGCGACCTGAATGATCGTTTCAAGGATGGCGACCACGTCACGGCTCCGATGCTCTGCGAAATGGGCCTGATCCGCGATGAGAAAGCGCCCGTGAAGATCCTCGGCGATGGCGAGCTGAAGAAGAAGTTGACGATCGAGGCACAGCGATTCAGCGCCCGCGCCTTGCAGACGATTGAGAAGGCCGGCGGAACGGTTAAGAAGCTCGGCCCTCAGCCCAAGAAGAAGTTCATCAAGCGACCGGCGCCGCCGAAGCCAAAGGCCGAGGCCGAAGCCGTTGAGCCAAAGAGCGAAAAGAAGAGTGAGAAAAAGGGCGGCGAAGACAAAGCGCCCGAAAAGAAGAAGTCGAAAAAGCCTGTCGGCGGTGAGTCGGCCGGCGAATAATTGGGGGTTGTTTCAGCCGGACATCGGTCCCGGTTTGAGTGTTTACCATGCTGAAGACGTTTGCAAACATCTTCAAAGTTCGGGAGTTGCGGAACAAGATCCTGTTCACGCTCGGCCTCTTGGCCGTGTATCGGGTCGGGTTCTATGTACCGTTGCCGGGCGTCGATCAAGGCGCGCTGAGCAGCTACTGGTCCAAGACGCCCGGCAGCGATACCGGCGGTGCCCAGCAACTGGCGGAAGCCTTTGCCATGTTCACCGGCGGCAATCTGCAACAGAGCACCATTTTCGGTCTCGGCATCATGCCGTACATCTCGGCCTCCATCATTTTCCAGCTCCTCGGGACGGTGGTTCCGGCGCTGGAGAAACTGAAACAGGAGGGCGAGGCCGGCCGCAAGAAGCTGCAGGAATACACGCGCTACGCGACGGTGGCGATTTGTCTGATTCAGGGCGCGTTTTGGCTCAACCACATGAGCCGATCGGGCCTTGTACACAATGAATACAACGACTTCAGCGCCAACTTTTTTGGAACGCTCTGTTTCTGGCTCATCGGTGTAACCGCCATGACCGCCGGCACGGTATTCCTCATGTGGCTCGGCGAACAAATTGATGAATATGGCATCGGCAACGGCGTCAGCCTCATCATCATGTCCGGCATTCTCGCGCGTATGCCGAATGCCGTCTTTTGGGTTGCTGAAAATGCGTCCATCGACGTCGGCGGCGATGCCCAAATGGGGCCTGCCAAGATTGTGTTCCTGATCGTCGCGTTTGTCGCGGTGATTGCAGGCTCAATTCTGATCACGCAGGGCCAGCGGCGCATCCCGATCCAGCAGGCCAAGCAGACCCGCGGCCGAAAGGTCTGGGGCGGCCAGCGCCATTATCTTCCGCTTCGGGTGAATCACGGCGGCGTCATGCCGATCATCTTCGCGAGCAGTCTGCTCATCTTCCCCGGCATCATGCTCGATTGGCTGGCGAACTTCTTTGAGAGCAGCGGCTTCCTGCGAATGCTCGCGTCGGAGTACGGCCGCTCCGGCTTCCTGTATTCGGTCTCGTACATCGCACTGGTCTATTTCTTCGCGTACTTCTGGACGACGGTTCAGTTTCAGCCCAAGGAAATGGCCAATCAGCTTCGCGACTACGGTTCGTTTATTCCCGGTCTTCGCCCGGGCAAACGGACGGCCGACTACCTCGAAACGGTCATGACCCGCATTACCTATGTCGGCGCGGGCTTTCTGTGTTTGATCGCGTTGATCCCGCAGATCATCGCGAGCGCCATGAATATTCCGATCCAGGTGTCGTCGTTCCTTGGCGGCACGGGATTGTTGATTGTGGTCAGCGTCGGTCTCGATCTTGTTCAGCGCGTTGAGTCGAACCTGATCATGCGAAATTACGGCGGATTCCTCGGCGATTCCGGAGGGTCTCGTATTAAGGGAGCCTACGCGTGAACCTGATGCTGCTCGGCCCGCCCGGCGCGGGAAAGGGCACTCAGGCCGCACGGATCGCGGCCGACTTCGGCCTCTTGCATCTGTCCAGTGGAGACATCCTCCGGGCGGAGCGCAAGGGTCAGACCGAGCTGGGTCGAAAGGCCCAGGACTATATGGATCGCGGCGCGTTGGTGCCGGATGATCTGATCCTCGCCATGATGGTGGATCACATCAACCGTCCCGAGGCGCAGAAGGGATTCTTGCTGGATGGTTTTCCGCGGACGGTTCCGCAGGCCGAAGGGCTGGACCAGCGTCTGGTCGCCTCCGGCAAACGAATCGACGCGGTGATTAACATCGTCGTGCCCGATGCCGAGGTGACTCGGCGGCTGACTGGACGATGGTCCTGCCCGAAGGATGGCAGGATTTATCATGAAGTGTTCTCGCCGCCCGCGAAAATCGGTGTGTGCGATGACTGCGGAACCGCCCTGACTCGTCGCAAGGACGACGAGCCGGGTGTCGTGTCTCAGCGTTTGGTGACCTACCACACGGAGACCGAGCCGCTTGTGGAATATTACGGCCGACGCGGCGTGCTGCGGACGGTCGATGGCAGCGTAGATGCGGACGTGGTCACGGCGTCCATTAAGAAGGCGTGCAAGGAATGATGAGGCAGTCGTGGTCGAATTCGGCGACGGCCTCGCGCGGCGGGCAGAGTGTGGCGATTGTTCTGAAAAGCCCGCGCGAGATTGATTTGATGCGGTCGGCCGGTCGCGTGGTGCGGCAGGTGCTGAATCGAATGGGCGAAATGGTTCGCCCCGGCGTGACGACCGGTGAACTCGGTCGCGCCGCGGAGGAAATGATCGCTGCCGTGGGCGGCGAGGCCCTGTTCAAGGGCGTGACGACAAGTAAGACGAAGTATCCGTTCCCGGCCGCGATTTGTTCGAGCGTGAACGAGGAAGTGGTCCACGGCGTCCCGGGTGACCGGGTGCTGAAGGAAGGTGACATCGTCAGCGTTGATTGCGGTGTTCGGCTCCGCGGCTATTGCGGTGATGCAGCGATGACGTATGGCGTCGGTCGCATCACGCCGCAGGCGCAGCGGCTGCTGGACGTGACGTCCACGTCGCTCGAAATCGCCCTCCGCGAAATGCGGCCGGGGCGATGGTGGAGCGAGGTGGCCGGTGCGATACAGAGCTATGTGGAGTCGCATGGGTTTTCGGTGGTTCGGGAGTTCGTGGGTCATGGCATCGGCCAGGGCATGCACGAAGAACCAAAGGTGCCGAACTACACGGACCGCAAGCAGCGCAAGCAGGACTTCCGGCTTGACCCCGGTCTGGTGATCGCGGTTGAGCCAATGGTGAACATGGGTTCACCCGAGGTGAAATCGGGCGATTGGTCCGGTTGGCCGCAGGTGACGAAGGATGGTCGCTGGTCGGCTCATTTTGAGCATACCGTGGCGATCGTGCCGGGCGGCATCGCGGTGTTGACGGATGGAAACTAACGCACAGGAGTTGGTGCGATGAAAGTGCGAAGCAGCGTTCGACGGATTTGTGAGAATTGCAAGATTATCAAGCGCAAGGGCGTGGTCCGCGTGATTTGCTCGACAAATCCGCGTCACAAGCAGCGCCAAGGCTAAGGAGTACGGTTCGATGCCACGTATCGCGGGTGTTGACATTCCGAATGACAAGCGAGTGGTGATCTCGCTGGGCTACATTTACGGCGTCGGGCCGAACAATGCCAAGGCCATCCTGAAAGAGGCCGGCATCGACGAGAACGTTCGTTCGAAGAATCTGACGGAAGACGAAATCAGCCGAATTGCGACGATCATCGACCGCAACTACGTGGTCGAGGGTCAGCTTCGCCGGCAGATTACGCAGAACATCTCCCGTCTGAAGGAGATTCAGTGTTACCGGGGTTCGCGTCATCGTCGCGGCCTGCCGGTTCGGGGTCAGCGCACGCGCACGAATTCGCGCACCCGCAAGGGGCCGCGCAAAACGATCGCCGGCAAGAAGAGCGTCAAGGAAATGCGGTAATCCGCGACAGGAGCGAGGTCCAACGTGGCAAAAGCGGCTGGTGCGAAAAAGAAAATACGACGCAACATCTCGAAAGGGATTGCGTACGTGCGGGCGACCTTCAACAACACGATGGTCACCATCACGGATATGAACGGCGAGACGCTGTGCTGGCAGTCGGCCGGCACGGTCGGCTTCAAGGGCACGCGAAAAAGCACGCCCTTTGCGGCCCAGCGCGCCGGCGAGTCGGCGGCCTCGCAGGCAAGAAAGTTCGGCCTCAGCGAAATCGAAGTTCGCGTGAAAGGCCCGGGCAGCGGTCGCGAGTCGGCCGTATCAGGTTTGCAGTCGGGCGGCCTTCGCGTTGTGTCCATCGAGGACATCACGCCCTTGCCGCATAACGGGTGTCGTCCGGCGCGAAAGCGGCGCGTCTAGCAGGTAAAGGTCTATGGGAAGATACATCGGTCCAGTATGTCGGAAGTGTCGGCGCGAAGGCATCAAGCTGATGCTCAAGGGTGCGCGTTGCGAAAGCGCGAAGTGCCCGATGGAGAAGCAGAATCGCAGCCTGCCCCCCGGCCAGTCGCGCGCGTTTCGCCGCGGCCAGGCCAGCGAATATGGCAAGCGCCTCCGCGAGACGCAGAAGGTCAAGCGCTATTACGGGCTGTGGGACGCGCAGTTCCGCAAGTATTTCAGTCATGCACAGCACGCCTCGGAGAACACCGGGCAGGCGCTGCTCGGCCTTCTGGAGCGCCGGCTGGACAACGTAATCTGCAAGCTTGGATGGGCGGCATCGCGGAAGTCGGCGAGAATTGCCATCGCCCACAAGCATTTCATGGTCAACGGCAAACTGGTGAATAAGCCCGGTTATCTTGTGAGCCAGCTTGACAAGATCGAGGTTCACAAGCGCGAGGCCAGCCGAAAGCTGGTCCGGGCCCTTGTGGATGCCGATCCGAATCGCCCGGTTCAGCCGTGGCTGAAGGTCGACACGGCCAATCTGGTCGCGGGCGTTGTGTCGCTTCCGACGCGCGACGATGTTCAGATCCCGGTGGAAGAACAACTGATCGTGGAATTTTGCAGTCGATGATAACGAGCACGGAAGACAATGCGGTCTACACGAGTGCGTCGCTGCCGCGCGAGGGCGTCTTGCCCCGTTCGGTACCGGCTCCGACGTTGGTCGGCGAAGGGCACTCGCGGTTAATGGAGGTCAACACTATGCGTATTCGGTGGCGAGGATTGGAATTGCCCACTCGCGTTTTGCGAGATGACGCTGCAAGCACTCCGACCTACGGACGCTTTACGATCGAACCTTTTGAGCGGGGTTTCGGCACCACGGTCGGGAACAGTCTGCGCCGAATTCTCCTCTCCAGCCTGGAGGGAGCGGCCGTTACGGACGTTCGCATTAAGGGCGCCGATCACGAGTTCATGTCGCTTCCGGGCGTCATGGAGGATGTGACGGTCATCATTCTCAACGTGAAATCGCTGATCGTCCGGCTGGCGAGCGATACGCCCAAAAAGATGCGTATCACCGTCCGCGGCAAGGCCAAGGGCATGACGCCCATCACGGCCGCCCAGATTGACTGCGATCCGGCGATTGAGATCATCAACGAGGATCAGTTGCTCTGCACCCTGACCGACGATGTCGAGTTCGACATGGAAATGACGGTC
This sequence comes from Planctomycetota bacterium, assembly GCA_016235815.1. Taxonomy (GTDB): domain Bacteria; phylum Planctomycetota; class Phycisphaerae; order UBA1845; family UTPLA1; genus JACRIM01. The sequence continues at coordinate 37,016 of JACRIM010000010.1, forward strand.
GGCGCCGGGCGCAGCTATGTCACGGCGACGGAGCATCGCGCGGAAGGTGAAGACCAGATCATCGGTGTCATTCCGGTGGACTCGGTCTATTCGCCGGTCACGCGCGTTCGATATCGCGTGGAAGACACCCGCGTCGGCCAGCGAACGAACTACGACCGCCTTGTGCTGGAGGTCTGGACCAACGGCACCATCGCCCCCGATATGGCCGTGGTCGAAGCCGCCAAAATCCTCCGCAAGCACCTGAACCCCTTCGTGCAGTACTTCGAGCTTGGCGCGAGCCTTGCCCTCGAAGGCGCTGTCGAAGACTCCTCCGGGTCCGGCGGTCACACCGACTCCGCGCGCATGGAGATGAGCGTCGACGAACTCGATCTCTCGGTTCGTTCGCGTAACTGCCTCGCCTCGGCGGATATTCGCACGGTCGGCCAGTTGACGCAGATGGACGAGAGCAGCCTCCTGAAGCTTCGCAGCTTTGGCAAGACCTCGCTTCGCGAAGTCAAGCGAAAGCTCGCCGACATCGGCCTGTCGCTTCGTATGGATCCGGGCGTCGCGCCGCTGGATCTGAGCGGTGACGACGACGAAGTCGAAGACATGACCAGCAGCCCGCCGGCATCGGCCGTTTTGCCTCGACCGACGAGCTATACCGGTGCGGCATTGGACTCTGGTTCGATGGGTCCGCTTCCCCCGTTCAACCCGCCGTCTGCCGATGCGACGGCTGGGAATCCGTAGATTACTTAACGAGCGGCGCAGGTTGCCGGCTCAGCAAGACAGGTAGAGTAGGATCATGAGACACAAACTTGCCGGACGTCATCTTGCCCGTACGCCCGCTCACCACCTGGCGATGCGCCGTAACCTCGCGCAGAGCCTGTTTCAGTATGGCGAAGTAACGACCACGTTGCCCAAAGCCAAGGAAGTCCGTTCGTTTGTTGAGAAGCTCATCACCCTTGCACGCAAGAATGACCTTCGCAGCCGCCAGCGCGTGATCAGCATCCTTAATGATCGCTCGGTGATTTCGCGCGAGGAACAGGAACAGTTCGACGCCATGTCCTCGACACAGCAGGACCGCGTGCTTCGTAATCGCTCCGGCCGCCGCCACCGAACCGGCACGGTCCCGGCGAGTTACAACAAGAAGACCTATCCGTTCGTGGCCCGCTCCGTCGTTCACGTGCTCATCAATGAAATCGCCCCGCGCTACAAGGATCGGCCGGGTGGATACACCCGCATCATTCGGCTCGCCAAGCGCCGAGTCGGGGACAACACCGATCTCGCAATTTTGCAACTCGTCGGTTCCGCCGGCGAACAGGCCGGCGATACCGGCAAGAAAACCATGGGCCGCCGCCGACAGCGTACGGCCGATCGCGTCGCCATCCTCGAAGGCAAGCAGCCCAAACGCAAGCCGCGCGGCAAGTCAACCGCCAAGGCCGCTGCTCCCAAGAAGGACGACAGCGCCGGCGAGACCGCTGCAGGCGAACAGGGAACCTGATTCCGCGTTCATCCGCGCGACATGAGGCCAACCGCATGTCGGACTGCATCTTCTGCAAAATCGTGTCCGGCCAGATTCCGTGCACACGCGTACACGAGACGGCCGACTGTCTTGCCTTTCTCGACATCGGCCCGCTTGCACCCGGCCACACGCTCCTCATTCCCAAGAGTCACGTCCGCGACATCACCGAGGCATCGCCGGAGCTTGTCGCCACCCTCTCCCGTGAAATCCCGACCCTGAGCCGCGCCATTCTCGGGGCGACCGGGGCAACCGGGCTGAACATCCTGCAGAACACCGGCCCCTCCAGCGGCCAGGTTGTCATGCACCTCCATATTCATCTGATCCCGCGTCTCGAAGGCGATTCCCTTGGATTCCGTTGGAATGCAGGGAGCTATGCCGCTGGGCAGGCCGACGCGATGCGCGACCGCATCATCGCCGCCCTCCAGCACACCGCTTAAAGTGTCATTCGCTTGCCTTTGGTAGAATATTCCGCAGGAGTCAGTCTATGCGCGCCCATCACGTTCTCGGACTTGTCATCGGAATTGTTGCGACGTCCGCCTTCGCCCAGCCCCGTTCGACATCAGGCGACACGGACGACGGACTTTTTCCCTATCGCCTCGAACACGGCGACCTCAACTACGTGGACATCGTTACGCTCGGCAATGGGGCAAAGCTGCAAGGCAAAGCACTGGAATGGGCCGACCAGGTCCTGATTTATGACGCCGCGGGCACTATGAAGTCGATCGACACGGCGTATGTCGAGAAAGTCGATTTCCGCAGGGGTGCGCGCCACACCGACCGCCCAAAGCTCCCTGACTTGACCGTTGCGTATGTCGAAAGGCTGCCGCGCGATCTGAGTTGGCACGGTCACGTGTCGCTGGAAGGCGGCGTGCCCAAGCCCGACATCACCATCGACCCCGCGACGATGAAACTCGCCAATGGCGCCAAGACGACATTTCGCGTTCACGTGCTCAACGCAGGCGCGGTGAAATCGGAGCCGGTCTCATGGTCGGTCTCGATCGCAGGTGAGAAGGTTGGCAATGGTACGCTTAATGCGATTGAGCCTAACGCGGAGCAGGTCATTGAAGCATCGTGGGCTTGGAAGTCCGGGTCGCATCGACTGCGCGTGGATCTCGATGCCGAGGCGACGCAGAAGGAATCGCTCCGCTGGAACAACTCATTTGAGGAAATGACGGATGCCCAGTCCGTCGCGCTCGTCGTGGCCCGCGACCGCTACGAATCGTTCCGCGAGCACCCCAACATGGTGGATAGTTTCTGCTTCGAGGATTGGGCGCAGTACCAACTTCGATGCATGAACGGGCTGTTCCGGGCGTCGGTCTATCCCTCCGCTCCGGAGGGAATCCGGGAGCGCGTCCGCTGCGACCGCATTATCATCGTCAACGACCCAGCCACTCCCGCAACGCGCGATGCGTTGGCGCTCACGCTTCGCCGCGGCGGAAAGGCCGATGCACCAGCCGAAGAGGCCGCCTTGCTTGCCTATGACACGTTGGGTAACGGTGCGATCCCTCGCTATGACAATCTCCGCGTCGATTGGGAGGCATTGAAAAAACTCGGCATCGAACTGGGCCTTATCGACCTTCGTGCGACCGACACGCAGCCCAATGACTGCCAGGTGGTGGATCAGTTCGAGCGATACGTGATTCGCCACCATCTTTATCCGATGCCGCGCACGTTGATGCACACGCCCGGAGGCGCGAAACTCGATGAGTTGTCAGCGGCGTATCTAAACGATTCGAAGGGAAAGCCCCGCGGTTTCCGTGGCGAGATGCTCTATCGCCTGCCCGAGAAGATTGGACTCCTGATTCGATCCAATACCGGCAGGCCGCTCGAGGGCATCCAGGTTGATGCGTTTCAGTTGCAAAGCGGGGGAGAGTTCTCCGGTCAAATCGCCGGGACAGGCCGCGACCCGTTGTATTCGGCGACCACGAATTCGGAAGGCCGGCTTGAACTGCCCGCGCTGGAGGCGCCCGCGGTCCAGACTCCCAACGGTTACTTCCTCCGGCCAAATCCCTTCGGCAGAATTTCAACGGACGGCAGCAACGGGCTTCTTTTGTTTCGGCTGCGCCACGTCGTCGAGAATGCAACGCGCGAGGAGTTTCATTTCGTTCGCCTGGGAGAGTGTTGCCTTGCCGCGTTTCGGTCTCCGGGTAAACCGCATGAGATCGTGATGGAGACCCGGTTTGCCGATCCAGACACGCCTCCCGCACCGCCGTACACGCTGATCGTGATGGAAGATCGCAGCAGCCCCACGGCTGGGGTAAAGCTCCGGTGGAAGACACCCATGTCACTGCTCATGGTCGAGGAGTTTCGCGTTTATCGAAAGCGCGGATTCGGCGGCGAGGATGCCACACCATGGACGCTGACGCAGTGCCTCCGAAAAAACGGCAAACGCTGGACGCCTGAAGTCAATGAAGCCGGCCTGTCCACCGCATGGCTTCCCGGCGAATACACCCCCGACACGTTCTTTGCCCTCACGACCGTCGACAAACAGGGTCGCGAGAGCGGCCTTTCCAACACGGCCTACATGGCGTGGAACAAGCAGTGCGAGAAGTTCGCCATCGACACCGACGCCGCATACATGACACTGAGCGGTGCCGGCCCGGTGCAGATGCTTCGATGGGACGCCGTCGCGGGGACGCAGCCATTTGCGGTCAAGACCGGGGCGTTTCGTGGGTACAAGCCCGGCTTTGGCGGCATTGCCATCAGCCCCGAGCATCGCGTCGTCGTCAGCGACACGATTAACCATGTAATCGCCACCTACGATCTCAATGGAAACCTTGAGGACATTATGCCGCGCCGGGCCTATTGGCCGGGCTTCCCCAGCGATGATCCGGGTGAATTTTACGATCCCGTGGATATCGCCATCGACAAGGGTGGTCGAATGTACGTCGCAGACCGCGGCAATAACCGCGTTCAGATTCTCGATGCCCAGGGCCGCTTCGTGTCCATGCTCGATCCGGATTTCAAGTTCGCTGCGCCGCACGCCGTCGCATGTTCCAACAACCGCATCTGCGTGACGGACAAGGCCGGAACACGCGTTCGAATCTACCAGCGCGATGGCGACACCCTCTCGCTCGAACGGGAGCTGCCTGCGATCACCGGGGCTGATCGTTTCATCGTCAGCACCACGGGAAAAATCTACGGCACGGGCTATGACCCGGTCAGCAAGGAAAACCGAGTCCTCGTGTTTACCGCCGAGGGCAACTCCGCTCGAATGGAGCCATCCCTGCTTCTGGGCGAGATGGGCAATGTCTATGACCCGCACGGTGCATACTTATATGACTATCTTGCGGATAACTACTTATACGTCGTGAACAAGTTTCCCTTCGACGTGCGCCGTTTCAAGATGGACTGAATGCGGGCGGCCTCGACGGTGTCTACACCAGCGAGGCCGCATTGCATTTCAATGGTGCTTCGAAAGCAGCGACTACTTTCCGTCCATCCACCCTTCACGCATCTCATCGGTCCAGCCGTCGCTCAACGTTCGTGTATTCCCGTTGGACCAGATCATCACTTCATTGGTCGCTTTTGCTCCGTCGGCCGAAGCGACCGGCGCCACCATGCTGATCTCGGTATCGCTCTTCCACGACGGGATGCATCGGAACTTCCCGTCGGGATCATCCTGTCCCTGAATGATCGTCGTCGAGCCGCTGCGGAAGTTATACGAACTCACACGGCCCTTCGGACTCGGAAGCAGTACGGACTCTTCATTCGGGCTGACCTCAAACATCGCCAGTCCGGGATCAAGTGCCTCTGAAAAATCGCGCCCGAGTGCCCGGCCCACGCTTGCCGGCATTCGCGGATCGTACGAAAACAGGGACCACTGCCTCGGCATGTCGCGACTCGTCGCCGGAAGCGTCACTTCGATCGACGCGAACAAGATCCGTCCGTCGCGCAGCCACCGCACGCCCAGCACGGGGTTAAAGAGCATCCCGACAAGGTCATTGCGTGGACCCCACTGCGGAAGCACCTTTCCATCGGCATCCGCCACCGCCATCGTTGTAAGGGAGCCGAGTTGAATCGACTCATCGTTCTTGTTCGCCGCCTGCGACGTAGAGCGAACAAACGCCAGTTCACGCCCATCCGGACTCCAGTCAAAATCAATCCCAACCGGCGACGCCACCAGCTTCACCTGCGGATCGGTGATGCTTACGATATGCAGCGCCACATCGTCATTCTTCGCGTCGGCCGCCGTCATCGGAAAGGCGACCAGTGTCTCCTTCGGCGAAATCTTGGGCGTACGAATCTCATCAAGACTTCGCGTAAGCACGATGCCGGGCGACAACGCATGAGGCGTTACGGTGAATAGCTGCGCCTGCCAGATGGAGGCCGTCGCTTTGGCAATCCCATCCCATTCTTCCTTGAGCTTTTCGGCAAGCCCCGCGCTTTCTTTGTCGCGGAGGTACAACACAATGGCGATTTCCTGTCCCGGCGAGAACCGATTCGTCGCATCAAGCTCGAATTGGTTCCACGGGCCGTTGTGAGCAAGAACTCGCTCGCGAACAGCCCTGGCCTCGGTCGCGATCATCGCACGCTGCGCATCGTCGAAGAGCGGGGCGATGTCGTCCCATCCCTTGGCCTGCGCTGCGTGAACAATGACCATCCGTTTCCCATCCTTAAACCACGCGCAGCGAGTGGGTGAACCGGTGATCTTGCCCGGGAGCGGCGTACCCTTGTCGTCAATGACAAACAATCCGTTGGGCGTGCAGACCGCGGCATGGTCGCCGCTCGGAGACCAGACAATTCGCTTTTCTGGAATGCAGCCTGCTGCAAGCCCACAGGCGACGGCGGTGATGAGTAGAGTTTCTCGGCGATTCATGATCGTTCTCCCAAAAGAGGCTTCGCCACCGGCGAAGTCCATTGAATGTGAGTGGCCACTGAGTTTCGATTCGAGCCTGGCCGCGACGAATGATGTCGAAGCGACCAGACATTTTCCGGCGACGCGTCGGAAATCTGTGTTATTGGTGGAATGGCATCGGAATTAATCCGGGGCAACGGCGCATGTAGGCGACCGCCGAGCCAAAAGCTGAGGACAATCGCCGCGGCCACCGCGAACCGCCGCGCGAGGCTCGTTCGAAAAACCAACGGCGGCAAATCAGCGGGCAACGATGCCAGCGGCGGCAGGGGGGCGGACTCGTTCGGATGTACGCTCATCGCGCGGGCGGCCGTTCGCAGCGTCGCGCTGATGGCGACGGCCGCCGCTTGTGCCTCCGGCGAGTTGGAAATGAACTCATCGAGCAGGCACTCCGCGTCGTCTGAAAGCTCGCCGAGGTGCCGGTCAATCAGGAGTCGTTCCAGTGATTCAGTATTCATGTAATTCTCCTGCATACGTGTCGCCTCAGCGCTTCGCGGCGAAGGACGAGGCATCGACGGTTCGCTCCGCCCAATCCCGGAGTGCCACCACCGCGTTGTGAATCCGGGATCGAACCGTGCCGATGGGTATTTGGAGCGCTGCGGCGATCTCTTCATAACTCAAGTCGTGCGCCAGTCGAAGATCGAGCGTTTCCCGAAGCGCCTCAGGAAGCCGGGCAATCGCCCGCCGCATCTCGTCCAGTCGATCATCCTCGGAATGCTTCGCGGCGGCAGCCACATCCGGGTCGAGTGGAACAGTGCGACGAACCTTCTGTGCGCGTAAACGATTGCGAATGACATTTCGTGCGATTCCTATGAGCCACGCCTTGCGCGAATGCGACCTTGAAAATTCCGTCGTGTTTCGCGCCACGGCGAAAAACGTCTCTTGAAGAACCTCGTCAGCCTCGTGCAAGTCGCCAAGCCGTCCGAGCGCGTAGGCCCGCACCAAGGGGCCGTATTCGGCATAGGCTTGCGTCAACTCGCTCCGCGGCTGGCTCATACCTTCCTCATGGTACAAGTGACGCGAAGGGCGGTCGAAGTTCAGTTTTTTTGTTGATTTCGTAAGTCGAGAGGGGAGGGGGGCTTATCGTCAGGGAACTTTGGCCTTGGCCCGGATCAGATTATCCTCGACGGCCTGGTCGTACCCAAGTCGTTGGGCCTCGGTCAGAAACTCGACGGCCGCCTGCCATTCCTCGCGTTTGATGGCCCGTTCACCCTTGGCAATCGCGTCGCGGCGTCTGGCTTCCTTGAGCTTTTTCATGGCGATCTGATCGGCCGGCGCGGGAAGCCGGAGGATCGCGTCTTCATAGAACTGAATCGCCTCCGCCCAGTGTTCGATATCCATGGCCCGATCACCGTTTCGCGCGATTCGCGCGGCCTCAAAGGCAGGCTGCATTTTTTGCAGTCTGATTTGTGCGTCGTAAAGCGGATGATTCCAGATGGAGCTGTTGAGTTTGTCCTCGGCCAGAAGTAATTCGCCCTTGTCAATCAGTGCCCGAGCTTGCTGGAAGAGCAAATGGGCGCGAGCTTCGCGAACCTTCTTTTCAATCTCGGCCCCGGGCAGCTTTAAGTTCGCCTGTTCATAAGCGTCCAACGCCGCCTCGTAATCCCGGTCAATCAGTGCCTTGTCGCCCTGGACCAGGAACTCACGTTGCCGTTGGGCATCCGTAATCTGCTTGCGCAGGTCGCGCGTATCCGATGTGACCTGAAAGTCTTCGGCACGCGCCAACATGGTGAATGCCTTGTCGAACTCCTTGGTTCTCAGTGCTTCCCTGGATGCCTTCATCCATTCGTCATATTCTTTGCGCCGTCTCCCCTCCGAAAGCTTGTCGCGAAGCGAATCCGGGTCGAGGCCGGACCCTTTGGCGCTCTGTTCGAATTGTTCCAGAGTCTTCTCCACCCGCTCGAACTGGCCGCTCTTGATTCCGTCATAGCCGGCCGCGGCGATCTTGTATGCGTCCTTTTTGCTCCAGATCTTGGCTTGCACTTCCTTGAGCTTCGATGGGTTGATGTCGCCGTATTTCTCCAAATCCATTGTGATCTGAAACGCGCGGTCAAACTCGTCGGCATTCAGCGCGGCCACGGCGTCGATGAGTTGCATCCAGTGTTGAGCCTCGGCCCGATGACGCCGCTGATCGCGATTATCGCCGACCAGATCCGATGCCTCGCGGAAGAGCTGTCGTGCCCGCGTCATATCGCCCTGGTCGAATGATTGTTCACCACGAATCATGAGCGCCTCGACCGGGTGCTCGTACAGTGATCTGGAGATCTCGCGCCATCCAACGAATCCACCGACGCCGATGCAGATCATCACCGTTGCGGCCAGAATCGCGTTTCGGATGGGATGGCCGCGTCGTGCCCGCGGCTTGCGACTCGCCCGTGGAATGATGGGCGCCGGCATCACGCGCGGGACCGCCGTCGGCGCGGTCACACGCGATCGCGGCATTTCTGCTCGCGGGCTGCGGAACGGGCTTACTCGCTCGAACGGGGTCGTTGACGCCGGTGCGTCGTAGTCTGTCGCCCGCCACGCGGCCGGTCGCACGTTTTGTGTGTGCGTCCCTGCAGGAATCGGTCGATAGGTCGGCTCGGGCGTTGTTCGTGCACCAGGGGCATCGGCGCGCGGCGCCGGTTGAATTCGGGGTGGTTGAACTGTGGTGGCACGCTCCGCGGGCAGTGTCCAGCGCGTCGCGGGGGCAGCCTTCGGGCGCGCCGCTTTCCGTGAGTGGCGTGAGATTGCCGCCAGCACTTCCTCGGCGCAGGTAAACCGCTCTTCAAGACGTTTCGCCGTCAGTTGCCGCAAGATCATCGATAGCGGCGGCGGAACGGCCGGGTTCAGACGCTCCGGCTCCGGCAGCCGCGTCGAGAGATCGGTGTGCCAGCGGTACCACCCGCTGATCGGCATGCGCGAATCAACGATTTCATGGAAGTACCGGTCAATCGCCGCACGGCCGACGGAGACCTCGTACAACACCATGCCGAGCGAATAAAGATCAATGCGGTCGTCGTACGATTTCTCAAGCAGCAACTCGGGCGCGGAGTATTTCACCGTCACCACGGGCGGCGAAACGATGTCCCCTTCCTGCGCCGCGGAATAGAAATTGGCGATCTTGGCCGCTCCGTTGACGACCATGATGTTTCCGGGGTTCAAATCGCGGTGCACAATCTTCTGAGCGTGCAGATCACGGAGGCCGATGATCGCGGACTTGAGCAGTTTGTAGGTATGTTCGATTCCCACGCGCCGTTTGCTGATCAGCGACTCCAGCCAGTCCCCGTGAATGTACTCTTCGACAATGAACAGCCCGCGCTCATCCTCGATGAGTTCATGCACGTTCAGCACATAGCGAGCGTCTTTCGGAACGCGCGCCAGCAACTGCGCTTCTTTCTTGAAATTGCCGCACGCCGTCGGGCTGTCCATTAACTCCGGCGTCATCTGCTTGAGCGCCACGAGGCGGTCGAGCATGGTGTCGCGGGCCTTATAGACCACCGCGTTGTGATAAGTGCGGATGCGTTCGAGAATGCGATATTTGCCCAGTCCGGTGCCGGTGGGCAGCGCCAACGCAGGGTCCTCTCGGCGCGCAAGGGCATCCGGCGGCGCAGGAAACGCCTCGGACGCCTGCTCGGGCAGTGGTTCGCCTTCGTTGTTCATGGCTTCGGTCCGGCGCGATCGGCGGCCATTCGTCATGCCACCTTGCGCGGAGCACCCGATTATACCGCGTCCAATGCGTGGAATCTGCCATGAACAGGGCCGGTGGGGGATGAATTCACGCCGTCCGGTGTCTGTTATCACACGATCATTGCGGGGTGCCCGGGGTATGGCTCGGTGAGGGCCGGTTCCGATATCCTATTCGCCCAGGCCACGTTTACTTGTGTCAGGACGAACGGAGAGGGCTTGTGAAGATCATTCGGTTTTCGGATCAATCGGGTGCGGTTCGCTGGGGCGTTCCATCCGGCGAAGGCCAGGCCGTCGTACTTGCCGGCGGTCTCTTTGATGCCCGACCTTCCGGCGCAACGCCAATACCCATCGCCAGCACCCTTGCCCCGCTCGATCCGCCCAACGTCATCGCCATCGGTCGCAACTACCGCGAACACGCCAAAGAGATGAAGGCCGAGCCGCAGGACGCGGAGCCGCTCATTTTCCTAAAGGCCACCAGCGCGGTCACCGGTCCGAATGATGACATCATCCTCCCGCAATCCGCGCCGACGGAAGTCGACTACGAAGCCGAATTGGCTGTCATTATCGCGCGTCGCTGCAAGAATGTGCCCGAGCGCGATGCAATGAGCGTCGTACTCGGCTTTACCTGTGCCAACGACGTTTCCGCCCGTGATTGCCAAAAGCGTCGCGACAAGCAATGGGCCCGCGGAAAAAGCTTCGACACGTTCTGCCCGCTCGGGCCGGTCATCGTGACGCCTGACGAGTTTCCGGCATCGGGGGCACCGATTCGCTCGTTCCTGAACGGCCAACTCATGCAAGACGGCCACACCTCGGACATGATTTTTTCCGTCGCCCAACTCGTCAGCTATGTCTCCCACCAATTCACCCTGCTACCCGGAACGGTCATACTGACGGGCACTCCCGCCGGAGTCGGCGCGGCCCGTACTCCGCCGATTTTTCTGCGCGATGGCGACGAGATGGTGGTTGAAGTCGAGGGTATCGGGCGGTTGTGCAATCGCGTCAGGACATTCTCGGCCTGACCCCGCACCGTGTCGCGGCGGTAGCGTCGTTCTCGGACACGTGGCCGCCGATTATCAACCACGCCTGCAATCCACCCGATAGCAATCCGCATGACTGTCGAAACCTATAGCGCCCACGCGCGCCAATTCAAGCGTCACGCCGCCCAATTTTCCGCGCGGATCGAGCCACACGCCGATCACGCCGAGCAGTTTCGGCTTTCCTTTCCGGATGCGAAGTCCGGCCTCGCGGTCAGCGACGTCAGCAAGGGCGGCATCGGACTGATCGCCGGGATCCTTGTCCCGCGAAACATGAGGCTCGAAGTACACATCGACCCGTGTGAGGCGACGGGAAATCAGCCTTTGGTCGTGCGGGTCATTACGCGCCGATGTGTTCTTCTGGATCACAAGCCGAGTTATCAACTGGGATTGCAGTTCATCGATGCAAACGGCCCGGCGGAACAGACCCTGGTAAAGGCGGCCCTCGCCGCCGAGAAGGCCGCTGCATCCGAAGAAACGGAGGCGTCCAATGGGAATTAGCGCCTCCGACGAGCTGCGCGATCAGATCCTGATCTCCGGCATCCTCTCCGCGCAGGATGTCATGAAGGCGCTCGAACAGGCCCAGGAAGCGGCCACGGACCTCGAGACCATTCTGAAGAAAAACCGCGTCCTGACGGATTCGCAGGTCGTCGCACTGGGGGCCATGCGGGCCGGTGTGCCGTTCATTGCCATATCCGATTACATCCCCAAGCTTTCCAATGCGGAGCTGGTGCCCGAACAATTCGCCCGCGAGCACTGCGTTTTCCCCATCTTCGTGTGCGACGGAATCATCACCCTCGCGGTGCAGGATGTGAACGACCTTGCCGCCGTCGACCAGATTCGTCGCCAGACCAAGATGGAGGTCGACGTCTGCCTCGCGAACAAGAACGAAATCCTCGGCCTGATCGAACGGGCCTATGGCGCCAGCGAGTACCTTCAGCAATCCTCGGTGCTCGAATCGCTGCAGGAAGCGACGGTCTCCACCGCCGATGAAACGCAGCCCGTCATACGTCTTGTTGATCTCATGATTCTTGAGGCCATACGGCAAAACGCCTCTGATATTCATATTGAGCCGGGGGAGTCCGAGCTGCGCCTTCGCGTTCGCGTCGACGGTGTTCTGCGCGAAGTCCCGTCACCGCCCCTCGGTCTCCATAAGGCCATTGTGTCGCGACTGAAAGTTCTTGCCCGCCTTGATATTTCCAAGAATCGCTCGCCGCAGGATGGCGCGATTCACTTTCGCAGCGGAGACACCGAAGTGCTGCTGCGTGTGTCGGTGCTTCCATCCGTCTATGGCGAAGCCGTCGTACTTCGAATCCTCCGCAATGAAGCCGAAGCGATTTCGCTTTCCGATATGGGGATGAATGACGAGCTTCGGTCGCGTTTCCAGCAGGTCGTATCCAACGCCCATGGGATGGTCCTTGTCTCGGGGCCTACGGGTTCCGGCAAGTCCACGACGCTCTACGCCGCGATCAAGGCCATCATTTCGCCGCAAAAGAACATCATCACCGTCGAAGACCCCGTCGAATACCGCAACAGCCAGATTCGTCAGGTGCAGGTGAACGCGGAGGCCAACCTGACCTTCGCCACGGGGTTGCGCTCCATCCTTCGCCAGGACCCCGACGTGATCATGGTCGGTGAAATTCGCGATCGTGAAACGGCGCAGATATCCGTGCAGGCGGCCCTCACCGGCCACTTGCTGTTGAGCACGGTTCACACCAACGATTCGATCAGCGCCATCGCTCGACTGCGCGATCTGGGCGTGCCGGAGTTCCTGATTTCCTCATCGCTTCTTGCGGTACTCGCCCAGCGACTGTGCCGCCGCATCTGCCCCGACTGTATTACCGACGACCGCCCGCCCGAATTCCTGGTGAAGGCCGTCGGGCTTGATCCCGGGAATCTCGATTTTCAACCCCGGCGAGGAAAGGGCTGTCGTCGTTGCGTTGGCACAGGCTACGTGGGGCGCGTTGGCGTGTTTGAGCTGTTCGAACTCACCGAGAATTTCAGCAAGATGATCGTTGCCGGTGAATCGACCGAAGCGGTTCGTGCCGCCGCACGGAATGCGGGCATGAAGTTCATCGTCGAAGACGGCGTACGAAAAATTCGCGAAGGACAAACAACGGTCGAAGAAGTGGCGCGCGTCGCGGGTCGCTGCTAGTCCGTGGGGAACAGGCCATGCCGAAGTTCAGCGTTCAATATGCCGGAGCGGACGGTCGCGTCCACAGTGAAGAGATGGACGCTGCCACGGAGCGAGCCATACTCGCCAGACTGGAGGCCGGTGGTTTTACCCCGATCAGTGTCATTTCGGGAGGCGCCGCGGGCAAAACCAAGTCCGCCACGGGTTCGACGCCACGAACAACTCGGCGGGCGCGCGGCTCCCGGCGGGCGGTGCTCGATTTCACTCACCAGCTTGCCGCCATCGCCGAAAGTGGAATACCCCTCATCGCCGGGCTGAAAGCGGTCGCGGAACAGACCGGCCATCCCGAACTGCGCGCCGCCATTGCCCGAATCGCAGGGCGCATCGAAGGCGGTCGAACGCTGGCTGATTCCCTGGACGCCGAACCGGCGTTTTTTCCGCCGATCTTTATCAAGACCATCGCGGCCGGCGAGACAGCCGGAAAGATCCCGGAAGTATTGAATTCCCTTGCTCATTATCAGGAGCAGGAAGCCGAGACCCGCGCCCAGATTCGCTCGGCCATGACATACCCGTTGCTCGTCGTCATCGCGCTGGTGTCCGCGATTGCATTTATGCTGGTTTTTGTAATTCCTCAATTCGCCATCATGTTCGAGAAGTTCCAGGGCCAATTGCCCTTGCCAACGCGATTGCTCATGGCGACGAGCAAGGCCATCACGCAGCACTATGTAATGGTTCTTGTGGGCATCGTTGCGGCCTGGTACGCCGTGAAATCGTTGTTCGCCTATTCGTTCGCCAGGAACTGGCTCGATCATCAGGTATTGAAGTTGCCCGTCTTCGGCAACCTCTTTCTTGGTGTGTACATGGTGCGACTCATCGAACTGCTTGACCTTCTCACGCAGGCCGCGCTTCCCATCGTTCAGTCGCTACGTGTCACGGCCGACAGCATGACGAACACCGCCATCGAAGCCGATGTTCGCAAAATGGGTCGGGCGGTGGAAGGCGGCCGCTCGTTGACCGAAGCGTTCAGCGAGGCTTTGTGGCTGACGCCGCTGGTCAAGCGCATGCTGGCCATTGGAGAACAGGCCGGCCGGACAGACCAGATCTTCTCATACCTTAAGCAATACTACGCAAAACAAACTCATCGCAGCGTCAAACTGTTATCGACCCTGATAGAGCCGGTAATGGTGACCTGCCTTGCGGCGGTCGTTCTTTTCTTTGCGCTGGCCATTTTTTTGCCGATGTGGAAGTTATTGAAGGTAATTGGAACCGCTTGACGGGGGTCCGTTTCCGGAACCAATTGGGGTGTTTGGGCCGAAGCGAGATTACGAAGGAGTTACGATATATGTCGCGAACGAATCGAAAAGGCTTCACGTTGATTGAACTGGTCACCGTCATTGTGATCCTCGGCATTTTGTCGGCCGTGGCGTTGCCGGTGTACCTGGATTACCGCCAGGATGCGAAGATTGCAGCATGCAAGGGCGTCCTCGGTGCGGTTCGTGCCGCCGTCGCCAACTACTATGCCAGGTCCGCGACCGACAGTGGCGGTGGCGTGTTGAAGTATCCGGCATTGACGGACCTCACCACGGTCGGCAACGTCATGCTCGACACGATGAACGACAATCCGTTCGACACCGACTCGACGAAAAACAACGTCGTGGCGTCGTCGTCCGCCAAGGGTACGGTCTCCGGAACGAGCGGCGGTTGGTGCTACAACGCGACCAACGGTCAGTTCTGGGCCAACACCAATACCAGCGGCGTCGGCGAGAATGGTTTCTAAAACACAACCCGTGGATTCTCATGTGAGTCCGCGAGTCTCGTGAGTATTCGACAAGGCCCTGGTCGGTGACGGCCGGGGCCTTTTTTAATCGAGGATACGATGCCGCGCTGTAGGTCGAGATCCGGCTTTACGCTGATCGAACTCATCACCGTCATGGCCATCCTCGGAATCACCGGTGTGGCCGTGGTCGGGGGGACGCTCAGCTACCTGGGCGAAATCCGCTCGCGCGCCGCCGCCTCGCGTCTTGCCGCGGATATTCGTTACGCCCAGCGAACCGCCCTCGCCGCGGGTTTGCGAACGTGGATGGTGTTCAACGTTGGTGCAAATTCGTATCAGCTGCACATCGAAAATGCGGCCAATCCAGGCAAGGCCAACCGCGTCGCGTTGGAACGCCCGATCGATCAGACGTCGGCCCAGATGACCTTTGGCTCCGGCCCGTTCTCCAAAGTCTCGATTTCTTCCGTCAATATCAACTCCACCACCGAACTGGAGTTCGACAGTTTCGGAACGCCCTATGACGGAAATAGTGCGGCCTTATCCACGAGTGCCGTGGTAACGCTCTCCAACGGAATCACCGCCACCATCTACCCGGTCACAGGTTTTGTGGAGCGCGCCGGATGAGACGACCACGCCGCCGATGCACCACCATCATTGAGGTCGTCATGGCCCTCGCGGTCCTGTCGATCTCGCTGCCGTCGCTCATGGTCGCATTCGCCAATGCCGCGAATCAGGGCATCCTTCCATCGAACACCACCGTCGCATCGTTCCTCGCAATTGGCAGGATGGAAGAGATCATTGCCCGGCGCTATCGCGGCACGGATGGATATGCCGCGATTACCACGACCAACTTTCCCGCCGAATCGCCCGTGTCGGGGTACTCCATGTTCAATCGTACGGTCGCGGTCGACTTTGTCACGCCGGCGCTTGCCGCTGCGGGAAGCGATCAGGGTTACAAGAAAGTGACCGTTACCGTCAGTTGGAATAGCGGAACGCAGCGCATCAAGATCGAACGGGTTTTCGCGGATTTCTGAGATAATGATGATGGTCGAAGTTCACCAATCAATTGCCCGGCGCAAGACCGCGAAGCGCCCGCGCGCCGGCTTCACGTTGATCGAGCTTGTCGTCTCAATTACCGTCAGTGTCATTATCTGCGGCCTGGCCGGCTCTCTTTTGTGGAACGCCACGCAACAACGCTCCGAAATCTCCGCTCGTGGAGAACTCATCGACATGGGCGCCTCGGCGCTCGAAATCATGACTCGCTACCTTCGTGAGATCCCGCAGAACGAGTGCGTCGGGAACCCCACACCCTGCCTCGCCGGTCACGCCCAGGTCACGACGGCGTCGAGTACTCAGATTCGTTGGGGCACTTATGGGTTTCGCAAGAGCGGCACCGATTTGGAGATGACCACGAATTCGGGAACGACGTGGTACAAGCTTTGCGGGGATGTGTCGTCCCTGACCCTTTCATACTACAACCGCACCGGCCAGAATTTGCTGTCGTTGATCTCACCCGCCGACGACCCTCAAAACATGCGCCGAATCACCATTTCGTTGACACTCGTGCGTTCAAGCCAAACCGCCAAGCTCACCACCGACATCTACCTCCGCAATTTTATGAACGAGGTGACCAGTGACCCGTAATCGGCCCCTTCACTTATCCCGCCGCGGCGTCGCCGTTATCGCATTCGTGGCTGCAATGCTCGTTATTGGGACCATGGCGCTCTGGATGCTCCAGGTAACCGCGGCCTCCAGTACGTCGTCCCTTGCCCATTTTTATAGCACCGGCGCAGTTTATGCAGCAGAAAGCGGGCTCGAAATGGCCATGCGCGAATTGAACGCCACGCCGCCAATTGATTCCGACAGTGACGGGGTCATCGGGACGATAAGTGACGACGGAAGCGCCGGAACGGACCCGCAATTGGGAACCGGCGCCTTCTACGTGCAGAAGGTCGGCGCGTCGCCGCCAACGTATCGGGCATACGGAAGGCCCGTACAGGCAACGTCGCCCTGGAACTCGTTCACGCGAACGCTCGAGATCCAGTTGCAGTAAGTCGGCGCGACAGACCGTCGTTTGGCCGACCCGGAGACAGGGATGTCGAAGAGTCGAGAGTTTCTAATCCTCGAAGCATTCCCGGATGAGCTTCGCCTGGCAACCGCCCGTGAGTCGCAGGGCGTTGTCACGGTTTCTCATTTGTCATCGTTCTGGTGCCGCTCGAAGTCGGACGACACCTCGGCCCTCTGTGACCAGACGACGCTTGACGCCCTGGTCGCGTATGTCGAAGAACGCGGCTGGGCTGGAAAGAGTCTGATCTGTCTCGTCGGCGGCCCCGGCGTTTCCTGCCAGCATTACGATCTGCCCCCGCTCAAGGGACCGGCCCTTCGACAGGCCGCGCTTCTGAAACTCAAGCAGCAGCTTCACTTCGAAGTCACCGACGCCGTTGTGGCCATCGACGCCGTATCGCGCGCCGAAGGCGTGACCGGCAATCAACAGCGCGTGAATGCCACCGCAATTCAGAAAGATATTGCACAGGCTGCCATTGCCCTCGCCGGCGCCGCGCGATTGAAGCTCATGGTCCTCAGCGCAGCTCCGGCTGCCTGTGCCAGGCTCGCCGCCGACCGACATTCCGACGCGGGATCCTGCCGGGCCATTCTCTCGGTGGACGAAAGCTCCAGCACTTTG
This sequence comes from Planctomycetota bacterium, assembly GCA_016235815.1. Taxonomy (GTDB): domain Bacteria; phylum Planctomycetota; class Phycisphaerae; order UBA1845; family UTPLA1; genus JACRIM01. Next base: position 54,666 of record JACRIM010000010.1, read on the forward strand.
GTGGTCCTGAATGGCGCCACGCCGTTTGTTACGACGGAGTTGCCGTTCGGGGCAAACGACCTCACCACCGCGCTGATGCGTCCAATCATCAATGGCGAAAATGTCATTCAACTTGATGAGACGGCGGCTCGCGCGCTTCGAAATGAAATCGGTATTCCCGCACCGCAGCAGGATGTCGTTTCCCTGCAAGTGCGCGGCGATAAGCTTCTGCCGCTCATGGAGCCGGTGCTGCAAAAGCTCTCGAAGAACCTCACACAGTGGTTGGCATTCGCCGGTACTTGCTCGGGCGGAGGCGCCATTTCCTCCGTCATCCTCACGGGTGCGAAAGGCACGATCAACGGCCTCGCTCCGTCCTTGGGCTCGCGAACCGGCATTGCCGTGACGTCGGCTCGATCGCTTGACGGCATGGTGTCCTTGGGCGATGGAATGGAAAACGTCGAGCCGGAATCGCTCGGGCTAATCGTTGCGGCCATCCGTTGGGGGCGGACACTTCCCGATCTGATTCCTGACGACACAAAACGAGCCGTGCGTGCGGCGCGAATACGCAAGTACATTACGTACGCAGGTCCCGTTGCCGCCGTCATCATGCTGAGTCTCGGCGTGGTGTTTGATCGCACTGGAAAATCACTCGCAGGCGAAATCGATGCCAACTCGCAGCACCTTGCAGCCGCGCAGGAAATCCTGACGAAACGGACCCAGCTCGCCGCCGACGCGCAGGTCACCAAGAAACTGATGGCCCAGGTTGAATCGTTTCTGGCGGATTCGCCTTCGTGGACCGGCGTCTTCAAGGAACTCTCGTATCGGCTCCCGTCGCAATTGCGGGCGCTGGATTACTCCTGCCGGATCAATGGTCGCAAGACGACGCTCGTCGTAAAGGCCGGTGTCCATCTTCAGGGCACCCCGCACACGTTTGATGATCTTGTTACCCAAACGCTCAACTCGCTCGAACGCGGCGGCATCTTCCAGCGCGTGGAGGTCTCGGTCGACCGATCTCCACAAACCGAAGATCCCGGCGCCGACGGCATACTCAGCATCGAGTTGGTCTTGACCCGTGCGTCCCGGCTTCCGGTGGAGGCTGCAAAGTGAACTCCTTACGAACGAAAATTCGAATGTGGGCGCCGCCGGTTGCTGTGATTGGCGCCGTCCTCGCTTCCGCAAACTATGGCTTCTCCAAGCGCGGAATCGCGGCCGAGCGTGTGCAGGAACTCAAGCAGATTGGGTCGCGCCTGAGTCAGGCCTCCGAACTAATAACGCTTGGCACCGTCCGCCCTGAAACACTGGCGGAAATCAAATCGCTCCGCCAGGACGTCGAACTCCGCATGAGCGAGTCGGCCAAGCCCGGTGTCGTTCAGGGTCAACTGGTTGCATCGGCTCGCTCAACCGGCCTCGAACTGCGCGAAGTGCGCCCCATGACTGAACATTCCGGCCCGCAAACTTCCAGCGCCGCGGTCTTTCCGGCATATCGAGTGACTGTTGAGGGGTCGTACCGGCAGATCGCTGAATTCATGCAGGCCTGCAAGGTTCAACGTGTTCCAGCCCGGGTTGCATCGTTCCAGATTGCACCGGCGGTCGACATGCAGGGTAAGCCAAAGGGACGGTTGAAGGCCGATTTGGTCATGGAGTCCTTCTTGCCCAAGCCCACGACACAAACAAATGCGACGGGGTCAAAATGACCAGGCCAACCAGGAAACAACTCACGATCATCGCGCTTGGCATCGCCTTTGTAGGCTGGCGCGCATCCGGCATGGTGCAGAAATACTTCCCGGCGGCCACCATCGCCGAATCACCCTCAGTGGATAAGCCCGACGAGACTGTGACAGCGGTTGGAGCGTGCGCGGACCCAACCCCGGAGCCGATCTCGGAGGCAGTTGTGGAGGCGCAGCGCGCGATCGAAGCGCGTTCATGGGGGCGAGACCCGTTTGATCCTGCACCGTTCATGGAGAAACCACAGGCGGTAACGACGAATGCAGACACCGCGTCTGAGAAACCTGCCCCGCCGGCGCCAACCGTCAAGTTCAATGGCGTGTCGCGCAAGGGAGCGCGGTGGCTGGCGGCCGTCGATGGTTCCATTGTTGGGGTGGGGGATGTCCTTCAGGGCAAGTATCGCGTAGCTGCCATTACGAACAATTCGCTCACGCTGGTAAGTGATGGGTGGATGTTTCATTACGACTTGGGAGAAAAGGTCGCCCAGGTTCGACCATGGACGGTGAACCCATGATGCGTTGGAAGAGAGATATCATGCTTGCATTAACACTACTCGCATTAATTGGTTGGTCCGGTTTCGCGGATGAGCCGGACAAGTCCGGCCCGAACGACAAGCGGACCATCTCGTTAAACATCAAGAAGGGCGAAATCGGCGACGCCCTGCGCCTGGTCGCCGAGCAGGGTGGTTTGAACCTTGTCATCGGCCCCGAGGTAAAGGGCGAAGTGTCGGTGTACCTCACCGAGGCGACGCTTGAAACCGCGCTGAAAGCGATCGCCCAGAACAACGGGTTCGCCTACAGCATGAACGATACCGTCATTTCCGTCGCCAAGGCGTCGGATAAGACCGGTCCCGAAGTCACCCCGCCCGTCATTACCAGGATTTTCACCCTCCGCTCGCAAGACGCCGAGCGCGTCAAAGACGCGCTGGAATTCGCACTCTCCAAGTGGGGAAAAATGAAGGTTCTGAACCAGAACAGCCAGGGCGGTTATGGCGTTCAACGATTGAGCAGTCTTGGCGGCGACCTGAACGGCAGCGGTTCGTCGGGTGGCGGCGCCTCCGGCGGTTCGTTTAATAACAACGGCAGAAGCAGCGGATTTGGCGGCGCCAGCGGTCTCTCGGGCGGTCCTGCTCAACAGCAGCAGCCCATGACGCAGGATAGCGCCCGCAACGCCCGAACGCTTGTCGTGACAGACCTTCCCGAAAACCTCGAACTCATCTCCGGCCTCATTGCCGATCTGGATCGACTCCCGCCGCAGGTGTTGATTGAAGCACGCATCGTTGAAATGAGCACCGATCTCCAGCGCCGCCTCGGCATCGACTGGAACATCAGCGCCCTCGCCAACGGCCCCGTGCTCAATCATGGATGGCCGCTGCGAAACAGCGCCGGCTTCGCGTCCGGCTCGCAGATTCAGCGAACCTTTACCGGAGCACCGTATCAGACCGCCGGCCTCGCGCTCGGCACGGTGGATTTCTCGCAGTTCACCGCCCTCGTGCAGGCCAATCAGAGCGACACGGCCATCCGTCTCCTCGCGAACCCGCGCCTGCTTGTGTACAACAATCACAGCGCGAGCATCCTCGTCGGTGAGCGATACCCGATTCTGCAGGCCAACATCTCCAACTTCGGTACCGCCACCGAATCGTTGCAGACGTACATCCCCGTCGGCGTGCAGCTTGAAGTCACGCCCACCATCATGATGGATGGCGCGATCTCCCTGCTGGTCCACCCCGCGACCAGTGCCCTCGGCGATGACGTCGTCGGCACCACCGGCCTTCACGTCGCCCGCATTCGCACCCGCGAACTCGATACCCGCGTCATCATGCAGGATGGCCAGACCATCGTCCTCGGCGGACTCATCAGCGACCGCAAGACGCACCAAGCCAACAAGGTTCCGGGCCTTGGCGATGTGCCGGTGCTCGACTGGGTCTTCCGACAGGAAAGCCCGCGCTCCGAACGCGTGGACCTGCTGATCTTCCTGACCGCCCACGTGGAGAACGCCACGCAGGTCACCGAGCGGGATCAAAAGGTCTACGACATGTACAAGCCGCACTTCAAACACGTCGAGCGGCTGCAGGATGTACCGCTGCACTTCGAGATTCCGACGGAGTACGAGCCGCCCAAGCCCATGTTCACCGATCCGCCCGCGTCGCACGATGGCGACGAGGAAATGAGTGAATCAACCGACGAGGATGCATCGCCCGCCAAGAATGAAGCGAGCCAGCCCGCCAAGACCGGCTCCATGAAACGTCCGCCCGTCATTCGCGAAGAGACGAGCAAGACCAAGCCCGTCGCGAACGCGGAGTCCGAAACCGACTCCCGCGCAGAAGTCGAAGAGGTCCCGGGCATGCCGGACGATGAACCCGCCGCCAAGGGGTTGAACTACCCGGAGATGGAACCCGTTGGCCCGCCGGTGTCGGCGAATACGAATCCGTATCGTGTCTACGGTCCGCTCATTTACGCGTTAACCGGCTCCGACCTCCTTGAAGAGTAAACAATCTCGATGAATGGTGAGGAATGATGATCTCCAAGAAATATTCACTGGCGTTTGCTGCACTCGTCGCCCTTCCGCTTGTCGCGGGGTGCGGCTCGATGTTCAGGAAGGACAACTCCACGCCGGCCGCTCAATTGGACCCGGCCGATCAGAGAAAGCCGCTTTCGCCGCTTGAAGCGGAAGAGGCCTTTGCGCGGGCGCAGGGCGAAGCCGTGCAGTATGTGCAGGCGGGCCGCTACGGCCTGGCCATCGGCGCGTACGAAGCGGCCTTGCAAGTTCAACCCGATTCGACCGACGCCTTGTTTAACCTCGGCGCCTGTCACGAGGCGATCGGCGACCCGCTGCGAGCCATCAACTATTACCGGCGAGTCCTGGCGGTGACGCCGGATGATCCGGATTGTTATCGCAATCTCGGCACCAGCTTTATCAAACTTTACCACCGGGAACAAAGCCCGGCGTGGAAGAAGATGGCCGAGGATTCGTGGCGCCGGTCGCTGCAACTGCAGCCGGATCAGCCCGAAGTGAAAGCGTTCCTCGCCTCCGTGGCGAAGTAGGATCGATCACACCGGTCGACAGGGGCACCTGCCGTGCATTCACCCGCGCAGATCATCGAGGTGATTCGCAAGAATCCCCGCATCCCTGCGCCGTCGCAGACGGTCTTCAAGATTCTCTCCCTCACCCGCGACCCCTCATGCGACATGAACAAGGTCGCAGCGCTGATCGCCAGTGACGCGGGCTTGACGGCCCAGTTGCTTCGCGAGGTGAACAGCGCGCTCTACGCCGGCACCAAGGCGACCTCGTCCGTGGCGCAGGCCTGCGTGCGCATCGGCATGAAGCGCGTTCGCTCGGCCGTTATCAATCAGCATGTCGTCAGCGGCCTCGGCAAGAGCTGTCCGCCGGGCTTCGACGCGAATCGACACTTCCAGTCGGCCCTCGCCACCAGTGTGGCGGCGCACGACCTCTGCAAGGACATCTGCCCCGCGCAGGCCGACGACGCCGGAACGGCGGGCCTGCTCTGCGACTTCGGCATCGGCCTGTTGGCCTATGGCGTTCGGGAGGACTACCAGCCAGTCCTCAATGAGTTGAAGAGGCAGCCCACCGCGCAGTTTCACACGCTGGAGCAGCGAATACTGAAGGTGACGCACTGCGAGGTCGGCGCCGCGGTGCTGACCGACTGGGGTTTGGATGCGCACATCATCGATGCCGTGCGGCACCATCATTGCGAGCCGTCCACTGCCGCCAGGCAGGACCTCGCGGTCTTCTCACGCATCATCACGGCCGCGGTCACACTGGCGCGCCTCGCGCTCGATGGGTCGGACATGGACGTGGTGACGACGCTGTTCGAACAAGTGGAGTCGATCACCAAAAACGCCGATGCCGTGGTGTCGCGTTTGCTGGATTCGCTGGTCGGCCACCTGCAGGAGTCGGCGCGGATGCTGTCGGTGGAGATCGGCGAGACCAGCGACATGGAAGACAACTTGCAGAGCATCATGAACGATCTTCAGTCGATCGTTGGATGAGCGGTGCTTTCCGTCAGGGGATTTTTTTCAGCGCAAGTAAAAGGCCCCGCCAATTTCATGGCGAGGCCTTTGCATTTTCTTGATTCACATCGATCAGCCCGGAACGCGAATCTCGGTCGGGCGCGGGCGCGGGGCCGCGGGGGCCATGGGCTGCGCCGGGCGCATGCCTTCGGGGGCCACCGGGGATGGGCTGCTCATGGAGATCTCCGAACCCGGCGATCGGCGGGCGGGCTGCTCGGCGGCACCCTGACCGACGACGACGTTGCCGACGAAGATGGCTCCATCGGCGATCTCCAGTCGCGTGGTGCGCAGGTCGCCTTCCATCTTGGCCGTGGCCAGAAGGTGGAGCTTCTCGCTCACGAACAGGTTGCCCTTGCACTCGCCCTCGACGCGGACGTTGGCCGCCTCGACATTGGCCTGCACGCGGGACCCTTCCGCGATGTGCAGGGTACCCTTTGATTTGATGTGCCCGTCGAAGCCGCCCTCGATTCGGACGCCTTTTTCGAAGGACAGTTCCCCCTTGAATTTCGCATCGGCCCCGATGACGGTCGGGAATTCGCCGGTTGCTTCCGCCATGACAATCTCCTCCCAGCGCCCAATTGGGGCGCCTTTACGCTTAGAACGATGCCAGTATGAATCCCTCCCTGGAAAGTCGAGCCAGTATAGCGGGACGGGGGGGCGGGAGCGAGGGGATGGGAAAGGCAAAATGTCGAATAGCGAATGATGAACGTGGAAGGGGTCGCTGCGCGACGGCTGGATGTAAAAAAACTGGGACAAACTGGGAAAAAGTGGGACGGGAGCGGGGAGCGGGGAGCAGGGAACAGGGACCGGGGATCGGGGGACAAGGGGATCGGGGGACAAGGGGATCGGGGGGCCGAGGGTATATAGTTGGAGCGACGGAGCGACGGAGCCACGAAGCCACGAAGCCACGAAGCCACGTAGCCACGTAGCCACGGAGCGACGGAGCCACGAAGCGACGGAGCCACGAAGCCACGTAGCCACGAAGCGACGCAGGGGAGGGTGGGGGCGCTTTGCGACGATGGATGCGCAAAAAAAAGTACCCCCCGCAAAATAGTGCAAAAGCCCGCAAAAGGCCGCAAAAGGCCGCAAATAAGTCTTGAGTCCTGAGTCCTGAGTCCTGAGGCTTGAGGCGCGAGGGACTTGGAACCGCGGATTGTGCGGATTGGCGGAGGTTTTTTGAAAACAGCCGGCGTGCTTCCATGGGGGCGGTGGGGTTGAGTCGCAGAGCCACGGAGCCACGGAGCGACGAAGGGGATGATGAGGTGGCTTCGCAACGTGAAGCAGAGGGAACGGGGAACTGGGAAGAGGGAATGGGGAACAGGGAACTGGGAACAGTGGAAGGCACAGAGGCACGGAGGCACAAAGGCACGGAGGGGACGACGCGGCGGCTGCGCAGCGATGCTTGCAAATAAATCTGAGTTGTTACAAAGGGGATTTGGGTTTTTTGTCCGACTATCGCGATGGGGCGGGCGCGAATGCGGATTGGGGTGGTGGGGGCGCGGGATGTCCGGGGTTCTCTCCATACGCCTATCAATCTTGCTCGGTGTTTCGCACGCGGCTGTGATTTGTTGTAGGTATTTGTTAGGTAAGGGGTTGGGGACGGAGACGGGCAAGAAAAGTCGAAACGTCGAAACGTCGAATGCCGAAAGCCGAAAACCGAAACGCCGAAAGCCGAAAGCCGAAACGCCGAATGCCGAATGCCGAAAGCCGAAAGCCGAAAGCCGAAAGGTGAAACGCCGAAAGCCGAAAGCCGAAAGGTGAAACGCCGAAAGCCGAAAGCCGAAAGGTGAAACGCCGAAAGCCGAATGCCGAAACGCCGAAACGCCGAAAGCCGAAAGCCGAAAGCCGAAAGGTGAAACGCCGAATGCCGAAACGCCGAAAGCCGAAACGCCGAAAGGTGAAGCGTCGAAAAGTCGAAATGAGGCTGATGGGAGCATTCGCAGATTTCGCGGATCGGGACCGAGGGATCGAGGGGTTTCAGGGGCTGAGGGCAGGTAGGGGTCGCTGCGCGACGATGGGGAGTCGGTGGCCGTGCTCTACATGGTGGCGCGGGCGGAGGCCTGAGCGAGGGCCTTTTGGATTCGGGCGATGACGTGGCCTGGGGATTTGAGTCTATTGCCATCAATTGCGGTCATTAGTCTGCTGTAGTCGAATCATTGGCACATAAATATTACCGAAGGGTTTGTCGGAAATGCGATACCGGGCCATATCTTTCTTGCCAAGTTACTTGCTTCTGAATACGTCTCGCGAGTAGAAATGACCTCTATCAAGGCATCATCTGCGATGCCGCTCAATGTGTAATAGGGTTCCTCGAAGGCTTCATCAAATGGATAGTCCTCGCAGGAGTAGGCAATCCCGATGTTCCCATCAACCGAATCACGAACTGACTGAACGCGAATATGCGTAAATGGCGAGCCTCGACCGGGATTGACTGACGTGACATTGACGGGGGCTCTAAGTTCGTCAGATACAAATATCGGTAGCTTGAGGTTAACCGCGATCCTTAGGCAGTCGTCGTAATCGAACCCATCAATCGCGAGGATGTCAATTTCATCGACACAAGCCTTACCAAAGACTTCTTCCAAGAGATATGGCCACACTTCGTCAGTTTCCGCGAATGCGACGTGGCGGCAGGCCCACAGCTCAAAGTGGTTTGCAACTCGCATGCATACTCGCATCAACTCATCATATCCGTTGTAATGCTCGTTCAGTTGGATGCTTGGATTTTGCTTCTCGAACTCTTCAAACGATCGCCAAAGTGAAAGTGCAGCGGCGAATACTGCAGCTGGATCAATCTGATCTTGGATGTTATCACCAATTGTGCTCATGGTAGCTCCGATTTCGTCTAAGAGTTCTCAATTCGCATGCCAATGGACGCGGTAGATTTCAGTTGTTAAGTTCAGATACGTGTATCGCGAATCGAAGAGTGTGTGCTGTAAGTAGATGACTGACCGTGCGAAAGTCTAGGAGGATCACTCGATGTCGACTGCTCGACGAGTCTTGTGGAGTCGGGCGCACTCCCTGATCGCGCTTAACCTGTATTGCAAACTTCCGTTTGGTAAACTCCATAAAGGCAATCCGCTGATCAAGGAAGTTTCCGCACTGATGGGACGCACCCCAAGCAGTTTGGCGATGAAGTTGTGTAATTTTGCATCGCTTGATCCTGTCTTGCGAGCGCGCGGCATCAAAGGACTGCCGCAAGTCTCGAACAACGATAAAGCGATCTGGTCCGAGTTTCATAGAGATATTGAAACGCTCGCGCCAGAAAGCGAGCAACTTCTTCATCGACTCTTTACCGACAACGATGACCTTGAAATTGACTTGCTTGAGCGCGATCGTGTTCGTTTCGAACCCACGCAGCGCATCCCAAGCGGAATGAGGGTTACGGAGGCCACGGCGACAACTCGGGTTCGTCGCGGACAACAGTTTTTTCGGCAATCTATTCTTAATGCCTATGGTGTGCGGTGCTGCATCAGCGGCATCAACGTTCCGCGATTGCTTATCGCGAGCCATATCAAGCCGTGGAATGCGTTTCCCGACGAGCGGCTCAATCCCAAGAATGGTCTGTGCCTTTCGAGTATTCATGATGCTGCTTTCGATTCCGGACTGATTACCTTGGATGAAGAGTGGTGCGTTGTAGTCAGCAAGTCCATCAAGAAATACCTCCCTCAGTCGATGTTGCAACGGTGCATTGTTCGTTATCACGGGAAGCCAATTCGAATGCCGGAAATGCTTGCGATGCCAGACCAACACTTCCTTGGATACCATCGCGAAAAGATATTCATTAGCTAAGTGCCATCACCCTTTACCAGCCGCCGTGACTCGTTCGCATTTGCTGATGAACGACTGCGTGCATCCGAGGCGTTTGGCCAGTTGGATCTGCGTGAGGCCGGAGGCTTCGCGTGCCCTGCGCAATTCCCGAAGGAGTGTCTGGTAGTCCTTCGAATAGATGGATTTCTCTATGCGGGCGTTCCGGCAACCGGTGGGATGGTCGATTCCGTTATCGAATAGTCCAAAATCGACTATCGGATTGGCAGGGGGATGGGGTGTGAAATTGGCGATCGAATTCGAGGCGGGACCGACGGGTGGTTCGTGTTTGGGCGCATGAGTTGGTAGGGGAGCGGAACCCCCACCCTATCGGCGCCGCCTCCGTGGTTGTGGGTTAGGTGGGTTCGGGAAGAACCCACCCTACGCGGAGCGGGCGGGGGCTATGAGATTTCACGATTTGAGATTGGTGGGGGATGGGTGGGGGGAATCTCGTGCAAATGAAACCCGTCATACACAGGCGGGATGGCTGAGCCACAATGGAGTGCGAGAGGGGACTCATGCACCAGTGGCCATAGAACACAGGTTGGAAACCTGTGCCACAGGTCTTTGGAACACAGGTTGGAAGCCTGTGCCACAGGCCCCCGGGAACACAGGTTGGAAACCTGTGCCACAGGTCTTTGGAACACAGGTTGGAAACCTGTGCCACAGGTCTTTGGAACACAGGTTGGAAACCTGTGCCACAGGCATTTGGAACACAGGTTGGAAACCTGTGCCACAGGGCCTTGGCTGACTCCGTTTCTATCAGCGGGGTCGATTTGCTATACTGGTCCCCTCTGGAGGCCCCGCGTTCTGCGGGGTGGGCGATGTGGATGGTGGACTGTCCGGGTCGGCCGTGCGCCGGCGGGCGGTTGCCGAATGGTAGTTTCAAGACCCGTTTTTCATCCGTCGCGGCGGATGTCACAGGGGCCTTGAAACCTGTTCTTAAGGAAACGATGACGCATGGGCACTGAAATTCGCTACGAGCAGTCCGGCCCGATTGGCCGCATTACGTTTATCAGCCCGAACGGGATCAACCTGCTGTCGGTCCCGCTCATGGTGGAGCTGGAGGCCAAGCTGGCGGAATTGCGGAACGTGCCCGGCGTGCGCGTGCTGATTCTCACCGGCGAGGGCAAGACCTTCATCGCGGGGGCGGACATTGCCGAGATGTCCACCGCTCCGGGCGACTATGGCCGGGCGTTTTCGCAGCGCGGGCAGCGGTGCATGAACATGCTCACCAAGTTCGAACATTGCGTGACCATCGCGGCGATCAACGGGCCTGCGCTCGGCGGCGGATGCGAAGTGGCGCTGGCGTGCGACCTTCGCGTGATGGCCGAGGAAGCGCGGATTGGTTTCCCTGAGGTGAAGCTGGGGCTTATTCCGGGGTGGGGCGGAACACAGCGGGCCTTTGCACTCATGGGGCCGGCGCGGGCGCGGCACATGCTCTTCACCGGTGAACATATCAGCGGGCGACAGGCGGCCGACTACGGACTGGTGAATGAGGCCGTGGCGCTGGGCGAACTCGTGCCGACGGCCGAGCGATTGGCGAAGCAGATTCTCTCGAACGGCCCTGGCGCGGTGCGATTGGCGAAGCGCGTGTTCTGCAACGAGGAGACGAGCTGGCTGGAGAAGGGTCTGGCCGGCGAGGCGGAGGCGTTTGGCGAGGCATTTCTGAATGATGAGGCGCGCGAGGGGCTTCGGGCGTTTCTGGAGAAGCGGCAGCCGAGTTGGTCGTTGCAGGAGGCGTGATGGTGTCACCGGCTATTAGCCGGTGCCACACAGTTGGACACATCCACGCACGAACTATTCCATTGTCTTGATAAACGCAATGCCGCTGCCGTTGTGGGGGCTGGCGAAGGGGGCGACTTTCCAGCCGAAGAATTCGGGGTCGCGGCCCTGGGCGACGGAGTGGCCGACGACGGTTCCGAGTACCGCGCCCATCACGACATCGCTTAGGTAGTGTTCGCCGTCGTCGATTCGCTCGATGCCGGCGAGGGTGGCGAGGCCGTAGAGCGGGATGCCGACGAGGTGGCCATAGGCCTCGTGCATGACACTGGCGAAGACGAAGCTGCTGGAGGTGTGGCCGGAGGGGAAGGTGCCCCATTCGCCGTTGGGGGCGCGATCCCAGGAGGCAGTTTGGCCGACCATGACGGTGAGGCCGTTGATGGTGAGGGCGGAGAAGAGAGTCTTGCCGACTTCGTAGGTTTTGTCGTCCATGGTCTGCTGGCCGAGGAGGTACCACGCGCCGGCGAGGGCGAAGTGGGTGGCGGGGTTGCCGATGGCGCCGAAGGCATCGCGCAGGTCGTCGTTATTGAAGATGTGATCGGGCGTCTGGAAATCGTGGTGGCGATTGATGCGATGTTCGACGGTGGAGTCGGGGCCGGACTCTTGAATGGCGAGGCTGCCGCCGTAGGCCGTGCCGAGGATGACGAGATTGAGCGGGTTGCCGTAGACGCGCTTGGTGTCGCGCCAGAGGTCGCAGGGCATCTCCTTAACATCGCGCTTGACGGTCTGCCAGAAGCTCTTGAGCGGCGGGCGGCGGAGGTATTTGTCCTCTCGTTCGGTGGCGAGTGCATCGCTCTCGTGTGCATCGCTGGTGCTGACGGGTGGAGGTTCGTCCATGTCGGAGAGGGTGAGGGCGCGATTCCAGGAGTCGGAGAATTGCTCGCGCGCTATGCCGTTGTTTTTGCTCAGAGACCCCGCCTCGCCACGGCGAGTCGCCTTCGGAGACCTAGCCCTCCCCTTCGCAAGGGGAGGGGACTCATTGGAAGCGGATGCTGGAGAGTTTGCGTCGGACGCCATCGAATCGATCGACGCATGCATTGGCATGTCTGTGGGTTGCAACCGCGATTCCTCGATTCGGGCGAGGCGGTCGTTGAGGTCGATCGGCGGGGCGGCGCGGTAGGCGCAGCCGAGCGAAAGGAAGAGCACGAGGAGAATGAACGTCCGTGTCATGGGTCGTCCTCGAAGGGGTTTGAATTTCGCGGCCAGTGTATCGCGCCGGATCAGTCAATCAAACCTATCGGCTGTTACGGGGCGGGCTTCCCCGGTTTTTCGTCCTTTTGCTTCGTAGAATCGCCGATGATCTTCGCCGCGGCGACGTCTTCCATGCGGCTGAGGTCGGTCCAGAGGGTGCCGTTGCCGGCGTGGAAGAACTTGATCGAGGCCGGGTCGAAGTTTTCGGCAAAGGTGTAGAGGTTGTAGGCCTTGGCGCTGCCGAAGGCGTCGACCAGCATCTTGTAGCCCTGCGAATCGGCGGATTTCTTCATCCGTTCGATGTCGGCGCGGGCCTGGCCCATGATCTCGGTGCGCTTGGCATCGAGCTGGGCGACTTGTTGCTGGATCGTCGCGACTTCGAGACCGGCCTGTGCCTCGATCTCGGCGGCAAGCTTGTCGCCCTCGGCCTCGATGTTGGCGACGCCGATGCGCGATTCGGCGCGGATGGTCTCGCGGGCGATGTCGACCTTTTTCTTGGATTCTTCAAGCAGGGCCTTGGCCGTGGCGGCGTCGCGTTGCTTCTCCTTGGTAATCTGTTTCTCCTTGGCGATGTAGCTTTCCTGAATGGTGCGTTTCAGATCGTCGGAGACGTGGTCGCCGCGGGCATCCGGCGGCTGTACTTCAATTTCGCGAACGAGGGCGAGTAGGACTTCGATGTTTTTCTGCCGGCAGACGCGCTGCAGCTCGACTTTGAGATCGCGCTGGAACTTCTCGCGTTTCTCGCCCTGAATGAAATCGCGGGCGGCGTAGGTCGAGCCGATGTTGCGGCAGATGGAGCGAAGCTGCGGCTCGATGACCTTGTCGATGACGCCGTTGGTGTTGCCGAACTGATTGATGGTGTGGGCGGCGTGGCGCGGGTCGATGCCCCAGACAACCGTGACGCCGACGCGAATGAGGAAGCCGGTGTCGGACGGGAATGAGATTTGGTAGTTTGATTCCTTGGGATCGCTGGAGGTGGAGAACTCGTTGAAGCCGATTTCGATGAGGGTGATTTTCTGGACCTTGGGGTTGATGAAATAGACGCCGGGCTGGAGGACGTCTTCCAGTGTGCCGCGTTCGCCGGGCTTGGCGAGGGGTCGGACGTAGCTGATGGCTTGTGTCGACGCGGGTCGGGTTGTCGTCGCGGTGTTGTCGTCCTCCAATTCGGGGAGCATTTCGGTGACTCGCTCTTCGGGGGCCTTGCCAAAAAGGTTGGTCACGACGCCGACGAATCCGGCGGGGATGATGGTCGCGGGGTGAAGTTCGACCTCGTAGACATAAGGATTCAGCTTATACGTGCCGGGTGTGAGGACTTCCTCGAGGATGCCTGCGTAATCCGAATCGCGCTTTACGAGTACCTGGCCGTTCGGTGGGGCCTTGCCGATGCGCCGGGTCACGACGCCGATCATGGGAAACTCGCCGTTGGGTCGGAAGTTGCCGTCGCGAATTCGCTCGCGGGCACGACTGCTGATGGTGTGGATCCATTCCCACGTCGTTGGGTTGCCGGCGGGAATGACGGTGAGGTTCTTCAGTTCCCACTCATAGCGGTAGGGGTCGCGGAAGTGCCGTCCGGGGCCGAGGACTTCAAATTCGATGCCCTTCTGGCCGGGCTGCGTGGCGACGAGTTGGCCGGGCGGGAGTGAATCTCCCATTTTTCGGATGAGGACAGCGCACTTATCCGGTGGCACGGAGATGCGACAGGTGAACCAGACCAGTGCGGTGAGGCCGGTCGATGCGGCGACGACGATGGCGATAAAAAGTCGGAGCTTGAGGGACATCAGCGTCGTCCTCCTTTCCCGGAAGTGTCGGGTGTTTGGAAGTCGCGGAAGACGTCGGCGAGCGGGCCGTCCGTTGTGGTGAGTATTTCGCGAATGGAGGGCGCGACTTTCTGATAAAAGAAATGCTGGGCGTAGAGGTAGCCGTCGCCGAATGCGCTTACGGCGGACTTGAGTGGTTCGGCGCGGGCCTTGTAATTAAAGAGGATGACGTTGGCCTCGGCCTCGCCGCGCGAGCGGATGGCGGCGGCTTCTTTTTCGGCGGCATCCAGCGTGAGCTTGGCGACAGCGAACTCGCGGTTGGCCTTGGTGACGGCGACGTTCTTTCGTTGTTCGGCCTCCTTGGTGACGGTGACGACCGTGGTGCGCATTTCGCCGAGGGCGCTGTTCTGCTTTTGCATTTCCTGTTGTTCAACGAGGCGGGCCTCGGACTTGGCTTCTTCGATCTGGTTTGTGTAACGGTCGATCTCCTGGTCGGCTTGTTCGCGCTGGCTGATCAGCGAGGCGATTTCGGCGGGGGGCTTGATGTCGCGGACGAGGGCGGAGCGGATGTCAATGCCCTGCGTCCAGCAATCGTTCTTCAGTTCGGAGAGCAGTTTGTCCTGAAAGGCGGCGCGGGTCTTTCCACTGATGAACTCGCGCGTCTGCAGTTTTGAGCCTTGAATGCGGGCGAGGCTGCGAACATTCGGCAGAATAATTTTGTCGAGGATATCGCGCTTGTCGCCGTACGCTACGGTGACTTCAGCGACGTGGTCGGGGCGAATGGCCCACTCGATGGTGCCTTCGATGGTGATGGTGAAGCTGTCCGACGATGGGAAGTGAATGGCGTCGTCGCCGACCATGTCACACTTCTGGCTGCGGACGTCAACGATGTCGATCTGCTTCAGGTAGGGGTTGATGTATTCCAATCCGGGCGGAAGGGTGGCGCGTTGGACGCCCTTCTCACCAGGCTCGACGACGTAGCGATTTTTACGCACGGGGTCAGCGCCGGACAGAAGTGTGACCACGCCGACGTGCCCTTCCGGGATGGCGATGGCCGGAAACTTCTGCACTTCATAGGCATACGGATTTATGTTGTGTCGGCCGGGCATTAGCACATCCGCGACGGGTCCGCGTTCGTCGGGAAGGGTGGCGACGGTTTTTGGGAAGGGGAGGGGTTTGCCGAATTTTCGGATGAGGACGCCGATCTCGGTCTGCTTGATGAACGTGGCGGGCACAATCTCGCGTCGATAGGTATAGGGGTTGAACCAGTAGCGACCCTCGCCGAGGACTTCGAAGGAGATTCCCTTGTAGTCGTCGCGGACGTCCGCTTCGGATTCACCTGTTTTCTTGGCGATGCCGGCAACAAGCTCGGGATAAAGGATGACCTGATCGCTGAAATCGGAGCGCAACTCGGTCGGGAGATTCTGGCCGGATTTTCGCATGAGGATCAGGATGTTGTTGGACGGGACCTCAATGCGGACGACAAACCAGAAGAAGCCGGTGACGAGGACAAGCACCGCGACCAGGAATCCGGCAAGGCCTCGCGGGCGAAACCGTGAAAACTGGGGCAATCGACCTAGTGGTGGGGGTGAGTCATGCATGGGACGTCCTCCTAACAGGAGACTGTGCGGCGCGGCCGGGGAAAGGTCAAATGGGCGGCAATGGATTGTCGGGGGCATCGGCGCGGCGTAAGATGCGGGCGAGGTAAAGGGTCTACACTGATGCAGCTGGTGGGTTGGCGAACACTGGGGGTTGTCGTGCTTCTCGCGGCAGGGTGCACGCGCGGCGCGCCGTGGCGTGCGTCGATGCAGTCCGATGACGTGAATGAGCGAATCCTCGCGGTGCGCGAAGCGGCGGAGAAGAGCGACAAGGCATCGGTGCCCGCGCTGGTGGACCGGTTGGAGGATGAGGACGAAGCGGTTCGGTTCTTTGCCATTCTTGCGCTGGATAAGATCACGGGAACGCGTTTCGGGTATGAATACGGTCAACCGGCCTGGCGACGGGCGCGGTCGGTGGATAAGTGGCGGCTCTATGTGAAGGATCCGCAGGGGGCGATGGCAATGGACGACCAGGACCGGACCTCCGCACGGGACGGAGCCGGGCGGGACCCAGCCATGGAAAGGCAAAGCAGTCCGTGAGCCGAGTGGAATTGAACATCACGAGCAACGCGCGCAGTCTTCCGATTGTGCGCAGTGCGGTTGAGAAAATGGCAAGCATGGAAGGCTTTCCATCGGACGATGCCCATGAATTGACGCTGGCGATTGACGAAGCGCTGGCCAACGTGATCAAGCATGGCTACGACGGCCAGCCGGATCAACCAATCTCGATCATGCTGGAGCCGGTGCGGTCGGCGGATGGTCGTGCGGGGCTGTCCGTCTCGGTTCGGGATCAGGGCCGGCAGGTGGACCCTTCCACGATCAAGAGTCGTGACCTGGCGGAAGTGCGTCCCGGAGGGCTGGGCGTCCACATCATCCAGTCGGTGATGGACGAGTATAATTACAGTTGCCCCCCGAATGGCGGAATGCTGCTGGAGATGAAGAAGTACGCATCAAAGCACCCGTCAACGGGCGAATCGGGCGGGAAATAGAACGCGCAGGACATCATGGCGTCGGAATCATCAAGTTTGGTACGCGATATTCGCAAGCAGCCGGAGGTCACGATTGTGGTTCTCGCCGGCGATATCGATCTGAATCACTCGCCCTCATTGCATTCGGCGTTGGTCGATGTGACGAACGAGCGACCGAAGCGGCTGCTATTGGACTTGCGCGAGGTGCCCTACATGGATTCCTCCGGCGTCGGAACGATGGTGGAAGTTTTTCGCCGTGTGTCGGCCTACAAGGGGAAGATGGTGCTTTTTGGGATGAACCCGCGGGTGCGCAGTGTGTTTGAGATCACGAAGCTGGACCGGTTCTTTACGATTTGTGAGACGGAAGAACAGGCGACTCTGGCCTGATGTGGCGGGTGAGTTCGCGTCATGAGTGATACACCGGTCAATGAATCAAGTCCGGTCGTGCGAGCCGTGGAGGCGGTGGGCCGGGCGACGGAAGCGCAACTGGAGTCGGCGTCAGGCACGGTGCGGTTCGTCGGCGGGGCGACGACGCTGCTGGGCGAGACGCTGGGGTGGGTGTATCGGTCCGTTTTCAGGCGCGATTCGCGGATGGGGTGGGATCATGTCTTGTCGCAGATGGTCCGCGTCGGCGTGCGCAGTATTCCCATCGTCGCGATGGTTCAGATCTTCATCGGCATCATCCTTGCATTGCAGATGGCTCCGACGCTGAAAAGCTATGGTCAGATTCAGCGTATCGCGGACATCGTCGGCATTGCCGTGTTCCGCGAGTTAGGCCCGCTGCTCTCCGGGATTGTGTTGTCGGGCTTTGCCGGGGCGAGCATCGCGGCGGAGCTGGGGACGATGGTGGAGGGCGAGGAGATCAAGGCGCTCCGCAGCATTGCACTGAATCCGATTCGGTTTCTCGTGGTGCCGCGATTTCTCGCGACGGTGGTCATGATGACGCTGATCACGGTGATTGCGGATGTGGTCGGCGTCTTCGGCGGGTTTCTGACATCGACGCTGGTGCTCGGCATCGCCCCGGATTTGTATCTCTCCGAAACGCGAATTGCGGTGACACAGGGCGATTTCCTCAGCGGCGTGGCCAAGGCGCCGCTCTTTGGACTGCTCATTTCGATGATCGCGTGTTATGAGGGGCTGAACGTCAGCGGCGGGGCCGAGGGTGTGGGCCGGGCGACGACGAACACGGTGGTGAAGTGCATCGTGGCGCTGATCTCCGCGGACGTGGTGGCGACGAGTTTGCTGTACGCGTTTGGGGTTTGAAAAGTACCGGTCGGATGGGGGATGCGATGCTATGCGTGGACGAAGACCATCTCGACGCAATTCCCGAAATGCGTATTCATCTGAGATAGATCGATGAATGAAAGCGGCGATCCCTTAAGCAAACGACCGCGAGTTCTGGTGACGGGTGCGACCGGGTACATCGGCGGCCGGCTTGTCCCGCGCCTGCTGGCCGCGGGATATCGTGTTCGCTGCGTGGTGCGCTGCGCGAATAAATTGGGTGCCCGGCCGTGGGTTGGCGATCCGTCTGTCGACGTAATTGAATGCGGTTTTGAAGACCGCGAGCGTCTTGCTCAGGCGATGGGGGGATGCGTCGCGGTGTATTACCTGGTCCACTCGATGATGGCCGTCGGAGCGGATTATCGCGAGCGTGACAAACAATTGGCCGATACGTTCGCCCGATCTGCATCGGCAGCTGGTGCCGGCAGGATCATCTACCTGGGTGGTCTTGGTGAAACCGGCGAGGGCCTGAGCGAACACCTTACGTCGCGCCGCGAGGTGGAGGCGGCCCTGGCGTCAACCGGCGTACCAGTCACTGTTCTGCGAGCAGCGATGATTATTGGTTCCGGTTCAGCATCGTTTGAAATTTTGCGTTACCTCGTCGAACGGCTCCCGATCATGGTGACGCCGCGGTGGGTTAAGACCGAGAGTCAACCGATCGCCGTCAGCGATGTGCTCTACTATCTTGTCGCGTGCCTGAGTATTTCGGAAACCAGCGGTCGCACGATTGATATCGGCGGGCCGGATATCGTGACGTATCGACAACTGATGAACGCGATGAGTGACGCGCTGGGCTTGCGGCGTCGCATGATCCTGCCGGTTCCCGTGTTGACTCCGCGCCTTAGCTCATTGTGGATACATCTTGTCACTCCGATTAGTCATCGCATCGCCCGTCCGCTCGCGGAGGGATTGCGGAATCGAGTTGTGTGTCGCAACAATGAAGCGGTTCAACTCATGCCTCATGAACGAATGTCGGTCCACGCGGCGATCGAAGCGGCATTGTGCAGAACAGGAGAAAATGAAATGGAGACCGCCTGGTCGGATGCCGGCGTCATACCCGGTGATCCCGATTGGGCGGGTGGTAAAGTCTTTGTCGATCAGCGAACCATCACCGTTTGCGCGTCGAGTGATGCGGCCTTCTCGGCTGTTTGTCGCATTGGTGGTCATAACGGTTACTACGCAGCCGACTGGCTGTGGCGGCTGCGCGGCGCACTGGACAGGGTCGTCGGCGGCCCAGGGCTGCGTCGAGGACGTCGCAATCCTAATCTTCTGTCGTTCGGTGAAGCACTGGATTTCTGGCGTGTGACAGGATTTGATGACCGGCATCTGCTCGAACTGCGTGCAGAGATGCGACTCCCGGGTGAGGCCACTCTTTGTTTCGAGGTGACACCCTCCGTGGACGGGCGTTGCACCCTGACGCAGACTGCCCGCTTCAAACCGCGTGGTCTTGCCGGTTTGGTGTATTGGTACGCGGTAGCGCCGCTGCACAGAATCGTTTTTAACGGAATGCTGCAGGGCATTCGCCGTGCGGCGGAGAACCAATCGCACTTAATGAAATTCCGAACAGGAACCGAGGCGTTGTAATCCAATACGTCGACGAACCCGATTTGGAAGAGTCGCGAACAGTGGTTAGCCAAGCCCAATCTCCCCCCTTTGTGCAATCGTCGTCGCCGCCTGCTCCCCGGCATTTTCATCGACGATCGTTTGATGCGTGACCAACAGCAAAACGCCCACCTGGCGAGGGACGCATGGCATGTCGACATTCCCGCGAGCCTGCGCCCTAGGGTTTTGATTGGCGGCGAGGAGATCGTCGACTGAAGTGGGAGCCGCGCTAGAACTGGCCGAGGCCGAGGTTGATGACGATTTGCGTGCCGTCGACGAGGTCGGCTTTGATGTTGTTGTAGCCGGTCCCGATGTTCAGGCTCGTCGATGTGTTGGTGGAGAGGAATCGCAGGGTGAAGGCGCCGACAGCGCGGATTTCGAAGTTGTAGCCGCCGCCGGCATTGGTGGATTTGATGGTGTTGTCGAGTTGGACGTTGCTGTTGGCGATGCCTTCGCCAAAGTCGTATTGGTTGTTGTTGTTGTTGTCGTTATAGACCACGCCCATGACAAAGACGCCGGTGTTCGGGCTGGTGCCGAAGTCCTGCGTCTGCATCATGGAGTCATACGTCGTTCCACTGTTGGTGAACTGGCCGCGAAGGATGCCGATGCCGACCTCGCGTAGATCGCCGTTGAGCATGGTGACGCGGTGGCCGCGGCCGGCGATTCCGGTGTCGACGAAGAGATCGGTGTGTTCGCTCTCGACGGTTGAAAGTTCGTTGATCGTGCCGGTGGTTCCACGCCACGCGAGGTTCTGCCCGGCCGTGGCGATGACATACCCGGCGGCTTCCATTCGATCGAACGGCGAGAGGCCCTCGGGGGTGTTGTGGGCGAAGTAATCGCGGGTGAGCATGTCTTGGCTATGGCGACGGGCGGATTGCATCAGGGATGCGTTGAGGGCGACAGGCTGCTTGGGGGAGGTGTTGATTTGGCCGGGGATTCCTTCGTCGACCGATATGCTGTTGTTGGCGGCTTCGGTTGCCGGGTGCAGCCGGGCGCGGTTGATGCGTTCGAGCGACAGTTGCTCAAGCAACGATGCTGAGACCGATTGGGTGACGGTGCCGGGGTTGCCAAGGCCGGTCCCGGGCGTGCCGCCGGACACGTTTCCTCCGGTATTGGCAGTAGGATTGCCCGTGCCGGGTGGAACGGTGTTACAGGCCGTAAGGAGGAGTACGACAGCCGAGATGAGAGTTGGTCTGGGAATAATGCGAATCAAGATCGGGAACCCTCATCCGGTGTTATCAGCCGGTATATCGTCGTGGCTTAAACGTCGTAACTGATTTCAGGCTGGTCGGGAGTTTACCAGTATAGCATGGAATTGGTCGGCGGGCATTACGCCGTGACGGGGGTGTGCGCGGTATAATCCAGTACCCCGTATTTTCGGGGTTGTTCGCGGTTGCGGGGGATGGGGCGGGATCGAGGGAGGTAATGCCATGGTAATGAGATATTCGACCGTCGCGGCGGCACTGCTCGCGGTGTTTCTATTTGGATGCGCGAAGTCGGATGAGGGGGCGAAGAGGGCACAACTCGCTTTGGGGTCCAACAAGCTCATGCCCGCCGACATGCCGGCTGCGGAATTGGCATACGTCATGGATCAGGCATCCGTGAAGACGGTGCCCGCGCGCGATGTGAAGTATGAACCGTTGGAAACCTATCGGGCGGCGAACGCGGAGAAGGCGGCGAAGTCGACCGGCGACGCTTCGGACGCCGGTGGTGACGAGACAGCGACTGAAGGCGACGCCCCGAGCGACGATACGCCGAAGAAGGCAAAAGCCGATGCACCGAAGAAAAGCGGTGGCGCACCAAGTCTGTTGAAGGCGCTGGGGGACAAGCTCAAGCCCGCTGTTAAGACTGACAAAGCGAAGGCATCGAAGCCCGCTGAGAAGAAAGCCGAAGAAAAGAAACCCGCTGATAAGAAGCCTGCCGCAAAATCTGAGGAAAAGAAAGCGGCAGCGAAGCCCGCCGAGGGGAAGAAGGCCGAGCCTGCGAAGAAGGAGGCAGGGGACGAAGCGGAGGCAGGTGAAGGCGACAAGACCGACGAGGTGAAGAAAGAGGAGGGTGCCGACGAAGCACCGCCGGAAGGTGAGGGGGCGGAAGGCCATGCGGCCGAAGGCGCAGAAGGAAGCTCCGAGACTGAAGGTATGGAACGAAACTCGGAGACGGAAGGGCAGCAGGAAGGCGGAGAGGGCAGCGAAGGCGAGAAGAAACCGGACGAGGGCGGGGGCGGTTGATTGAGGTCGCCGGCTGGTGGATGATCCGATGCGTCGCGAGGCGCGAATGGCATGACG
Source organism: Planctomycetota bacterium (assembly GCA_016235815.1). Classification (GTDB taxonomy): domain Bacteria; phylum Planctomycetota; class Phycisphaerae; order UBA1845; family UTPLA1; genus JACRIM01. The sequence continues at coordinate 76,672 of JACRIM010000010.1, forward strand.
TCATCGGAAAAGCTGATTCACGTTCATAGTGTTGCCGAAGCCTATCTTTATTTAATGACGCTGCGTTGCCCGCGATGTGGTCGCGGGCCGGTGCAGTCGTCGCAGGATCTGACGAAAACGAGCGATCACGAACCGGCCTGGCGGATGCCGACGCGGTGCGGTGCCTGCGAACATCTTTCCGCGATTCAATTTGAGATCAAACCGGAGCCTACGCGGGAGGCGGCGCGATCGGACTGCATTAATCCGACGGGTGAGCGATCGAGCGCGATCGATGTGCTTGGTTGGCTGACACTTTTTCAGTCCATCATTGCGGCATCGGAGCGGGAGTCGGATCGGGCGGCGGCGCGACAGCTTGCGCGAGAGGCGGCGCAGTGTCTGGATGAAGCGCTCAAGTTTTATGGTGATGCGGGGGAGCTGCCGGGGGACGATGCGTTTTTCACGGAGGAGTCGCGCCGGCGGTTTCGGGAACATCCGCACCATTTTGCGCGGTCGACGTGGTTGCAGCGGCGATTGATGTTGCCTGAGATGAAGTGGACAACGACGGTGGCGCGGCCGCGGCGCTGGTGGCAGTTCTGGCGCGGGGGCCGGTGATGGCGGAGTCGGCGATTGAAGCGGCGGTTCTGGCAGCGCTTTTTCCGAAGCGGTTGGAGATTCAGAAGCCGTTTGAGAATCTGCGCGAGCTGCCGACGACAGGTGGCGCGTTTCTGATCTGCGATGCCGGGGATCGGGTGATTCTGCTGGCTGCGGCGGAGGATGTGCGCCATGCGGTGACGCGGCGGTTGATGGTGCCGGAGGAGAAGTCGCGGCAGGCGGATCTGTCGGGGATCGCAGCGCGGGTGTATTGGCGGCCGACGTTCAGCCGGTTTGAAACGGCGTGGGCGCACTGGCGGGCGGCGCGGGTTGTGCATGGCGGGGCGTACCGCAGGCAATTGATGTTCGGGCCGTGCTGGTTTCTTCGCGTGGATGTCCGGGACGCCGCGCCGCGGTTTCAGAGTGTGAAGGAATTTCGCGACGATGGGGCAACATACCTCGGGCCGATCATGACGCGGGCGGCGGCCGACGAGTGGATTCGGATGCTGGAGAGCGTGTTTGACTTGTGCCGGTATCACGATGTGCTGGCGCAGTCGCCGAACGGTCAGGCGTGTTCGTATTTCGATATGGGTCGTTGCCCCGCGCCTTGCAACGGGACGATTCCGATGGAGGCGTATCGAACGTCGGTGTCGGAGGCGACGGCGTTTTCGTTGGGGGCGCGGACGACGCGGATTGAGGAATTGCGGGAGCAAATGCGTGTGGCTTCAACTGCCCTGAGTTTTGAACGGGCGTCGGGGATCAAACAGATACTGGAGCAGGCGGAGCGAATGGTCGCAAGGCCCGAGTATGAGCACATGACGGACGTGGGGAGCGCCTCGTGGATTGGTCTTCAGGCGGCTGGGCCGATTCGTGCGTCGAGGACGAAGATGATGATTCGCGGGTGCCGTGTTTCGCGTTTTGGGCTTCGATGGAGTGACGCGATTTCCGTGAGCGAATTCGCCGCGCGCGGGCAGGAATGGTGGGAGGGCGTTCGCAGTATGCGTGCCGAGGCAGCGGCGGATGAGCGGGAGTGGAGCGAATTGGTGTGGCTGATTGCCAAATTTCTGTTCGAGGGGAGGCGGATGCCGGGATTGATCTTTCGAGAGGGGGCAATCGCGGAATGCAGGGATTTGGCGGGCCTTGTGGTCGAGCGATTCTCACGCCGCATACGCGATTCAGGGGTGAAATCGTAAAGGCTTGACCGGTTCGACTATTATCGTAGGCTACACCGTTGATGTGCCTGGCGCGGGCCGGCACGGTGAGACAGCGATTTTTGGCGGGGTGAAGAGGAGACAAACGATGCGACGAATGATCTTTGCGATGGCGGCGAGCGCGCTGCTGATGACCGGCACCGGGTGCGGAACCATGATGAAGCGAACCTTCGCGGAAGTGAAGGGCGCGTCGTCGTCGGCCGATCCGGTTCCGGGAACGGGCGGGGCGAGCTTTGCAAAATTCGGGAGTGTCACGATCGAGGCACCGCGAACCGAGTTGGGCAGCCTGGTGCCGTCGGAGTTCAGTTCGATGTTGACGGCCGAACTTCGTAAGGCATTGACGCAGGGCAAGGAGCCGATCTTCGCGGGTGGGTCGCCGTCCCTGACGATTGAGCCGCACATCATGTGGTTCAACAAGAGCAACGCACTGTTCCCGCACAAGTATGCCGTTGTGCTGTTTTATCTGAAGGGTGATGGAGCCGAAATGGGTCGCGTGCAGATCGTGACCAAGAGCGAGGCGACCGGAACGGGCGTCGACGATCTTGCCGAGGACATGGCCAAGGAGCTTGGCGACTACTTCGGAAAGCACGGCAAGAAGGTGTCGAAGGAAAAGAGCAAGGACAAGGATTGACGCGGGTTTTGCCGCATCCTGATTCGAATGCGCTGCGCCGATTAGACCCCATTTAACCCTCCCCTTATCAAGGGGAGGGGACATGGGGGGCCAACCTATGATGGTATGAGTCGTGCGCCCAACACGGGCGAGGAATCGTGACATGGGCGCTTTGCTCCCGTGGACTCAGCGTACGTTTCGGTTCGACTTTCCGGTCGAGATATATCCTGATGTGATTGAGCGGCTTCGGGGCCTGGCCCCTCGGGTGGCGGCGAAGGTGCGCGCGGCGACGCCGAGTGTGCTGACGCGACGGGAGCGCGAGGGGACCTGGTCGATTCAGGAGAACATCGGGCACCTTCTGGACCTCGAGCCGCTGGGATTCACGCGACTGGATGAGTACCTGAATGGCGTAGAGCGATTGTCCCCGGCGGACATGACGAACAAGGCCACCAGCGAAGCGGCGCACAACGATCGATCGATCGAAGCATTGCTCGCCGAACTGACTGACGAGCGCGGACGATTCGTCGCGAGGCTCGATTCGCTCGCGCCGGCAGACTTTGCGCGCTCGGCTGTGCATCCGCGGCTGAAGGTGCCGATGCGGATGGTGGATTGGCTGTCGTTCGTGGCGGCGCACGATGATTATCACCTTGCGCGGATGACGGAGCTTCTGCGAATGTTCGGCTGTGCGGCGTTGTGAGCGTCTGCGAGTACAATTGGTGCCATGCCGCAATACTCGCTCGCGCCGAACGCACGAATCCCCATCGAAATTCGCTATCGCGATGACGAGTTGCTCGTGGTCGAGAAACCGGCGGGAATAGTGACGCAACCGGGCAAGGGGCATCGCGACGACAGTTTGCTGAACGGATTGTTTGTCGAGTTCGGGAATTCGCTGCAGAACATGGGCGAGGAGCGGACGTGGGGGCTGCTTCATCGGCTGGACAAGGACACGTCGGGCCTGGTGATTGTTGCACTGCGGATTAACGCCTATGACCATCTTCGCGATCAATTTGAAAAGCGGCTGGTGAAGAAGTTGTATTACGCGATCGTGAAGGGTATGCCGTCGCCGAAGCAGGGCGTGATTCAGGACCCCATCTCCGAAGTGACGGCGACGAAGAAGATCGGGGTGATTCATCGCGACGGGAAGCAGGCGATCACGGCGTACAAAGTATTGTCGACGGGAGCGATGGCGTCGCTCATCGAGGCGCGGCCCAAGACGGGGCGGCTGCATCAGATTCGTGTTCACATGACATCGAAGGGATGCCCGATTCTGGGGGATGATCTGTACATGGGACAAGTGAAGGCTCCGCCCGCGCCGCGGTTGTGTCTTCATGCGGCGGAGTTGTCGTTCATTCATCCGACGACGGGGCATCGGGTGACGGTGAGCGCGCCGGTGCCGAAGGATTTCATCCGGGTGTGCAAGCGGATGGGGCTTGAGTTGCCTGCGTGAGGGCGGTGCTCACTCACATTGATCGCCCACAGGCGAATGTACCGGTACACTGCCATCTTGGAAACTCAGGAGGTGGGGCGATGGACTTTCAGCAACTTCTCAAATTCGCCGTCGACAATCATGCCTCCGATCTGCATATCCAGGCCGGTTCGGCGCCGATGCTTCGGGTGGCCGGTCAGACGCGGTTTGTGAATGCCGATCCGCTGAACAACGATCAGGTCCGGGGCTTTGTCCACGCGTTGATGCCGCCGACTCGGCGCGAGGATGCGGCCGCCGCCATCGTCAATGGTCTGGACTTTGCGTATTCCGCGCCGAACCTCGGCCGTTTCCGATGCAGCGCGTACAGCCATCTGGGCCAATTCGGCGTTGTCCTTCGCATTATTCTCCCGAAGATTCTGAACATCGAGCAGCTCAATCTGCCCGAGGCCATCCGCGATGTTGCTCTTTCGCAGCGCGGGTTGACGCTGGTGACCGGCACCACCAACTGCGGCAAGAGCAGCACGCTGGCGGCCATGATCGAGCTGATCAATGAGAACTACCGCAGCAAGATCATCGCGGTCGAGGATCCGGTTGAATACGTCTATGCCAACAAGAAGTCGATGATTTCGCAGCTTGAGGTCGGCGTGGATACTCCGTCCTTCGAGCAGGCTTTGCGGCAGGCGCTTCGGCAGAACCCGGATGTGATTCTCGTCGGCGAGCTTCGCGACGTGGAGACGCTGCGCATCGCATTGCGCGCGGCCGATACGGGGCACCAGGTCTTCAGCACGCTGCACAGCGCCAACGCCACGCAGACGATCGAGCGGATCATCGCCATGTTTCCGCCTCATGAGCATGAATTGCTCCTGTCGCAGCTTGCTTCGAGCGTTGAGGCGATCGTCAGCCAGCGGTTGGTGACGGGGCTGGATGGGTCGCGGCGGCCGGCGGTGGAGATCCTCCGCGGCGGCCCGGTTACGGAGAAGTTCATCCTGCAGAAGCGTTTGACGGAGCTTCACACGTACATCGAGACGAACGAATCGGGCATGCAGTCGTTTAACCAGCACCTGCTGCGGATGTATCAGGGGCAGGTGATCAGCGGCACGGAGGCCCTGCGAGCCGCCAGCAACCCTGAGTCGCTGGGCATGGCGATGCGCGGGATTCAGCGCGTCGGTGTGAAGCGGCCGACGGATGGCAAAGAGGTCAAGCTGGAGAAGGTGGAAGGTCCGAGGCGAGTGTCATGAAGAGCGATACGGGCTGCTGGAGCAATCGTTGAACAGGTTGCTTGCGAAAGTAGGACGCCCGTTGCTTGTCGCATTCCCAAGTGTTACCGGTGCGACCAATTGCGGTCAGTGAACGACCCGCCACACGGCACCGCGGCCGTGTCCGACCAAATTGACATGGCCTGCGCGCTTCAGCTTTGACAGTACCTTTTTAATAAGTTGGGGGCTTGCGGCGGGGACGTCGGCGGCGATGTCGGCCAGCGTGAATGTGTCGGGCTGGGCCAGGACCGCACGTTCGACCAGTTCACTCTTGGCTGGTCTCGACTTGACGGACTCGACTTGCGTTTCAAGTGACCGGTAAGCACTTCGTACAATTCCTAAGAACAGATTCCACCAAGGGACTATTTCATTCTTGCCCTCGTGCCAGCCCTGCGAGCATCGGGCCAATGCAGCGTAATACTCCTCTTTGCGCTCTTCGATTAGACGCTCCAGGCTGATGAAGCGGCCGACTGCGAATCCATTTTGCAAGAGGAGCAACGTGGTGAGCAGTCGCGATACGCGGCCGTTCCCATCTCGAAATGGGTGGATGCAAAGGAAGTCGAAAACGAACGTTCCAATGGCCAACAACGGTGGGAGCGAACGATCGCGTGCAACCTGTTCATAGGCGCCGCAAAGTTCTCGAATGGCGCCGGGCGTTTTCCTGGCGGACGAAGGCTTGAATCGGATTCGCCTCACGCCGGCCTCCAGGATTTCAATGATTTCGTTATCGCGGTTCTTGAGTTTTCCGGCATCGCCAGCCCCATGCTGTGCAAGGCTGTGCAGATGCAGAATGACTTTCGGTGAGATCGCGACAGGTCGTTTGCGTGAGAAGACCCAATCGAGTGCCCGACGATAGCCCGCCAGTTCCTCTTCCGGACGATCGCGGGGCCTGGAACGCCCAAGCGCGAGTGGCCGGAGTCGATCTGCGGCGACGGTCACGCCTTCAATTCGATTGGACGATTCGACGCTTTGAATGAGGGCTTGTTGACGGAGGGCCAGCACCACCTCTGGTTTTTGTCGCATCCAGAGGTCCTGCTTTCCCCTTGCCTCCATGCAATCGGCGAGGAGCCAACCGGTGCCGACTGGAAGCGTGAGCCGGCGCAAATGATCGGGTGTCAAGGTGAGCATGAGGTGCGATCCTCTGAGAGTGGTAGCTTAATAGTAGCTTATTCCTTGGTCAAGTAGCCAATTGCGTATTTGACTGGTCACTTTCGTGCAATAACGGCCAACGTTATTGGAACGCTCAGCCATCGCGGCTTCGATTGCACGGAAAGCAATGATTCGAACGAACAGTGAACGCTAATTCGACAGGTAAATCGGCGGCCAGGGGCGGGGGGGGCGTTTGGCGGCGGTGGCGTCGTCCTGGAGGGCTGACGAGAGGCAGGAGACCACGGCGCAAAGGCGTTTGGCGCGGCGGGAGACATCCGGCTCGGCGAGGAACTCCTGCTTTTCATCGGGGCATTGCAGGAGCATGGACGCCAGGACGTCGAGCATGTCGGAGAGGGACAACTCCGAGCAGTTGAACAGATCGAGCCAGCCGGCCTTTTCGGCGAGTTCGCCGATGGGGCCTTCGGAAAGATAGCGGCGCAGTTCGGCGCGATAGGCTTGTTCGATATCGGGCGGCGGCGAGGGGCAGTAGATCGGTTCGACGGAGACGCGGCGGTATTTAAGCGACTTATTTTCCTCGGTGACTTTGCAACGGGTGAGGCCCTGCAGGAGGAAGTTGTAACGGCCGTCGGGGAGCAATTCTTCGCGGAGGATTCGCCCCACGCAGATGATCGGGTGTATTTCCGCGCAGAGGGTGTGGTATTTTGGTTCGTGGCCGGGCTTGAGCAGGGCCATGGCGATGAGTCGAGGCCCGCTGAGGGCGTCGGCGGTCATGATGCGATAGCGCGGCTCAAAGATGTGCAGGGGGAGGATGGCCTTGGGCAAGAGGACGGCGTTTGGCAGCGGAAAGAGGGGGATCCACTGGGGCCAATCGGGAGAGTATTGATTCATAAAACCACAAGACTCGTCCATACCGGATCGGCTTCCTCAAGGTCTGGTCCATTGTAGCGAAACGGCCAGTTCATTTCTGCCTAATGCACCCTGTTGTGATTGCAGTATTGGCGACGGGGTTCATCGCAAACGACAGGGCTGATAGTGCGGTTGGGGGTGTCGTATCGAGGGGTCCACGCGCGCCAGTATGGCCAATGCGGTTCGCGCATTTTTAACTAAAGCATGTCCGATTCGTTTTATCAAATTCTCATTGTTGCCGATAGGTCGTGCTCGGTGCCCGAGGCGAAATCGGCCGTCGGGCGATCCCAACATCACGAGTCGCCGGGCATGCGACTCGCCGAACCGATGATCGCAAATTGAGGATCGAACCACCTGAAATCGGAACCCACTTTGATGCGAAAGCCGACCGCGCGGACTGAACCTCGCGTGGACGCCGGGCGTGCCGGCGGCGATTCGCATTGAAATTTCGCCGTGACAGCGGCAAGGAGTATTGAGTTATGTTTCACCCGTATTCGGTCAATGGCGGCACCGCCACCCTCGACCCACAGGCGACCGGCCAGAACGGCCAGTCGCGCATCCCCGAGATGTTCAACGGTTATCCGCAGAACATCACGGGCTCGGTTCCGTTCAACACCATTCCGACCACGCCGGTGACGGGCTACCCCACTCCAACCGGTTACGCGATGCCAACGACGATCAACCCGGCGGCCTATGCGACGCCCTTTGGCGGCATTCCTTTTGCAACTCCGACGTATTGCAACCCGATGATGCCGTTCGGAATCTACAACGCATTGCCTACGTACAACCCCTCGTGGAACCTGGCGTTCAATCCGGCGTTCAATCCTGCGTTTAACACCGCGATCCATCCGACGGCTGCATTCGGCGGCTACCCGAATCCGCAGACAAACTACCCGACGCCGTTCGTCAACGCGTTCAACCCGTTCGTGAATCCGGTCCATCCGTTCGTCAACGGTTACAACACCGTCAATCCGTATGTCAACGGTTTCAACACTGTGAATCCGTACGTTAACGGCTTCAACACGGTGAACCCGTTCGTCAACGGTTTCAACCCGGTCAATCCGCTTGCCACCATGTTCAACCCGACCATTCCGACGCCGGTGAACACGGTTCCGACGACGATCGTGAACACACCGTACGGCCCGGTCTGCTGCCCGACGCCCATTCAGGGATTCAACCCGGTCACGGGGGTGTCTCCCTTTCGCGGTGGCTTTCCCAATGGCGGCTTCGGCAACTTTCCCTACCCGACCGGCGGCCTCACCACGACGCCGTTCGGCACGACGACCCCGTGGAACACGGGCTGCGAAGGGACGATCGGTTGGAACAACCCGCTCGCGACGCTGAACCCACTGACTGCCTGGCAGACCGGCCTCAACCCGTTTTGCGGCGTCACCACTCCCTGGAACACGATTCCGACGAACTTCAACACGTACGGCATTCGCCCGACCACCGGCGGATACAACACGTTGAATCCGTTCGCGACGAGCTTTAACAACACGCTCGGCTTCGGAACAAGCCCGATCAACACGACGCCGTGGGGCGGTGTCAACGGATGGGCCAATCCATTCGGTGGATTCGGGGGCTTCGGCTCCTTTTCCAACTCGCTCTTCGGCTATCCGACGACGGCTCCGAACGGCACACTGGCGACGACGACCGTCAACCCACTGAGCGGCGTGACGAATCCGTTTTTCAACCCGACCAACATCGCGTTCGGTATTCCGGGCGTGAACGGGCTGGTGAATCCGACGACGGGCCTGAACAACTGCGGCCCGATTTGCTGCAACTAAGTAACGCTGTCAGCCTTTGGCAACCGGCGGTTCGCGTCTTTTTGGACGGAGCCGCCGGTTGCTGATCGCTTTTTCCGGGTGATGCCCGAGAAGGATGGAATCCATGAACTCGATCCGACAACGATTGATCAGCCTGCGAAATCGGGCCCGCGATCTGCAAACGACCCTGCGACGCTGGGCGATGTACGACGATTCGCTGCCCCGGGAAATGAAGGAGGACCTTCTGTCGCGGATGACGCCGGCTGAAGAGACGGCGTTTGAGACCGATCTGGAGTTGACGAAGGCACGGCTGCGGCCGGTGTCGGTGCAGCTCAAGACGGTTTCGAAGTGGTACGACTACGTCCTGGAGACGATCAACGAGCAACTGGAGCGTGCCCGGTTGTATCTGGAGCAGGGAAGGAATCAGGAATGCCTTGCCGTGCTGGGCGATGTCGATGGGCGCCTGCTTTCGCCGAACGAGGACACGCTTGGATTCGTGTTTCGATCGTGTACGCAGCACGCGAGCCATGAGTATCACCAGAAGCTGGCGACGATCGACGCGATCATTCGCGATCTGTATCTGCCGACGGTGAAGCTGGCCCATCAACGCGGGGCCGTGGCCAAGGAAGGCCTGTCGCAGACGCCGCTGGCGTATCTGACGGACGGCCCCGAAGGGATGTACACATGGCGGCAGCACGCCCAAGTCGCACTGAACAACGGTCGACGACTGCCGGTGACGATGCTGGCGGTGCCGAGAAAGGTGCTGGCGCAGCCGTGGAATCTCCCGGCGATCGCGCACGAGGTCGGGCTTTGCCTGTATGGCCAGTTCGAGATGAACTGGGAGTTTGCGGGCAAGCTTCAGGCCGAGTCGGTTAACGCGGGCGTATCGCCGCAGACGGCGGGCCTGTGGGCGAAGTGGCATGAGACAGTGTTTGCCGACGTATTCGGAACGCTGAAACTCGGCCCGGCGTATATCTCGACGATGTTCGAGTTGCTCGGCACGGACGTGACGGCGTGCACGACGGTCGATTTCAATTCACCTGTCCCGCCGGCGTATGTGCGATGGAATGTCATGCTGCAGACGCTGCAACTGATGCAGTTCCCGGATCAGGCGCGGGAGCTGTTCAATCAGATTCACCTGCTGTGCGGCGATCCGAATCAGGCGGCCATGCGCGGCGGAGCGGCGATCACGCAATTGGTGAGCGACAGCCGCGGCATCGCGGGCTTGGCGGCGTTCAGCCCGATGCGGCGGCTCGGCGGCGCGCGGCTCATCGACATCGCGCAGCCGTTCATGGCGGTCGAATGGCAGACGGCCGTGAAGGCGCGGGACGTGTTGCAGACGACCGACGAGCGATTCTCAAATGACGAGAATTTCTCCTGGGCCGAGCCGGTGACGAAGATTCCGGCGGCGGCGCATGTGGCGCTGGCGGGTCTGCGATTGGCGTATGACACGACGCCGGAGTTCGAGGCATCGCGACGGATGTGGGTTCGGTTCTGGTCGCTGATGCAGTGTCTGACCGGCAACACCGAGCCGACGCGCGAGCGCGAGGACAAAGAGTTCGCACTTGGCGACGCGATCCTGCGGACGATCGCGCAGCAGCCGGCGGCGGTTCATCCGGGCGCGAGAACGGTTGCACCTGTCATGGCGGGCGCGCGGGCATAGGTTGACTCCCACGTCCGAAGCTTGAGTTTGCATCACCCAGCGTTTGCCGGGGAGCCGCGATACGCGGCCTCCGGCAACGCTTTTTTGTGGGGGCAGCGCGTCGCGAGGCGTCCTTCGCGAATTGCTGGGAATGGGTGTTGAACCTATCATCCGTGGCGGAGAATTGATTGCCGAAGCGAGTCATCATCTTGGGGTCCACGGGGTCGATTGGGTGCAACGCCCTCGCGGTGGCGGAGAATCTTCCCGCGGAGTTTGAGATTGTCGGCCTCGCAGCGGGGTCGAACTGGCGGAGGATGTCGGAGCAGGTGCGGCGGTGGAAGCCGCGCGTGGCGGTGCTCACCAACCCGGAATCGGCGGAGGCGCTGGATCACGCGGTGGGTGGCGCGGGGACCTCAGTGTGGAGCGGGCCGGATTCGCTGGTCCGTCTGATCAACGAAGTGGAGTGCGATCTGGTGCTTTCGGCCATCGTGGGGGTGGCCGGATTGCCGGCGACGTTGGCGGCCGTGCAGCGCGGGCTGACGGTTGGCTTGGCGAACAAGGAGTCGCTGGTTGTCGCGGGCGAGTTGATGGTGAACGCGGCGACGGCGTCGGGCGCGCGGTTGATCCCCGTTGATAGCGAACACTCGGCGATCTATCAATCGCTGCATTCAGGGCGGCACGAGGAGATTGAACGAATTCTGCTGACCGCATCGGGCGGGCCTTTTCGAACGTGGACGCGCGAGCAGATGCGCGCGGCGTCGATTGCGGACGCGATGCGACACCCGACGTGGTCGATGGGTCCGAAAATTACGATCGATTCCGCGACGATGATGAACAAGGCGCTGGAAATTATCGAAGCGAAGTGGCTGTTCGATGTGCCGGCGGAACGAATTGAAGTGGTCATTCACCCTGAGTCGATCATCCATTCGATGGTGGCGTTCCATGATGGGTCGATCGTGGCCCAGATGGGGCAGCCGGACATGCGGACGCCGATTCAGTATGCGATGACCTATCCGCGCCGCCTTGCGGGCGCCGGAGCGCGTTTGGATTTCTCGAAGCTGGAACGCATGCACTTTGAGCCGCCGGACATCGAACGGTTCCCGGCGTTGAGGCTCGGGCATGCGGTGGCGGTGCAGGGTGGGACGGCCGGTGTGGCGTTCAACGCGGCCAATGAGGCGGCGGTGGAGCGGTTTCGTGCGGGGCGAATGGGGTTTCTGGAGATTGCCGAAACGGTGGAAGACGTCCTTCGTCGGCACAACTTTGAAAAGCACCCGGGTCTTGATACGTTGATGACAGTGGATGCGTGGGCCCGGAATGAGGTAATGCAATGCGTCGTGGCGTAGATTCGTTGAAATGTCGAAAAGTCGAAAAGTCGAAACGTCGAAATTGGGGACCGGGGGACCGGGGGACCGGGGGACCAAGCGCACCGCACGGGCTCTGCGGCACCGTGTCGACGAGGCGAATGGTATCCGTAATGGCCGTCGGTGTGCCGGCGGTGATGATTGCGGCGTTTTCGATGCCGGCGTGGGTGTCGAGCGTGTGGTCGTTCATCCTGCTTGCGCTGGGATTCTCGCTGGTGATCTTCGTGCATGAACTTGGGCACTTCATGGCGGCGAAGTGGGCCGGGGTGCGGGTGGATCAATTCGCCATCGGATTCGGCAAGGAGTTGGTCGGGTTCACCAAGGGCGAGACGCGCTATTCGATGAATGTCCTGCCGCTGGGCGGCTATGTGAAGATGCTGGGGCAGGAGGATTTTGTCGTCGACAAGTCCGGCGAGTTGAAGGTAAAGCACGATCCCGGTTCGTTCACGAACAAGTCCATCGGGCAGCGGATGGTGATCATCTCGGCCGGTGTGATTATGAACCTGATTTTCTCGACCGTCGCGTTTGCGGTGGTGTCGATGGTGGGGCGGTATCAGGCCCCGCCGGTGGTGGGAAGCGTGGTTCAGAATTCGCCTGCGGCGCGGGCGGGATTGCAGACGGGCGACCGGATTCTGCGAATCAATGATGATGAGCTACACAGTTGGGCGGATTTGACAACGGCGGTGGTGCTGTCGAACCAGGATGAGCCGCTGGTGCTCGATGTCGAGCGAGATGGAAAACTGTTGGAACCGAAACCGCGGGTGTTGCCGGAGTTCAGGAAGAGTGAAAGCGTGCGGCAACTTGGGATTTCCGCCGGGTCGAATCGGCGCGTGGCGATCCCATCGATTTGGGAGAAGACCGAGCCGCAAGACGGCGAACTGCACCGAAACGATGAGCTGTACAAGCTGGTCTTGCCAAGCGGCGAGGCGAAGGAGTTCAAAGACCTCGGTGTATTCCACCGAGCGATGGTGGAGGCACGCGGCGCGCCGGTGGATGTGATTGTTCGCCGGCCGACGAAGCCGGATGAGATCACGGAAGAACAATACCTTAGTGGAAGCGCGGACATTCCGAGCACGGAGATTCGCACGTCGGTGCGGGCGCTTTGGATTCCGGGAAGCCATGTGCAGGGCGACACCGTGAGCGGGTCGCTGCTTGGCATGGTGCCGCGGCTGACGATTTTTGTGACGGATGAGGGCAAGTCGTTTGATCTGGCGGGTGCGAAGTCGGGCGATGTGATTACGAAGATCGGCAGCAATGCCTATCCGAGCCACGCAACATTGAAGAGCACGATCGAAGAGAACGCCGGAAAGGAAGTCGCGCTGGAGGTGCGACGGCCGTACGCCGCGAATCAGGGGCTGGACGGCCGGACGGTGAGTTTCGTCTGCGAGAATCGCGAAGAGTTCATCAACGCCGGGCGCAAGGGCGTGGTGCCGGCGGTGGCGATGGTTTTGGAAAAGGCGAAGGCCGCGGGGATTTCGGATGGTGATCGCGACAAGCTCTCGGCAGCGCTGAAGGGAATCGCCGATGCGACGGCATGGCGGCGCTGGATGGAGACCGTGGATGTTCACGCCCTGAAGCCGCTGAAGCCGAAGCGGCCGTTCACGTTGATCGGCAAGTCGCCGCCCGCGCCGGTGGAGGCGATGCTGCACACCGTGGATGAGAATCATCTTGTCGTTGCGGACATCGTGGACGACGTGGACGGCAGATCGACGCCGGCGAAGGCCGCGGGGATTCCGGTGGGCGCGGTGATTCAGTCGGTCGATGGCAAGGCTGTGACGCAGTGGTGGCAGCTTTCAGAGGCGCTTCGACTGGCGGCGGGCAAGACCGTGGAGATCGGCTATCGCGTGGCGGATGAGGCGCGGACGGCGAAGTTCGTTGTGCCGTTGTGCATCACGTCGGCGCTGAACCTCGGACCGGGGACGCGGATTACGAAGATCGACGGCAAGATCAATCTGGAAGTGAAGAACGCCGACGGGCAGTTGGAAGAGGTCGCGCTGCCGGATCATCGGGCGGTGAAGGCGATCCTTGAGAGCTGCAAGGGGCGGACCGTGGACGTCGAGTATGTGACGCTGCAGGGAAAGTCGGGCAGCGGAAAATTCGCCGTGACGGCGGACAACACGGACCCGTGGCTGCAGCGGATTCAATTCGCCCAGACGTTTTATTGCCAGCCGCTGGCCGAGCGATTTCAGATCAGTAATCCGATCCTTGCAGCGGGCGAGGGTTTTCGTCAGGCTTACGGCGTGACGATGCAGACGATCAAGACGATCGAGCACATGCTGATCACGCGCAAGGTGGGCGTCGACAAGGTGAGCGGACCGGTGGGCATCTTCCGGCTGGGGACGAAGGTGGCCGATCAGGGTTTGCTCAATCTGCTGTTCTTCCTTGCGCTGATCTCCGCGAACCTGGCGGTGCTGAACTTCCTGCCGATGCCGATTGTGGATGGCGGACTGTTTATGTTTCTGATTCTGGAGAAGATTCGCGGCGAGCCGGTGAGCATCAAGACGCAGGTGGCGACGCAGATCATCGGGATTGCGCTGATCGCGACGCTATTTGTGTTGGTAACGTATCAGGATATTAAGAATTGGATTACGGGGACGTAGGGAGAGAATGCAGAATGGCGAATAGCAAATGGCGAAAGGGCCGGGGTCGGTTTGCTATAATGGCAGCATGGGTCACGACGTACAAGATTCGATCAGTCTTGAGATTGCCACTCGAATTGCCCATGAACTGCCTGCGCATCCAGAGTGGATCGATGTTGCGCGCTCCAATCTGGATCGATGGACGCAGCGCAATTCGAATGCTCCATCCCTGCTTAAGTGCTACGACGAATGGCGGGAGATTCTGAGGCGTCCCGTTGAGGAAATCCGCGACGTGCTGTTGTCTTCGTCAGATGAGGGACAACGACTTCGGCAGAACTCGCCGTTTGCGGGCGTGTTGGGAGTGGACGAAGTTCGTGAACTAAGACGCAGTCACCGTGCATCGTCAACAGTTTGAGCATGTGCTAGGTGCAATTATCTACATCACTGATACGGACTAATTCGACACACTCAGGCTCGATCATCAGCTTGTGGTAATGCATGCCGTCTATAGGATCAGTGATTTCGAATTCAATCCAAGGCCAACCGAAATCAGCGTCTATTTCGACGACTGTAAACGGCGACGGCTGTGACATCGCATGTTGAAATGCATTGAGCGTTCCATGTGGTCCATCTCGCAAGTCCGACGGCATTGCAAGAACACTGTCCGGAATCGATACCACTCGAACCTGATCACCCACTTTGAAAACAGGTGTAGCCATCGTGCAGCTCAACCGCCAATCTGGGACATCTGGCGGTTTCCGTGGTACGAGTGCACTTCGGGTTTGAAGGCGACGCAGCGGATGAAGGCGTTGCGCAGTTCTTCGTTTAGGGCAGGCTGTTTCGGGGGCAGGTCTTGTTCTTTTTCGCGAGCCCACTCAGGCCCTCCCCTTATCAAGTGGAGGGGATTGGTGCTGCGCACGATGGGACGGAGTTCTACTTCGCCGCCGTCGAAGAGGCAGCTTCGGAGTTGGCCTTCGGCGGTGAGGCGCAGGCGGTTGCAGGTTGCGCAGAAGGGCTTGCTCATCGCGCTGATGAAGCCAATGCGGCCCTTTGCGCCTGGGATGCGCCAGACGTTTGCGGGGCCGTGGCCGGTGTCGCGCGTGGCGGGTTCGAGCGGGCCGAAGCGATTTTCGATGTGCCTGCGAATTTCGGATTCGGCGATGAAACGCGATTCGTAGTCGCCGCCGAGCGCGGTGCGGCCGAGCGGCATGTATTCGATGAAGCGGATGGTGAGGTCAGTGTTTAACGTCAGGGCGGCGAAGTCGGCGAACTCGTCGTCGTTGATTCCCTTCATGGCGACGCAGTTGATCTTGGGATGCCTGAAGCCGGCGGCGATGGCCGCGCGGATTCCGCGCCAGACATGATCGAGGTCGGCGCCGCGGGTGATGTCGCGGAAGCGGTCGCGATCCTGCGTGTCCATGCTGACGGTGATGCGATTGAGGCCGGCGGATTTGAGGGCCGGCGCGTATTGGTCAAGGAGCGCGCCGTTGGTGGTCATGGAGAGGTCGGTGACGCCGGGCAGGGCGCGGAGCATGGAGACCAGCAGCGGCAGATGGTGACGGATGAGTGGTTCGCCGCCGGTGAGTTTGAAGGAGGTGATGCCGAGGTCGATGGCGGTCCGGGCAATGGCGATGATCTCCTCGAAGGTGAGGAGTTCGTCACGCGGCACCCAATCGAGCTTGTCTTCGGGCATGCAGTAGACGCAGCGGAAGTTGCAGCGGTCGGTGACGCTGATTCGAAGGGTTTGGACGGCGCGGATGTCGCGCGGCCCGGTGATGTTGTCCGGGCGGATGTCGGGGGCATCGGCGATGGGCAGCGCGAGGGGCATCGTGGGGTATTGTATCATGCGGGAACGGGGGGTTTGGGGCGGTTGGAACCGAGGGATTGGATTTGGCGTCAAAGGATGGGACATCGAAGTTTGGCGAAAGCGAGCTTTTGGCATGCAGCCGGGCGGGGGACACGGCGGCGTTCGGGCGGCTCGTGGAGTTGTACGCCGACCGGGTGGTGACGGTTTGCGCGAGGATGGTGCGTGATCGGGGTGTGGCGGAGGATTTGGCGCAGGAGGCGTTCGTGAAGGCGTGGCAGTCGCTGGCGAGCTTCGACGGGCGGTCGGCGTTTTATACGTGGCTGTATCGCATTGCGATGAACCTATGTTTGAGCGAGCGGCGGCGACCGCGGCGCGTGGTGAATATGGCGGATGAGGGGTTGGCGAATCGGCGCGAAAGTGGTGAGGCGCTGCCCGGCGACGCGGCGGAATTGAAAGAGGAGCACGCTCGCGTGCTGACGGCGCTGGCGGAGCTGGATGAAGAACATCGGGCCGTGGTGGTGCTGCGCGATGTGCAGGGTTTGGATTATGAGGAGATCGCGGGGATACTGGGTGTGCCGCGCGGGACGGTGAAGTCGAGATTGCATCGGGGGCGGATGGAGTTGCGAGAGAGACTGAGGGTCCAAGGGGCCGAGGGGCCAAGGGGTCACGTGTAGGAACGCGATGGCTGGACGATTGGAACATTACGAGCAGTTGACGGCTTACCTCGATGGGGAGCTTACGGAGGCGGAGCGCGCCGAGGTGGAGCAGTTGTTGGCGCGCGATGCCGAAGCGCGAGAGCTGTTGGAGGAATTGCGCGAGACGGCGCGGTTGATTGGGTCGGTGCCCAAGGAATTCGCGGGAATGGGATTCAATGAGGCCGTGCGGGCGCGGCTGGAGCGGTCGAGCCTGTTAGACGAGGGGCCGACGCGACGGATGAGCGGGTGGAAACCCGTGGCGCTGGCTGCGTCGCTGGTGATCGTTTGCACGATCGGCTACTTCGGCATGGAGCAGTTACAGAAAGAGCGGGAGCGGCAGGTTTTCGCGTTGGCGGACAAGGAAGAGCGGGGCAGGCCGGTGTTGAAGTCGCCGACGGATGATACGGCGTTGGCATTTCGTGATTCGCGCGGACAGGCGGTGATGCAGGAACAAGTGGCGACGGGGGCGCGGCGAGACGCGAAGGATGGACGAGCGGAATTGGGAATGAAGAAACAGGCGGCTCCAGTGAGCGGTGGCACCTTGGTTGGGAGTTCCGCGGAATCTCCGAAAGCGGCGCCGGCGTTTGGAATAGAGAAGGCGGACGAAAACGCCGTTATGAAAGATGCATTTGACGATGACAGTGCGTCGGCCGCCCGACCGACGAGCGCTGCGCAGCCGATGAAGGCGGCGCATTCATTAGCGCCGGCACCCCGACTGGTGACATCGAAACCATCGTCGCAGCCCGCTTCATCGCAACCCACATCGCAACCGGCGACGAGTCAGCCCGCCACGGAGAAACCGCGTGAGTAAAAATCGCGATGACGATCGACCGCGCAAGGGGCGCAAGGTTCGCATTGACCTGCGAAAGAATCGGGGTAAGGTCGCGCGCGACGGGGGCGGATTGACGCGGCGGATGAAGCGCGGGGACGAATCCGTTGACGACGAAAAGCAGAATGAGAATGTGCGGGCCAAAGGGGATTTGTCGCGCAAGCGGACGATCATCATTCAGGAAGAAGGAGAGCAGCGGACGGATTTGCACGACGGCGTCGTGGTGGCGATGCGCGGGCTGATGACCGAGGTCGATGACGGCGTGACGCAGTGGGCCTGCACGGTTCGGCGAATGCTGCGGACGCGGATGATCGGCGATCGGCAGTCGATCACGGTGGGGGATCGGGTGCGGATCGCGCCGGTGTTTCATAATGACGTTGCGGGGCAGATTGAGATTGACGGCGTGATGTTCGCCGAGGGCGTGATTGAAGAAGTGGAGGAGCGCGAGAGCGTGCTGGTGCGCGAGTACGAGCGTAAGCGGCAGATCATCGCGGCGAACGTGAATACCGTCGTGATCACAGTGGCTGCAAATCAGCCGACGCTTCGGCCGCACCTGATCGATCGCTATCTCGTTTCGGTGCACAAGGGGGAGATGCGGCCGGTGGTTTGCATTAACAAGGCGGACCTCGATACGGATGGCGCGGCGGCGGCGGTGGCCGAACGGTATCGTGCGATTGGGTATCGGGCGCTGTTGGTGAGCGTGGAGCAGGCCGCTGGGTTGGAACCGTTGCGGGAGACGATTCGCGACAAGACGTCGGTGTTCGTCGGCCCGTCGGGGGTGGGGAAGAGTTCGATCATCAATGCGCTGGCGCCGGACATGCGATTGAAAGTCGGCACGGTGTCGGATGTGGAGCGGGGGCGACACACGACGACGATGGCGCGGCTGCTGAAGTGGCCGTTCGGCGGGTATGTGGTGGACACGCCGGGGATGCGGCAGTTTGAGCTGGCGGGTGTGGAGGCGGGGGAGTTGGAGGCGTTTTTCACGGAGTTCGTCGAGCTGCTGTCGGATTGCAAGTTCAAGGATTGCACGCACACTCACGAGATCGGCTGCGCGATCAAGGAAGCGGTGGAGGATGGGCGAATCACGCCGGAGCGGTATGACAGTTATTGCAAGATGATCGAGGAGATCGCGGCGCGAGGGGGGAAGTATTGAGCGCGGGTGGCGGCGAACAGGGCGGCGGGGCGTTGGCGACTTGGGGTCGAGTGATTCTTGTTTGTGGCGTGATCGTTGTTGGGGTGATGGGGGCGATTTCGATTCCGAGTTTGAGCGTGGTGCTCGTTGAAGGTCCGTTGGCGGGGGGGATTCTGCTCGCGGGGTTGGGGTTGGGGGCGGAGCTACTTCGTGTTTTTCGATTTGAAGCGGCGCGCTGTGATGTAAGTTTGGGCCGTGGGGACAAAAACTCTGAATCGCGACCCCACCCTAGCCCTCCCCTTAGTAAGGGGAGGGAATGCGAGGCTTCGACGGATCAGGGTTCACTCGCACCGTACGCCACCCGACTGGTCATCGCGTGCGGATTCGGGCTGGGCGCATTATCGCTGGTGATGTTGGTTGCGGGATTAATGGGGTGGATGAATCGCGGCGCGTGGGTCGGCGTGACGGCGGTACTGGCGGCGCGCGGGGGAGTTGAGGTTTGGCGCGCGGTTCGAATGAGATTCCGGGAGAAAGCCGAAGGGGGCTGGTTGCTCGTTGTCGTCGCTTCATTTGTTGCATTGGCACTGTTGGCGGCGTCGCTTCCTCCGGGGGTTTTGTGGCCGACCGAGGGGAATGGGTATGACGTACTGGAATATCACCTTGGGGCGTTGCGGGATTTTCAGGATGCGGGGCGGATCGCCTACCTGCCGCACAACATCTACAGCAATTTTCCTTTCGGTGTGGAGATGCTGTATCTGCTCGGGATGATTTTGCGAGGCGACCCGTTGAGGGCGGCATTCACGGCGCAGATGCTTCATGCGATACTTGGGATTCTTGCGGGCGTGGCGACATGGTGTGCAGCGCGGGCGGCGCTGTGTGATGCAGAACCGGCGCGGCGAAACTCGGCACACATCGCCGGGATTGTGGCGGTGTCTTGCCCGATTGTGATGTATGTCGGGGCGCTGGCGTATGTGGAGAATGGGCTGATTCTCTTTACGGCTTTGGCGCTGTGGGCGATCTTTGAAGCCATGCGGCGCGATCAACAACGGCCGATGCGGTGGTTCGCGATGGCTGGGGCGATGGCGGGGTTTGCGTTTGGTTGCAAGTACATCGCCGCAGCGCAGGTGGTGATTCCGCTGGCGCTGGCGGTCGCGTGGGTGGGGCGGCGAATTGGTGCAACGCGATCACTTGCGGCATTCGGATTAGCAGCGGCCGTGACGATGTCGCCGTGGTTGATTCGAAATGCAGTGAACACGGGCAACCCGGTATTTCCGCTGGCGCGAACGGCATTTGCCGAGAAGGCGGGGATCTGGAATGACGACGGTGCGGCGCGGTGGGCGGAAGGGCATCTGCCGGGGCCGGAGCATCGGTCGGTCGGCGGGCGCATAGAGCGGCTGTGGAATCAGGTGATTTGGAATCCACTGTATGGCCCGGTCATGGGGTTGGGGATTCTTGCGGCGATGGTGGGCGTGTTGCGCAGACGGAATGAGGCGGTGGTGCCGTGTGTCTTGTTGCTGGCGGGGACGCTGGTGACATGGATCGGCTTCACGCATCTGGTGGATCGTTTTGCGATGGTGGCGCTGGTGCCGGCGTCGGTGCTGATCGCGGTGGTCATTGGCGCGGCGATTCCGCCGATGACGAGGCCCTTGTTCGCCGTGTCGATGGCCGCCGTCGGGCTATTGCTGATGGTGTTCACAAACTTCGACATGATAAAGCTACTTGTGGCTCGCGATTCCGTCGGGATCAAATGGTTTACCGATGGCGAGTGGCCGACGCATCAGCATGTGCCGAAGTTGAATGAGATTGTGCGCGGCGGCGGCAAGGTGCTGATGGTCGCGGATGCGCGGCGGTATTATCTGGATCGGGGCGTGGATTATTGCGTGGTGTTCAATCGCAATCCATTTGCGGAGGCGGCGGAGCGAATGTCGCCGGGTGAATTGATCGCGTGGCTTCGCGAACAAGGGTACACGTATGTTTTCGTGAACTGGAGCGAGATGGCGCGGCTGCGCGGTTCGCGGTATGGATTCTGGAAGTCGGTCGATGGCGAGTTGTTCAAGGGGATGATGGACGCGGGGCTGGCCGTTACTTCGCAGTTTGCGTTTGATCAGGATCGGGCGCCGTACGGGACACTATTTGCAGTTCCTTTGAAATAGACGCGACCGTTCAGGTCGGGCGATCCGTTAATCGGCGAGCCAACGTCGAATGCGACGAGTCATCGTGCAGCTACTTCGGTGATGCGCCGGTGAGCGCAAAGTCTTTCGGGTCGAGTTTCTTGAACAGCACTTCGGGGATGGGGCCGAGGGCGTGGCCTTCGGGGAGCGGCTGTGTTGCGCGCGACCATTTCCATTCGTCCTGAGAGACGCCGAGCGACGCGCGAATCTTTTCGGCCGCGAACGGCAGGAACGGGTCCAGCAAGACGCCGAGCGTGCGAACCGCCTGAATGCAGGTGTGGATCGTCGTCGCGGTGCGGGCCATGTCCGTCTTGCGGCTGGTCCACGGGGCGCGGGTGTCGATGTAGCGATTGCACTCGCGGAAGGCCTCCATGATGCGGCCGAGCGCGGACTTAAAGCGGGCGGATTCGATGTCAGTGGCGACGTCGGCGGGGATTTTGGCAATCCTCGCGAGCAGGTCGGTTTCGAGCGATTCGGGATTCGTGGATGCGGGCACTTTGCGGGCGAAGTCGTCGGTGACGATCTTTTGCCAGCGATTGACGAAGTTGCCGAGCGTGGCGATGAGTTCGGAGTTGTTGCGCTCGACGAAGTCGTCGAAGCTCCAACTCGTTCGCTGCGATTCCGGGGCGTTGATCGTAAGGTAGTAGCGCAGTGGGTCCGGGTCGAATTCGCGCAGGTAATCCTCGATCCACACGGCCGTGCCGCGGGATTTGCTGATCTTTTCTTCTTCCTTGCCGGGGAACTTGATGTTCAGGAACGCGTTGGCCACGACGTTGTAGGGCAGTTGGTAATAGCCCGCGCCCTTTGGCCCGGTGTAGGCGCTGCCGCGTTTTTGCACTTCCTCGGTCGTGAACTGCGTGCCCATCAACATGGCGGGCCAGATGAGGGCGTGAAAGACGATGTTGTCCTCGCCGATGAAGTGGACGATCTTGCAATCGGGGTTCTGCCACCAGTCGCGATACTTTTCGGCGTCACCGTCGCGCTGCCGACAAAGCTCGGCCGTGAAACTCACGTAGCCGATGGGGGCGTCGAACCAGACATAGAGCACCTTGCCGGCCGCGTCGGGGTCATCGAGCGGAACGGGCACGCCCCAGGTGAGGTCGCGGGTCATGGCTCGCTCGGGCAGGCCGGTCTTGATGGAGCCGAGCGAGAAGTTCGTGACGATGGGCCGCCAGTCGAGCGAGGTCAGGCTGAACCAGTCGGCGAGCATGCCCTGGAACTTGTCGAGTTGGAGATACCAGTGGGTTGTCGTCCGTGTCTCGGGGCGTGTGCCGGTGATGACGCTAACGGGGTCGATGAGTTTCAGTGCGTCGATGCTGTTGCCGCATTGTTCGCACTGGTCGCCCAGCGCCGATGGGTTGTTGCAGGGCGTCCCGTCGGGGAGCTTGTGGTAGCAGCGGCCGGTGACAAAGCGGTCGGGGAGGAATTGCTGCGCCTGGCCGTCGTAAAGCTGTTCGGTCGTGCGCTTCACGAAGTGGCCGTTGGCGTGGATCGTTTTGAAGAAGTCCTGGCTGATGCGGTTGTGGGTCTCGACGAAGGCGGGCTGGTGCGTGCCGCCATAGATGTCGAAGCGGATGCCGAGACCGGCGAAGTCGGCGGCCTGGCGCGCGTTGTAGCGGGCGGAAAGTTCGGCGGGTGTGGTGTTCTCCTTGCGCGAGGAGATTTCGATGGCGACGCCGTTGTCATCGCTGCCGCAGATGAAGCGCACATCATCGCCATTGGAGCGGAGGTAGCGAACGAAGATGTCGGCGGGCAGGTAGGCGCCGGCGATATGGCCGACGTGGAGTCGGCCGTTGGAGTAGGGGAGCGCAGCGGTGACGATGTATTTGCGGTTCATTGGCTGGGGAGTTTATACGACGATGCTTGCCAGTTGTGAAGCCCGGCTGAAGCCGGCTGGAAGTTCGCGCGAGCTTGTGAACCACCAACTGAAGTTGGTGGCAAGGGCTGGCCGGCTGAAGACCGGCCTTCCATGTCGAGCGCGTGCGCATGATTGAGAGTCTGTCGTGGTTGGCGGCCTTGCTTGGTGCTTTCTTACGGGCGCGGCTCTGAAATGGTCCGCCGGCCGGAACCTATAGGGAAGTGATCCATGATGTTAGATCGTGAATGAAGGGGGCCGGGTCGGGTTCGAATTCGAGCGTGTGGTGGGCGTCGGGGTAGTCGGAGACTTTAACACCGGCGATTGGCAGCGCGCGGAGCCAGTTGCGAGTGGGGTCGTTGTGGATGACGCGGTCGTGGCCGGCGAGCATCAGGTGAATCGGGCGGTTGTAGCCGGACGTTTTGAAGCGGGCGACGATGCGATCCATGCGGCGCGTGGCGAGTAGGAAGCGGGCGGTCACCTGGCGAAGCATGAGTGGGTCGTTGTTGACGTAACGGATGCGCTCGGGGTTGGCGGTGAAGAACTCGGGTGAGTTCAGTGGGATGTCGAAGATGCGGTCGGGGTCGTTTAGCAATGAGAGGCCGACGCGGAACTTCTCTGCGGTGGTGAGGTCAACGCGCGGGAAGAGGCCGGGGGCGATGAGGGAGAGCGAGGCGATTTTTTGCGGGAGTTGTGATGCGAGACAGACGGCAAGCTTGCCGCCCCAACTGACGCCGACGACGTGGGCGGATGATTGGTGTGTTTCGGCGAGCAGTGAGTTGAGTGCGTCGTTTGCGTCGTTGACGGCACGTTCGACCGAATCGACGTGGCCACGGTCGCGCTGGTTCAGTCCGCTGCCTCGGCGATCGGGGAGCAGGACGGTGAAGCCGGCGTCGGCGAGTTTCGAGGCGGAGGCCTCGTACCAATCGCCATGGGATTGGATGCCGTGGAAGTAGAGGACTGCGCCGCGCGGGTTCGGCGGCCGCCACCATCGTGCGCGGGCGTGATAGCCGTCGGAGAGGCGGAGGGTGTCGATAAGCGGTCGCGACATTCTGGTGAGACTATAGGCACACGGGGAAGAAGCAAGCGGTGGCGCGCGGCTCGTACATCAGAGTTCCTTCCAAAGCTCGAAAAACTCCGGGAATGTTTTCTTCACACACGCCGGCTCTTTGATGATGATGCCATCGGTTCGAAGCCCTGCGAGAGCGAAGCTCATGGCCATGCGGTGGTCATCGTAGGTTTCGATAATCGCACCCACCGGCGAGCGCGTCGGGCGGATTCGGATGGAGTCAGCCGTGACTTCGGTTTCGACGCCGATGCGCGACAATTCGCGCGAGAGGGCGAAGAGGCGGTCCGTTTCTTTTACGCGCAGATTTCCGACGTTTCGGATCTCCGTGGGACCGTCGGCAAAAGCGGCGAGCACGGCGAGGGTCTGCGCGGTGTCGGGCATGTCGCCGAGGTCGACGGAGACGCCGCGAAGCCGACCATCGGCAGGGCCGCGCACCGTGGTTTGACGGTCGCTCTGTTCGATGGTGCAACCCATCTGCGCGAGGATGTTGACGAAACCGATGTCGCCCTGCGAGCTGGTTTTACCGAGGCCGTCGACGGTGACGCGCCCGCCGGTCAGAGCGGCGGCGGCGAGGAAATAGGATGCGGCGGAGGCATCGGGTTCAATGCTGTAGTCGCGCGGTTTGTAATGCTGCGGCGCGGGTACGATGAAGCTCGTCAGTTCTTCGTCGAAGATCTCGACGCCGAATGCTCGCATGACATCGAGCGTCATGCGCACATACGGAGTGCTGGTCATGCCGCCGTCCACGCGGATCATCACGTCATTGGCGGCGCGCGGCGCGGCTAGCAACACCGCGGAAATGAACTGACTCGAAATCGGGCGATCGAAGATGACCTGGCCGCCACGAAGTCCCTTGCCGAAGACGGCGATGGGGCAATGGCCGTCGGTGGAATCGTATTGGATGGCCGCCCCGAGGTCGCGCAGTGCGTTGACAAGATCGGCGATGGGGCGCTCGCGCATGCGCGGCGAGCCGTCGAGCCGAAACTCGCCGACCGACGCAGCGCAGGCGGCGGTGAGGAATCGAATGACGGTTCCGGCGTTGCCGCAGTCGAGTTCGGCGTCGCTGTTCGGAAAAAAGCCGCCGACTCCCTGGACCGTGGCCCGGCGCCGTGGCACATCCACTTCGACATGAACGCCGAGCATCAACAATGCGTCGACCATCAGCCGCGTGTCATCGGCGATGAGGATGTCGGAGAGCGTGGAGGGGCCCCTCGCCATGGCGGCGACGAGCAGGGCGCGGTTGGTGAGCGACTTGCTCCCCGGCAGGCAGACCGTGCGGTCGATGGGCCGGGATATCGGGCGTATCTCCATCTCGGGGGGGTACTGCATGGATGCCATGGTAGCACGGGACTGCAACTCACAGAGGCACAAATGACGGGCGGCACGGAAGCGTGGTGGGCGGCTTGATTCGGACCTTTGCGGGGCTACGATCCTTGTAGGGCAAGGGGCTCCACCACGTCCTACCGGGTGGAGCGAAATCACCCACGACGGCTGCCATGAGTGAGCAATCAACCCATTCGAGCGATCCGCACGGCGCGTCGAGGTCGTTCCCGGCCATGCGCTGGGTCGGCGTCGTAACGGCGGTATTAACCGTCGCCGGCGTTTTCGTTGCATGGCGCGTCGACGAGTCAGTGTTCACCGCGCTGGCGGTGCGCGTGCTCGCGGGCTTGATCGTCCTCATTTCGATTGCGTTTGCCTGTGCGATGTGGGGCGTTGGTTCGATGGCGCGGCGCGTGAATCAACTTCGTGATTCTGTCGAGCGACTGGAGTCCAAACATGCCGAGCATGTGCGGTCGCTTTCCGATCTTTCGATTCAACCGACGGTGACCGAGGACGTCGGGTCGGACACGCTGCCGTTTAAGACGGATGGTCCGACGGCGACACAGTGGCAGGAACTGGTAACCGAGGTTGAGGCGCTTAAGGCCCGGCTGGACCATTCGCCCGCGGCGCCGGCAGGTCGAGCGGGGCCGAATCTTGAAGACCTTGAAGAATCCCTTGAACGCGTGGATGAACTGCTCTCGGGGGGTGAGTTTCACAAGGCCGGGGAACTGGCCACGACGCTGCGAAGCCGATATGGGACAGACAACCGGGTGGCGATGCTTTCGAATCGCATCGAGTCGGCCCGACGGCTGCGGGAATCGCGGGATATCGCGGAGATTTCGCAGGAAGTGGCCGACCTGGTGAGCATGTCGGCCTGGTCGCAGGCGAGGCAGAGGGCGCAATTCTTACAGGAGCAGCACCCCGACAGCCCCGAGGCGAGGCAGCTCATGCTGCGTATCGAAGGCGATTTCCGGGTGGCTCAGGAGGAGCAGCAACGCCGGATGTACGCCGAGGTACAGCGTTTTGTGAGCCGCAAGCGATGGAGCGAGGCTCTGGCGGCGGCCCATACCTTCATTGAGCGGTTTGCGGGCAGCGACGACGCGGAGGCGGTGCGGATGCAATTGCCCACCCTGGAGGCGAACGCCGAGATTGAGACCCGCCAGCAGCTGGAGGCGCAAATCATGGCCCTCGTGAAGCATGGTCGATATATAGAGGCGACGGCTCTGGCGAAACGCGTGATTGAGCAGTACCCGGATTCGCCGCAGGCAGAAGCGTTGCGACGGCAGATCGACCGGCTTGAGGAGCTGGCCACGAACCCCGACGCACCGCCCGCCCGCGTGCGAATCGATTGATCGTTTCTCCGGTCGTCCTGAGGCGACGGGGTGCCAGCATTCCCGTCACGATGACGACCATGCCGACGACCCTTCCATCGCCGCCGACCCTTTCCACAAAAACGGGCAAGGACTCCGCGACGTGGCTTCGTCGCATCGCATGCATTTCCACCAGCCGGGCCGATGCGGGAATCTATCAGCCATTGCTGCGGGCGCTGTCCCGCGCCGAGACCTATGAGGTCTCGTGCCTGGTCGGCGGAACCCATCACGACGAATCCTTCGGCGGCACGGCGGCGGCGTTTGAGTCGCTGACCGGCGTCGACCTTTTTGATGTGAAGCACTTCGCGCAGGGCGATTCACCGACGCAGGTGGCACGGTCGACGGGGCAGGCGGTGATTGAGTTCTCCCGCGCGATGGCCGCGGCGCAGTGCGATCTCGTCTTTGTGCTAGGCGATCGCTCCGAAATGCTCGCGGCGGCGCTTGCGGCCACCATCCATCGCATTCCCATTGCCCATCTGCACGGCGGCGACGCCACGCACGGGGCGATTGATGATTCCTGCCGCCATGCGATCACCAAACTGGCGCATCTGCATTTCCCCGCGCTGCCCGAGCATGCCGAGCGTGTGATGCAGATGGGCGAGGAACCGTGGCGGATTCACACGGTCGGGGCGCTGGCCATCGATGATCTTGCGAAGTTCCGGCCGTCGCCGGTCGATGTCGTCAGCCACGAGATCGGCCTTGATTTTTCGCAGCCGACGCTGGTGCTGGCGTACCATCCGGAGACGCTGAGCGACCTGTCGCCGGAACGGCAAATCAATCAGGTGCTCGGCGGGCTTCATGCGTGGAAGGGCAATGTCCTCGTGCTCGGTCCGAACGCCGACGTCGGCCACGACGCTGTTCTGGCAGCGCTTCGCGATTTTGCATCCTTGCGGCCCGACACCGTGCTCAAGGCGTCGCTGTCGCAGGAGCTGTTCTGGAACTGCCTGCGTTACGCGACGGCACTGGTCGGCAACTCCAGCGCAGGAATCCTGGAGGCCGCGAGCTTTAAGCTGCCCGTCGTCAACATCGGCGACCGGCAGAAGGGCCGCACCTGCACGGACAACGTGCTGCACGCCGCGATCGAGCGAACCGAAATCGCCGACATCCTCGCCGCTGCACTCGACCCCATGTTCCGCGAGAGTTTTCCGCGCCTGAAGAATCCATACGGCGACGGCCACGCGGCGGAGCGGATTCTTGTGGCGCTGAAGACACTGCCGGGGCGGGGCGAGTTGCTCATCAAGTCCTGATGTCAATCCGAACCGCGCGGCGCTAGTTCGCGGGCCGAGATACCTGCTCTACCGAAACAAGTTCTCGTAGCCGAATTTCTGCCAGACATGCCACGAAGGTCTCCACGGCGACTCTTCGACTTGCGCCTTCGTGCTCGGATTGTTAGCGTATGTGGCACAGCGGCTAAATCGCCACACGCTCACACCGCCGACAATTCCGCCCCCGCCAGGCTGCCGCGATAGGTCTGGACCGGGCGGCTGGACATGGTCTGCGCCTCCTGAACAGCCCGGGCGAGTGCGGCGTGGGCTGCCGGGTCATCCCGCAGGAGAACGACCATTTCGCCGCCGTGGCCGCCGCCGGTGACCTTTGCACCGAAGAGGCCCGCCGCGGGACCGAATTTCCGGATGCAGGCGACGAGGCGGTCGGGCTCAACACCGCCGATGCCGCAGCGCTGGCTGTGGCTCCAGTGGGAGGCGTACATCAATTCGCCGGCCTCGATCATTGCTTCCAACGAATTCGACCGGCGGGCCCGGCTGATACACGTCGAAAACTCATGCACGCGGCGGTTTTCGTAAATGTGATGCTCGGCGCGGGAGCGAACCTTGTATGTGTCGTCGGGAGCGAGGTGGCCGTTCAAGCCGCGAAGCTCGCCGAACTTGGCGGTGTACTGCTTGCCGGTGATCTTCTGCGGAAAGATATCCTTGAAGCGCTCAACGTATTCGTTCGGTGTGATCGACGAAAGCCGTTCGATGCGCGGCGCGCCGGGGTGGCCGTCGCCGCCGTGATAGCCGAGGATGATGGTCTGGCCCATCTCGGCGCAGAGGCGCGTGTCGATGAGGCGCTCCTGTGTCACGGGTCGTGCGAGACTTGTGCGAAGGGCCGTGAGCGTGACGCCCGGAGGAAGGGCGAGGGGTTCGCCGGAAAGCTGCGGATGGAACTTGATCTGCAGGAGCGAGCCGTCGGCGGCGCCGCCGATGCTGGTGAGCGCCGTGCGGACGCTGCGCACGCCGGTGATGACGGCCGCGGCATCGGAGCAGAGGCGGGCCTTGATGGCGCGATCGGTTGGTTTGTTTTCCAGTCGCGTGAGGGCTTCGATGACGCCGGCGGCCATCACGGTATGTCGGCCGAGGTCGACGTCGGCGGGGAAATCGGTCTGCAGCAGGACGGCGAATCCGCCGGCCGGCTTGTCGATAACGGTCTGTGCGATGGCTCTCTGGACCGCGAGGCACGCGGCGGCGGCCCATTCGGCGCCGCTGGTCTTGCATGCTGCCACAATCGCGGCGGCCTGTTCGACCGGGGAGGCAATCGCGCTCATCGGCATGACAACATCATGTGCCGAACCCTGCCCGGCCTCGGGGACCAGTCGAACGCGCAGAGAATCACCGGCGATTCGCCACATGGAGACGATGAAGGACATGCCGAGCGTGGCAGTCAGGACGGGCGAACCGCTCTCTTCGGCAATGCCGCCCATGACATCGGCGACGGCCGGTGCACGGACGCGCACGACGACCCCATCGACCGCGGGATGGGCGGTCTGAAAGGTCTGCTGGTTTTCGGTCAGGCGCGGGGAGGTCGCAAAGGAGTCGGCTTGAGGGGTCATATCTCGTCGCAGCCCGTTCGGTTCGTCGTTCAATACGTTCATCACTCGCGGCAGATCTCGCGGAGGACATGATCCTCCACGAAGAGCGGCGTTTCGGTCCCGGCGGCGAGGGCGATGGCATCCGAGGGACGCGAATCGATCTCCACCATTTCCGAACCGACGCGAATAACCAGTCTCGCGAAGAACGTATGGTTCTTCAGATCACAAATGACGATCTTATCAAGTTCGCCGTGCAGCTTCTCGATGACGTCGGCCAATAGGTCGTGCGTCATCGGCCGCGCTTTCTTGTAGCTCTTCAGGCGGCGGTCGATCGCGCAGGCCTCCGAATCGCCGATGACGATTGGGAACTCACGCGTTCCGTCGCGTTCACGCAGGAAGATGATCTGCTGATCGCTCGTGTCCTGGATGACGATCCGGGCAAGATCGACCCGCACTTCCATAAACAGCGGCTCCGTTGAAAAAACGCCAGGGTCAAGCGTACAGAACGGCGCAGACGATTGCAAGCGCGTGCGCAAGTACTACACCGCGTGGCAGGTTACGACAATTCGGCGAGGTGCTGCTCGATGAGCAGAATCTGGCTTGACAGGTCGGCCGCGCGCTGTTTCGACTGCGCGACGACCCCGGGGTCGGCGCGCTTGACAAAGTCTTCGTTGGACATTTTGGCTGTTTCGCGCACGAGAACGCTGCGCAGCTCCTCGAGCTTCGCGGACTCTGCCTTTTTCACTTCGCCGAGGTCGACGTAGTCGGCGACCGGCGCATAGACCTGCATGGTCGGATGCACGCGACTCATCGCGCCGGCGGGTTTCGCGGCACTTGCGCCGACTTCCAGCGTGTCGCAGCCCGCGAGGGGCATCACGAAGGCGCGATAGCGCTCGATCAGCGCGGTCGTGTCGGCATCGGCGCGGATGACGACCTTCGCAAGCGTGCGCAGGGAAGGCTGTTTGGCCTTGCCGCGATAGTCGTTCACGTCGGCGCGGATGTCGCGGACGCTCTTTATGAGGTTGTGCAGGCGATCCATCTCAGACTCGACGGCGTTGCTGCGGAGCTTCGCGTCAATCGTCGGCCACTGCGCGGTAATGAGGGCCGGTTCAGCCGCGGCGTCGAAGAGGGTTGTGAGTCCGCGGCTGGGGGCGACATTGTTCAACTCCTGCCAGACGCCCTCGGTCACGAATGGGATGAACGGATGCAGCATTCGCAGCAGGCGGTCGAGAACGAACACGAGGACTTGCTGTGCGGAATGCCTATCCGAGCCGCGCGTGTCAGCAAGCGGATTCTGCAATGTCGAATCGAACCCGCTCCCTAACGGTCGCGGCTCTGATCCTTGCAGCCGCGACTTGGTCATCTCAATGTACCAACTGCAATACTCATCCCACATGAACCGGTAGAGCGCCCCGGCGGCCTCGGCGAAACGGAACTTTTCCAATGCGGCGTCGACCGTTTCCTGACAGGCCGTCATGCGCGAAAGGATCCAGCGGTCTTCCAATCGCAGTGCGACAGCTTCGAGCGGCTTCGGGGCGTACCCCTCCAAATTCCGCATGACGAAGCCGGTCGATGCCTGCCAGAGTTTGTTGCAGAAGTTGCGCCCCTTCTCAAACTTCTCGCTGATGTTGATGGTGCGGCCGTCCGGCAGCTTCTTGGGCTTGACCGGCATGCGGATGTCCTGCGTCTCCGTCGAAAGATCGGCGAGCGTGAAGCGCAGCGCATCCGCGCCGTACTCTTCGATGATGTCAGCCGGGTCGACGCCGTTGCCGGCCGACTTGCTCATCTTGCGACCCTGGCCGTCCTGAATGACGGAGTGGATGTAGACGTCATGGAACGGGATCTCTCCGATGTTGTAGAGGCCGGTCAGGACCATGCGCGCGACCCAGAGGGTGATGATCTCGCGGGCGGTGGAGAGGACTTGGGTGGGGTAATAGTTCGAGAGCAAGGAGCCGTGCGAAGGGTTCTCCGAGCCGCGCGCGTCAGCAAGCGGGTTCTTCGGCATCGAATCAAACCCGCTCCCTAACGGTCGCGGCTCGGTAAAGGCATCGGGCCAGCCGAGCGTTGAGTGCGGCCAGAGAGCGGAGGAGAACCAGGTGTCAAGGACGTCGGGGTCTTGCTGAAAGCCAGCCGCTTCAAGTTTGGCTTCAAATTCTGAGAAGTTGGGAGCGACACAATAATTGAATTCGATGTACTCCTTCGCATCTACTTCGACGCTTCGTACTTGAAGGAAAAGTTGCCCTTCATATTTTGATGAGACCTGCCTACCATTCCAATTGCTGTCAGTTGAAAACTCCTGATCTCCAATTAATTCTTTATGGAATGGATCTTCCAAGACTTCTTTCCGAAGTACTAGTGCGTGCCACACCGGAATCCGATGCCCCCACCATAATTGGCGGCTGATGCACCAGTCGCGTTTTTCGCCGAGCCAGTCAATGTAGGAGTTCTCATACCGCGCGGGGTGGAACTTCACGTCGCCTCGCTTCACGGCGTCGATCGCCATTTGCGCAAGGCCCGGTGCTTTGTGACGCAGGCCATTGATCTTGGCCGCGTGCTCCGGCTCCAGGTCGCCCATGCGCACGAACCACTGATCGCTCAGGTATGGCTCGATCGGCGACTTGCTGCGGTCGGAGTGGCCGAGGTCGATCATGCGATCTTCGATCTTCTCGACGAGGCCCAGCGCCTCCATGTCTTCGACGACCTTCTTCCGCGCGTCGGCGAACTTCATTCCTTTGTACGCGCCGCCTTCGTCGGTCACGCGGCCGTCGGGCGTCATGACGTTGATAATGGGCAGATCGTGGCGGCGGCCGACCTCGTAGTCATTGGCATCGTGCGCCGGAGTGATCTTCACGCAGCCGGTGCCAAGCGTCGGGTCGGCCCACTCGTCGCAGATGAGCGGGATTTCGCGATTCATGAGCGGCAACATGATCTTGCGATTCGCCTTTGCCATGTCGCGCAGTTTCACGAGCGTGGGGAGCAGTGACTTTTGTCGTTCAAGAAGATCGTCGATGGACGCCTGCACGTCGGCGCGGTCTTTGTCGCTCGCCTCCTTCAGCTTCGCGCGCAACTCGGCGAGTGATTTGTCCATCGCCGCGGCGGGGTCGGGGTGCACCGCCACTGCCGTGTCGGCCAGCATCGTCTCGGGGCGCGTCGTGGCGATGTGGACGTGCGTCGGCTCTGTTCCCTGTTCCCCGTTCCCTGTTCCCACTATTGGATATTTGAAGTGGTAGAAGTGCCCCTTGACCGTCTCGTGATAGACCTCGTCGTCGGCCACGGCGGTCTGCAACTGCGTGTCCCAATTCACCAACCGCTTGCCGCGATAGATCAATCCGTCGCGGAAGAGTTTGAAGAACGTCTCGCGCACGGCCTTGGCGCAGCCGTCGTCGAGGGTGAAACGCTCCTTTGAATAATCGCAGGAGCAGCCCATGAGCTTGAGTTGCTCGACGATGCGGCCGCCGAATTTTTCCTTCCACTCCCAGATACGTTTGACGAGTTCCTCGCGGCCGAGGTCGTGGCGGCTCTTGCCTTCGCTTTGGCGGATCGTCTTCTCCACGACGGCCTGCGTGGCGATGCCGGCGTGATCGGTGCCGACGAGCCAGAAGGTGTTGAAGCCGGCCATGCGCTTGTGGCGGATGAGGATGTCCTGCAGGGTGTTGTTCAGGGCGTGGCCGAGGTGCAGCGCGCCGGTCACGTTCGGCGGCGGGATGACCATGCAGAAGGGGTCTTTGCGGTCGCGACCATCCTGCGGCCCAGCTTCGAACGCCTTGCGCGATTCCCACATCGCGAAGATCTGCTTCTCTATCGACGCGGGATCGTATGATTTTGATTCAATCGGCGGCATGAAAACTCGTTTCTATTTGCGGCGATTATTGGCGAATTGAGCGCTGCCTTCAAGTTGATCGATTCTGCCAATCGCATCTGCGCCCGGCAACGATGCTATGATCCGCTCTGTGGAATCACGCAACGACGAAAATCAAACCGGTGGCATCGTCCACACCTATCTGGGGTACGACCCCAGGTAACTGTTTACCGTCTTGCGCGGGTCTTGACGTTAGCAGGGGTCAGGATGAACGGCATTTTTCCTGACCAAGTGCCGCGTATCAGTATTTTGATGGTGGCGAGCACGTCGCGGCCCTGTTGGTGGGCCGTGCGCATCAC
>JACRIM010000012.1 GCA_016235815.1 Planctomycetota bacterium
GGAAGCACCCCCGCAGCGGCAGCGGCTGAGATGGGCAGATTCGACCGATGCCGACGGCGACGGGACTGTTCGGAAGATGCTTCCCCACAAACCCGGAACGTCCACCTTGACTCGCATCGCTTCATAGATGCTCGCCGTTTCGCGCGGTCCTTTGATTCTCGCGTTGGAATGCGGGTTGGGGGTTTGTAACAAATTTGAAGGAGTCCTGAGTCCTGAGTCCTGAGTCTAGAGTCCTGAGTCCTGAGTCCTGAGACTTGAGGCGCGGGTCGTGATGAATTGCGGCAGTTGGTCTTTTGATTTGTTACAGGCGGCACAGGTTCTCCAGATTGACGTTTGTTTGTGATTTGTTAGGGGTTTAGGAATCAAGGGGCCGAGGGACTGAGGGGCTGAGTGCAGGTAGAAGCGACGGAGCCACGTAGCGACGCAGCGACGTTGGGTAGGACGGGGTTGCTTCGCAACGCGGGGTGTGGGGTGATGCACAATTTGGGTTTTTTGTCCGATGATCGCGATGGCGATAGCGCCGATGCGGAATCCCAGTTTCGGGGATGAAAAAGAAGTGGGATTTAGTGGGACAAAGTGGGACGGGGCGAATGAAGAATGTCGAATAGCGAATAGCGAAAGCGGATGGCGGTTGCCTTGCAACGTTGGGCGGGATGTCAAAGAGCAGGGGCGCGGACGGGGCGCGGCCGCGAGACGGCATTGTTCACGCGGCTGGGATTCCATGCCTTGCTACTTATCAGTCTTGATCAGTGTTTCGTTTTTGGTTGTGAATTGTTGCAAGTGGCGAGTGGGGTGGGGGTTAAGTCGTTGGAGATGGTGGCTGGAATACAACCCGCCCAACGAAACTAAAGTCCCAGTTGCGCATCCGAAACGATTTCGCGCTCAAACGAAGTCAACCGTGCACTCTGTAAATCCAATCGTTTGAGCCGCAGCAACGCAGTGTCGAGGTCATCGGTTGTCATAAGTGCCGCTTGAAGCTTCTCTGCAATCTGTACTGGGATGCCATATTCGTCGAGTGCTGCAATGATCGGCGTTTTGAAGAGGCACTCGACTTGCGCGGAATACGCAGCGTAATCACCGATCGGAAGAGTGCGCTGGGCAAGAACATGTGCCTGAATTGATGACACTGCCATCAAATACCGCGGAAGGTCGAATCCCGCCCAGCTACGGTCAAAGTCAAGGACGCGTTCTACCGCTTCATCTGGAGACTTTGCAGAATACTTGCCCGGTTTCAGTTCGTTTCTAACGCGGCCGGCCGACGAGGCTCGCTCTCGGTAAAGGCTGCTCGCCTTGAACGCAAGCTGGTCGCCCGAAAATACTCCTGCCTTTTTCTGTTGCTTCACCAAGTATGTCCAAATCAACCCACAGACGAATCGCAATTGCTTCCAGTTCGGAAATCCGTTCCAGGCGAGCAAAGGCCAAGAATCGTTTGCGCTTCGACCCAATGCTTCGGCAAGTGCAATTTGATCGGCAGGCTCAATCGAACCATTCTGTCGCAATAAGGAAAGCGGCAAAACGTTCTGATCAGAGAACCGCTTCATGCGATCTTTGGACGCCGTGCTTAGGTCTGGCGATTCCATTTGGATAAGAAGTGAATCGGGAGTTGAAGCAGACTGCGTGAACAGCGGAAAATCAACGAATGGCAACACCGGGTCCGGTGGGTCGTTGAACACATACACACGACCGATGAAGTGTTGAAACATGCGACCCGAACGGCCCTTGATGTTATTAAATGTGAAATGGTCGATTTCGCGCCGTGCAATCGTGTTGTCGAAAATGATGACATTTTTCGCCTTCGTATTGACGCCTTCAATTAGCGTTGACGTGCAAATCAGAAAGCGAAGGCGACCGTCATTGAACGCGCGCACGGTATATTGTGCTAATGATCGAGGCAGTTTCCCATGATGGATCCCAATGCCGCGAGTAAGTGCTTTCGCAAAAATCCATTCCGGGTGGTATTGGATGCCGGCCCAATCGGCGCACCCCTGCAATGCCGGTACGTCGTCACCAATCCCACCATCAAGCAATGCTCGCGCGATAGCATTAACTTTTGACGGCGAACTACAGAAAATAAGGGTGGGTTCTTCCAGTTTCTTGGCAAGCCTCACCAAACGCTGAACTGGGTCATCATTTCCGCGAAAGTCAACCTGCTCGGCGACAACGGTGGCATAGGTTGTAGGGTAAAAAACGCAGCGAAACGCATTCTCCAATCCCTCTGGTATTTTCTGGATGTTTGGGCCAAGTAGGTAGAATTGCCCGCGGCCTTTTAATAATCGATAGAACGCCTGATTGAGCGCTACGGTTCGGGTTCCGTCTTCTACTTGAGCTCCGATCTTATAGAACTCGTCAATGACAAAGAAATCGATCTTCGGCAATTTTTCGTACGCCACGGCGCGTTCGGCAGTAAGGACAAAAACGTTCCGTTCGGCAGGGGCCTGTGAGAGATGCGTGACCACTTTATAGCGATCTGAAAACACCGCCAAGCGGCGGCGAGTTTCGTCGATTAACGCGAGGGTCGGCACAATAACCGCTATATTCTTGTAACGGCCAAGAGCGATCATCGCATCGATTATCTTGCTCTTTCCGAAACTTGTCGGGGCACTCAGAATTACACTATCACCTGCAAGAAGACGTCGGTAAATATGTGCTTGCTCTCGGTGAAAGACTAGCTCGTCCTCCATGTTAAGCGGGCGATGGTACTCATAAGCGACCATGTCACTCAAACCGAGCGAAGCTGTATCGACGTAAGGAAAAAGGCCAACCTCACGCGCGAGCCCGTCAAGAATCACATTCAAGACTCCAAAATCGTCCCTATGATCCAACGCGCGGAGTACCATTTCTCGGGCCAAGTCGCTGTCCTCATTGTCATTTACAACGGCGGCAACGGCCTTTAGCAATGGGAATCCACGCCGGCGAATGTCGTCAGGCGAGCGCAGCGCCTCGCGTAGTTCGGTAATACTTATATGCGTTGCCATACCTTAAGTTTCGCATCCAGTTTTTCGACAAGTTCGGTTTTGCTCTTAAGAGGCACAAGGATTAGATGAACACGCACTTCCTTTGGTATAGGTTTGCCTGCGAGCTTAGTGACGAAGTCTTGGTAATTCGCACGTAGTTCCTTCTCGAATGCTGCGCCGTATGCGGCATTGCATTGGGTGTGGCCTGCGATGCAATCACTGTCGTAGGTGAGTAGGACGGGAATACACGCCCGCTTGAATACCTCATCAAGACTCGTATTGGGTTCAACGAGCTTTCTAAGTGTTGGGGCATGGGGAGATGCGTCGTCAATTTTGCCACTGATTAAAAGAAATTCGTTGCGAAGATAGTCGGTTTCAAGGTGCGTGTGGAGTTCTTTGGTAACATCCCGAATCGCCCTCTTAATGTCATCATAGAACTTGGCCTCGCCGAGCCACAGTTCCAACTCTCCAGCCGAGTCGACAACATGCACCGCGTCGAAACCCTTAACGGTTTCGTTTACTGCTGACTTATAATATATCTTCGAAATCGCTGGGATTGAGTTATGCACCTGGCAGAGTGCCGCGTGCAAGAGTAGTTCGCCAAACTCACCGCGATTTGTGAACTTGCCTGATTGGTATACAACCTGTGCCGCGCGCCGAAGTATCTCCACAGCATTGCCGCTATTAATTGTCTTCAGTTCTGAAGCCGTTAGCGAGAATTGCGGTAACCATTCAACAAGATGGTCGACGAGTTGCTTGTCACGCCATTCGCCTCGCTCGTAGCCAGTACACAAACCGCAGAGCGTCGGGAGGATGCCTGTGTCGTGGATGCGAACGGTCAAAAATGGCTTCGGATTGGACATTTGCAAGGACCAGCCCATTGTCAGATTTGGGTGCCGTTCTGGATCATCTCGGAATCATCGCGACGGGGTGTAATCATAACAGGTGGGTTTTATTTGGCAAAAAATGCGTCGAATGTGGCTGGCGAGGTTGGATGATTGTAAGGGACATGCTCGCCCTGTTGAGGCTGAATCATTATCAATGGGTTGAGTACAACCCCACGATAGGAAATCACGTGTGATATGAATCCCACCAGGGTGCGTGCGAGATAGGAATCTCGCACGAGCCGCAGACCCCACCCTTTCGGAGCTTCCTCCTCGGGCGATCCTCAATCCCCTTATTAAGGGGAGGGGATAGGAGACTCAGTGCCTTCGCGCCGCAGTTTACCCGCCGCGGCGGGTGCCTCTATGCCTCCGCGTGTTCCCCGTTCCCTGTTCCCTATTCCCTCCCCCCCTAACCCCCCAATCCACCGATACTTAAAGCCACGCCAACCCCGCCCGATCCGCCAAAACCACGCCCAATCCGCCCCATTTGCAAGCCAACCGGCCATCCCCTAAACTACGTGGCTCGTTATTCCAAAACGTCCAATCGACCGGGAGCGTCGTTATGCCAAAGATGAAACGGCACAAGGGAATTGCCAAGCGGTTCAAGGTATCCGCCAACGGCAAAGTCAAATACAAGAAGGGCGGCTCCGGCCACCTCATGAGCCACAAGAGCGGCAATCGCTCGCGCGGCCTCCGGATGAAGTCCATCCTCGACAACGCCCCGCTCAGCGCCAAGATCGTTCGCGCCCTGCTCAAGTAAGAGAAAGAATTGACGGAGACGTAAGTCATGCCACGTACCTCAGGTCATGTTGCCCACAAGAAAAAGGTCCGCCGCATCCTCAAGGCGGCCAAGGGCTATTACGGCGCGCGAAGCAAGCTGCTCGTGTCGGCCCGCGACACGGTCGTCCGCGCCGGCGTCTATGCCTATCGCGATCGTCGCGCCCGAAAGCGTGACTTTCGCACGCTCTGGATCACGCGAATCACGGCCGCCTGCCGGGCGCGCGGTTTGCCTTACAACAAGTTCATCCGCGGGTTGAAGAACGCCCTGTGCGACCTCAACCGCAAGATGCTCAGCGAGATCGCCATCGCCGACCCGACGGCCTTCGACCTGCTCGTTGACCTGGCCCGCAAGTACGCGGCCAAGGCGGCCTAGTCCGCGTAACGATTCGACACAACCAAGGCGTCGGCCGAAAGGCGCGGCGCCTTTTTTCTGCGCACCCATGAACAACCTCGGCGTCATCTTCGATATGGACGGCGTGCTGGTCGACAGCGGCCCGGCTCATCTGCAAAGCTGGCAGCTCCTCGCCCGCGAGATGGGCCGCGCCATCACGGCCGAGCAATTCGCCCACAGCTTCGGCCAGCGCAGCAGCGAGATCATCACGCACATCTTCGGCATCACGGATGCGGTTGAGATCGCCCGGCTTGATGCCCGGAAGGAGTCTCTCTATCGCGACCTGGTCCGCGGCCACGTGCCCGCGATGCCGGGCGCGAAGGAACTGGTGACGTCGCTTCATGCGGCTGGCGTTCGTCTCGCCGTCGGCTCCTCCGGCCCGCCGGAGAATGTGAAGCTGGTCTGTGAGGAAATGGGGCTGACTTTGCTGATGTCGGCCATCGTGACGGGCATGGATGTGCAGCGCGGCAAGCCGGACCCGCAGGTGTTTCAAGTCGCCGCCGAGCGGTTGGGTTTGTCGCCCGCCGCGTGCGTGGTGATCGAGGATGCCCCGGTCGGGATTGAGGCTGCGCATCGCGCGGGCATGGCGTGCATCGCGCTGACCAGTTCGCACCCGCGCGAACGACTGTCGGCGGCGGAACTTGTGGTGGCGAGTCTTGGAGAGATTGAGCCGTCGACCATTCGCGGCCTGATCAACCGATGACGTAAGCCATCACGGCGCGGGAACAATCTTATAGACCTTGCCCGTCGTGCCCGTCGGGCCGACGCTTTCCGATGCGCAGACGTACAACTCGCCGTCTGCATCCTGTCCGAACGCCGGGATGAATTGATGAAGTCGCCCGTCGAGTTGGCCGGCAATCGCCAATGACTTGAAACTCCATGTGCCGTCGGTTGCCTCGCTGGCGACAAAGAGCGATCCATTGGCCACGATGAAGTTCGTGCTCCAATCACCAAAGACATAGTGGCCGACGAGATCGGGGATGGCCGAGCCGCGATAGACAAAGCCGCCAACGACGGCGATGCCGCCCGGTTCACTGAGGCCCGGTGAATGCGAGTACTCGAGAATCGGATCGATGAGTGGTTGGCCCTGTGCGTCGGTCGTATCGCATGTGGCGGGTGGATTGCCCGGTGTGGCCGGGTTGAAACAATGCATCGCCTCGCGAATGCGCCAGCCATAGTTGCCGCCCTTGGTGACGATGTTGAGTTCCTCAAAGAGGTCCTGTCCGACATCGGCAACGAAGAGTCGGCCGGAGCCGCCCTTGTCGAACGAGAATCGCCAGGGGTTTCTCATGCCGAGGGCATAGATTTCGGGCTTGAACGATGCGTTGAAGATGAACGGGTTGTCGAGCGGGGAGGCGTAGGGGCTTCCCGAGTTCACGTCGATGCGGAGGATTTTGCCCAGGTGGGTTGATGGATCCTGACCGTTGCCGGTGTCGGGGTTGTGGCCGGTGCCTTCGTCGTTGGCGTTGCCGCCGTCGCCGACACCGATGTAGAGGAAACCGTCGTGACCGAAGGCGAGTTGTCCGCCGTTGTGGTTGAACTGGGGTTTGCCGATGGTGAGGAGGAGCCGCTCGCTGTCGGGGTTGGCGATGTTCGGGTCGCCGGCGGAGACCTGAAACTCCGAGATGTGAGACTCGGCGTTGAAATCGGCCGGCTGGCTCGCGCCGCGGGGCGCGGTGTAGAAGACATAGAACTTGCCGTTGGTTGCGTAGTTGGGGTGGAAGGCGATGCTGAGCAGGCCGCGTTCATCGAAGATGAGACCGCCGCCGAAGTCGATGCCGATGGCGACCATTTTGGAACTGACATCGAGGAACGGCGTCGGAAGGACGGCGGCGGTCGAGTCGATGATGAAGACCTTTCCGATCTGATCAACGACAAACAGTCGTCCCGTGCCGTCGGGAGAGGGGACCACACCGACGGGGGCGGTGAAGCCGGAGGCAAGGAGTGACAAGGCAATCGTGGACGGCGCAGTGGATGCGGGCGGTGCGTCTGATCCGCCGAGGAGGTTGAGCAGTGCATCGCACCCGGTGAGGGGGACAAGAAACGACGCGAGCATGATCCTGGCGATCGCGCGCGCGTGTCGAGACGGACGCAGCGAAATGGACACTCTGCGAGTATCTTGCACGTTCATAAATGTTCCTTCTGGGGGAGACGTCCGGCGGTCGGCGCGAGGCTCGCCGCGTTCGTTCACATTCTCCGCATCGCGATTACCGTAATCAAGTGAAATTATGGGGAAGCAGAGTACTTTTGTTGTGAAGCGGATGGCGGCTGTGTGTCCATGCTCGAAAGTGTGTGGTGCCGCGCATCGCGGGGTGTTAAGATGTGTGCCAGTTCAAGTGGGGCGTTGGAAATGCGGTGCGACGGGATTGAACAAAGAAGGACTGAACGAATGAACCGGCGTTGGCGACATGTTTTTCTAATCGGATTGTCGTGGATTGTCATGATGGCCGGGTGCGAGTCAGCGAGTTCGAAGGGTGTGAACAATTCGGCAGCGGATTACACCGTTCGGATCGATCGGCCGGTCGGACGGGGCGCGAACGAGGCGAACCCCATCGGCCCGCGATCGCTTGCCTTTGAGGTCACGGGTTTTGCTTCGCAAACCGGCGCGGCCGAGGACAACGCCTCGGTCAAGCAGGCGGCGATTCTCGACGCCTTTGTGCGGGCACTGGTGGAGTCGCGCCGCGTCCGTGGGGAGACGACGGGTGACTTTACGACCAAGATCGGCCGTCGCGTTACCGTTGTCCATCGGCAAATCGGTGAGGGCTATGAGGCGCAGATCACACTGATCGCCCGCG
This sequence comes from Planctomycetota bacterium, assembly GCA_016235815.1. GTDB lineage: Bacteria > Planctomycetota > Phycisphaerae > UBA1845 > UTPLA1 > JACRIM01. The sequence continues at coordinate 7,805 of JACRIM010000012.1, forward strand.
GTGTGGATACAACGTTTGTCGTGCGCGATGGCGTGCTTCAGCACGAGCCGCATGATCTCAAATTGCTGCGGCAGGTTTTCGACGAGACCAACGGCGAATTCGCATTGCTCGCGGCCGACTGGCACCCGGGCCTTCGCGGCTGCAACGCGCGGGTGGCGTGTTACGAGCCGGCATCGAGCGTGCGGATGGCGGGCGACCCTGCGGAAAAAACCGTGCCGACGCCGTGATACACTTTCGCGGCGATGCGACGAGACGTTTCCATTGATGATGTTTGTTCGCTGATCCTCCCGCGTCCACGGCGGATTCGGCCATTGCGCGGAACGGTTGATTCGCGGCAGTTGCACTCGCCCGTGATTCGACGCGTGAAGTGCGCGCGCGGCGGGCAATGGTTTCGATTGCGGCTCGGCGCCGACGGCGCAATCCTCGATGCAGGAGGCGAGGCGGGGGAGCGATACGGCCGACAGGTGATTGATCAACTTCGCGCGTCAGGTTGGAAATCGCTTCCGGGGCTGGAAATCGAGGATTGGCCGGACTTCGCCGTTCGCGGCGTCATGCTCGACATCAGCCGCGACAAAGTGCCGACGATGGCCACGCTGCGACGGTTGGTGGACGACCTGGCGCGGCTTCGCATCAACCAGGTGCAGGTCTACACCGAGCACACCTTTGCCTATCGCGGCCATGAGAAGGTCTGGCGGGGCTGTTCACCGATGACGGCGGCGCAGGTGCGGGCGCTCGATGCGTATTGCGCGGCGCGCGGCGTGGAGCTGGTGCCGAATCAGAATTCGTTCGGCCACATGGAACGCTGGCTCAAGCACGAACCGTATCGGCAACTCGCGGAGACGACCGGCCCGTGGACGTCGCCATGGGGGACGACGCGGGACTATGCGACGACGCTGTGCCCGCTCGATCCGCGTTCGCTTCGCCTCGTGACGGGGTTGTACGACCAGTTGCTGCCGAACTTTCGCAGTCGATTATTCAATGTCGGCTGCGATGAGACGTTTGAACTGGGGCAGGGTCGTAGCGTGGCCGAATGCAAGCGTCGCGGCGTGGGGCGGGTGTACCTGGATTATCTGTTGAAGCTGCACAAAGCCGTGCGCCGTCGCGGCCGGCGGATGATGTTTTGGAGTGACATCATCCATCAGCATCCGACGTTGATTCGCCATCTTCCGCGCGATGTGATTCCGCTGGTGTGGGGTTACGAGGCCGACCATCCGTTCATGAAGCAATGCAGCGAACTAAAGCGATGCGGGCTGGAGTTCTACGTCTGCCCCGGCACATCGAGTTGGTGCAGCTTCTCGGGGCGGACGACGAATGCGATGGAGAATCTGCGAAACGCGGCGCGAGCGGGTCGCAAGCATGGGGCGACGGGATATTTGATTACGGATTGGGGCGACTTCGGGCATCGACAATACCAGCCGGCGAGCTACGGCCCTTTTTTGTGCGGCGCGACGGTCAGTTGGTGCGCCACGAGTAATGCGGGGATCGAGGTTGGGCTGGAGGTGGACCGGCATTTCTTCGGGCAGGAATTGAAGAGCAAGGTCCGCACAGCGGACCCTACGTCGTTGGGGTCACGATGGCTGGAAGCCGGGCGCGTGCATGAAGCATCGGGCATCTCGATCAAGAATCGCACGGTGTTGTTCACGATGATGGATACGCCGCTCGCGGAGATACCGAAGATCAAGGGGTTGACGGCGAAACGCATTGCCGCGATGCGGCGAGCGGTATCGCGCGTGCGAGCAAAGGTCCGCACAGCGGACCCTTCGAATCTCGCCGGCCGCGAGTTGGCAGCGACAATCGACGTGTTGGATCATGCCTGCCTGCGAGGGGAATTGGCGTTCATGCTGGCGCAATCGGCCCGCGTAGGGTCCGCTGTGCGGACCAAATTGGAGCGCAAACTGACGAAGGAAATGACTCGGATCATCGCAACACATCGGAACCTGTGGCTGACCAGAAATCGGCCGGGCGGCTTGACGTCGAGCGTGCGCTACTTTGAGAAGGCACTTCGGTACTACACGAGCTAAGCGCGATTCAACCGCTGCCACTGTCGGCTTGGGAGTCGGCGATTCAAGCGCGAAGCGATAAGCGTCGACGCCTCGACGAGCTTGTCGAGTTGCACACCTGTCGCGATGCCCATTCGATCCAGCATGTAGACCAAGTCCTCTGTGGCGAGATTGCCGGAGGCGCCGGGGGCGTAGGGGCAGCCGCCGAGGCCGCCGGCGGAGGCGTCGAACGTCGCGATGCCAAGTTGAAGCCCCGCCAGCACATTCGCCAACGCGGTGCCATAGGTGTCGTGAAAATGCAGGGCGATCTTGTCGCGTGGGATGCGTTGCAGCACGAAGCCAACCGTGTCGAACACGTCTTTCGGTGATGCCGCGCCGATGGTGTCGCTGATGGCGACTTCGTCCACGCCCATGTCGAGCAGGCGTTGCGAAACGTCGAGTACTTTTTCTTTCGCGATGTCGCCCTCGTACAGGCAAACGAAACTCGTCGACACATAGCCTCGAACGGACAGACCCGCCGCGAGCGCCTTCGATACGACCGGGGCGAAGACGGCGAGCGACTCGGCGATGGTCATGTTGATGTTTTTTTTGGTGAAGCTCTCGGACGCGGCGGTGAAGACGGCGATGCGGCGGATGCCGGACTCGATGGCGCGATCGAGACCTTTCTCATTTGGGGCCAGCGCCGAGAACGTCACGCCCGGTGCGGCGGGCAATCCGCGCGCGACCTCCATCGCGTCGGCCAGTTGCGGCACGGCCTTGGGGCTGACGAACGACGTGGCCTCGATGTGTTTGAGACCGGCCTCCACGAGTTTGCCGATGAAGGCAAGCTTCGTCGCGGTTGGAACGCTTTCCTTTTCGTTTTGCAGACCGTCGCGCGGGCCGACTTCGATGATGGTGACCTTCTCAGGCAGCGCCGCCATGGCCGTCCTCCGCGAAGGTCACGAGCACCGCACCCATCTCAACGAGTTGGCCCGGCTTGCAACGCACATCCTTCACGCGCCCGTTGTGCGGGGCGGAGAGCGTCATTTCCATTTTCATGGATTCCATGACCACGAGCGGGGCGTGGGCCTCAAAGGCCGCACCGGGGGTCGCGTTAATCTTCAGCACCGTGCCGGGCATCGGGGCTTGCAGGTGCGATTGTTTCGCGGCGGCCGTGCTACCCGTTGAGCGGCGGGCCGTGCGATCGATGAGTTCGAGTTTGTGCGTCTTTCCGGCGAGCCAGACGGAGAGCATGCCGTCCTTTTTCAATATGCGAAATGGCAGCACGCGACCCTGCACGCGCAGCCAGCCCGCACCGGGGCCGGTCGATTCGATCTCGGCATGGGCCTGTCGATCGGCGAGGGTGATCTGGTAGCAATCGTGGTCCTTCGTGTCGGTTTTCTGGATGGCGACTTCAATGGGTTCGCCGTCGCCATGGGGCTTGAAGTGCAGCTTCATCATCAGAAGGCCCTCCACGCGTTCGCGGATTGCCACGGTCCGACCGAAGCTTCACCGCGGTCGTGTGTGGCCGCGCTGCGACTTGACGCGACGCCGTTGCGACCAGCGAGTGCGGCGGCAATTAGCGCTTCGTCGGGAATGGCGGCGATGGGGGCGGTGATCTTGTGCTCGTCGAGGAACTGCGTGTGCAGCCGTCCCGCGCGGAACTCGGCGTGGTTCAGCACCGTGCGAAGGAACTCGATGTTCGACGTCACGCCCATGACGACGTAACGCGCAAGCGCCCAGTCCATTCGTGCGATGGCTTCGTCACGGTTGCGACCCCACACGATGAGCTTCGACAGCATCGGGTCGTAGAAGACGGTGACCTGAGAACCTTCGGAGACGCCGCTGTCGACGCGGATGTTCGGGCCGGCGGGGGGGACGTAATGCTCCAGTGTTCCGATGGATGGCAGGAAGCCGCGCGAGGCATCCTCTGCATAGATGCGACATTCGAGTGCGTGGCCTTGTTGTCGAAGGTCGTCCTGCGTGAACGGCAGTTTACCTCCTGCGGCAACGATCAACTGCGCCCGCACGAGATCGTGGTGCGTGATCATCTCGGTGACGGGATGTTCGACCTGCAGCCGGGTGTTCACTTCGAGAAAGTAGAAGTGCCCGTCGGCATCGACCATGAACTCGACGGTGCCGGCGTTGGTGTAGCCAATCGCTTTGGCGGCGCGGACGGCAGCCTCGCCCATTTTGGTGCGAAGCTCAGGCGAGAGTGCAGGGGAGGGCGACTCCTCGATGATCTTTTGATGGCGGCGCTGGATGGAACACTCCCGCTCGAAAAGATGCACGACGTTTCCGTGCGAGTCGCCGAAGATCTGGAACTCCACATGGCGCGGCCGCGTGATGTACTTTTCCATGAAAACGCAACCGTCGCCGAACGCCGCGTTGGCCTCGCGCTGGGCTGCCTCGATGGAAGAGGCAAGGTCGCTTTCCTTTGGAACAACGCGCATGCCCTTGCCGCCGCCGCCGGCCGCCGCCTTGATGAGTACCGGATAGCCGATCTTCGCGGCCTCCTTCTTGAGTGCATCGATGCCGATCGTTACGTCGCCGCTCCAGCCGGGGACGACGGGCACGCCGGCGGCGACGAACTTTTCCTTGGCGATGATCTTGTCGCCCATGTCGCGTATGACATCGGGCGAGGGGCCTATGAAGGTGATGCGGGCGTCGGCGCAGGCGGTCGCGAAGTCTTCATTCTCGGAGAGGAAGCCGTAGCCGGGGTGTATCGCGTCGACACCGTGTTCTTCGGCGAGTGCGATGATTTTGTCATACCGCAGATAAGTCTCGGCGGAGGTGTTGCCGGGCAGGGGATAGGCCTCGTCGGCGACCTGCACATGAAGGGCGCGACGATCGGCGTCGGAATAGACCGCCACCGTCTTAATTCCCATCTGTTGAAGCGTCTGGGCGATTCGCACGGCGATTTCGCCGCGGTTGGCAATGAGGACGCGTTTGAACAAGGAACCGATACTCCCAGGGCAAATTGCAGCGCGGAATTGCGAATGACAAATTACCAATTACCTATGTGGCGGCGGAACCCGATGCGTATCAATGGTCTTTTTTGTAATTCGTCATTCGTCGTTCCGCCTTATCCGTTCCAATTTGCCTTCCGCTTTTCCAGGAACGCCTTCAGCCCTTCCTGTCCTTCCGGCGACACGCGAATCCGCGCGATTTGTTGCGTCGTGTATGCCTGCACATCATCCCACATTTGACCGGCCACGTGGCTGAGGATCTGTTTGCACGCCGCGATGGCGGCGGGACCGTTGGCGATCAGGCTTTCCGCAACCGTTGCGATCCAAGCGTCGAGCTGGTCGGCTTGCTCCACGACGTCGTTGACCAGACCGATGCGTTTTGCCTCGGCCGCGTCGAATCGTTCGGCAGTCAGTCCATATCGCCGCGCTGCGCTGGGGCCGATTTTCTCAAGGACAAACGGCGAGATCACGGCGGGCACGATGCCAAGTTTCACTTCGCTGAGGCTAAAGGTCGAATTCGAGGATGCGACGGCGATGTCGCAGGCCGCAACCAATCCGACGCCGCCGCCATAGGCCGCACCATGCACCCGGGCAATGACCGGCTTCGGGCATTCGCGGATCGCGCGAAGCATGCGCGCCAGCACATTCGCGTCGGCCACGTTCTCGTCAAACGTGTACCCCACCATCCGCTTCATCCAGTTCACATCCGCCCCGGCGCAATAGCTTTTGCCGTCGGCCGCCAGCACGATGACTCGTACATCAGGAGAAATCGCCAGGGAGGCGAAGGTGTCGGCGATTTCCCGCATCATGTCGTCGTTAAAGGCGTTGTGCAGGTCGGCCCGGGCCAGGGTGACGGTGGCCACGGACTGGGCGATTCGCTTGTGGATGTAATCCGGCATGGCGATGCTCCGGGGGGCATGGTATCGGATCGGATCGAGGCCTCCAACTATACTTGGCTTGGGATATCCGCCTCTGCCGAGCGTTGGAAGGCTGTTGCATGTTTTTGCAGAATCAGTCGATCTTTAGACCAAGTCCCGCCTCGCATGGCCGGACACATTTTTGGAGATGCATCACCGTGACGATTATTCGACGTCCTGTCCTTCTTACTGTTCTGTTTTCGCTTTGGGGTTGCAATCCGACCGGTAGTTTCAAGATTACGGCCTTGCCGCGCGATCTGACCATGGAAGAAGAGGTGGTGACGCGGGCCCCCGGGTTTGTGTCGGATCGGATCGCCGTGATTGAAGTGTCCGGCATCCTGATGAATGCTCATGTGCCGGGCTTGTTTAGCGAAGGTGAGCATCCGGTGAGCTTTACGGTTGAAAAGCTCAAGGCGGCCGCCGAGGACCGGCGGGTGAAGGCCGTCGTCTTGCGAATTAACTCGCCTGGCGGAAGTGTGACGGCGAGCGACTCGTTGTATCAGGAAGTCTTGGATTTTAAGAGGACGTCTGGCAAACCCGTCATCGCCTATTTTCAGGATGTCGCCGCGAGCGGGGCCTATTACATGGCATGCGCCTCGGACGAAATCATGGCCCAGCGGACCAGCGTGACCGGGTCCATCGGTGTCATCATGCAGATGATGGACTTTTCGCGGCTGATTAACATGGTGGGCGTTAGTGCAGATGCAATAAAATCCGGGGCGTTCAAAGATTCCGGGTCGCCATTTCGGACCATGCGGCCTGATGAGCGGGACGTGTTTCAGGGTTTGGTGAACGGGTTCTACGAGCAGTTTATTGACACGGTGCAGGCAGGGCGGCCGAAACTGGACCGTAAAAGCATCCTAAAGCTAGCTGACGGAAGGGTTTATACGGCGGAGCAGGCTCTGGAGAACGGCCTGATCGATCGTATTGGGACGATGAACGAGGCGATCGAATCGGCGAAAAACAAGGCCGGAATCAAGGCTGCCAACGTGGTAATGTACCACCGACCCTTGGACTGGACCCCCAATATCTACGCGACCAGGCCGGGTGGCAGTCCCCAGGCCATCAATCTTTTCAACGTTCAGCTGCCTTCTTTCTGGACTCGACAGCCCCGCTTCATGTATATTTGGTCAGTAGAAGGCTAAGATCACTTGTGGCGGCCTCGTTGTCTGCCGGGATGATTCCATCTCGCGGCCAGTAAATGGCACATCTGTTGCCTGCCGACCGGACAGACAAGAAGCACTTGTAAAACGCCACGTGCGATCCATTGGTGGATTTGCCTTTCGTGGGAGCGGTCTTCATGCCGCTGCGGTACAAATGTGGACATTGCTCGCGCGAACTGCATCTTGATGATGCATTTCGTGGAGTTGGCTGTCGATGCCAGCATTGTCGCGCGTACATGCGCGTGCCGGCGGCTCCGCAGCCAGCGGTGCGCCCCTCGGCGCGCCCGGCGCATCCTCCATTGGTCAGTGCTGCTTCCCCCGCTCGATATGTATCTCACGCCGCCGGCGCGACTCACCCTCGCAGCGCCGGTTGGAAATCGTTTGCCGGCAAGCGGAATTTGATCGCGGCCGGTCTGGTGCTGCTGCTTTCCGGCGGCGGCTATGTCGCGCACGCGCTGTTTGGCGGAAGTGCGCCTTCTCCGGAACGGATCGCCGACCAAGCCTCGCAGCGGCCGTCGATCGTTCACGGAGACAAGTCGGGTTTGGCCAAGTCGGCGCATCTGAATGCCGCAGGCAACCCGACCTACTTCGGCGTTCCCGTCGAAGGAAGCGTGGTGGCCTTCGTCGTGGACAGTGATCCGGCCATGGCTCCGTACCTGTCGCAGCTTTCGTCGCTGACCAATTCGGTGGGCCAGGCGCTCGCGCTGGCGGACCGCCGGTTCGGCATCGTGAAGCCGGAGATGCGATCGCGATTTACACTGCTGGATGTCGCGGAGCGCACGCCGGTGTTGGAAGGGGCTGAGACGCGCCTCTCGCCGCAGTTGCCGGAGGAACGCACGGATTTCGTCCAGTCGCTGTCCGTCGCGGCGAATTGGTATGCCGACCAGGTGTTTCTCGTCGTGGCCAAGCCGCTCGATGCGGCTCAGATGGAGCAGCTCACGCAAAGCGCTGAGCAGACTGGTGCGATCACGCACGTGATCGCCCTCGGCCCAGCGGCACAGCAGGACCTTTCAACCATCGCCCGGGCCACTGGTGGCGTCTTTGTTCCGGTCACCGATTCCGAACTTACGGAATTCGTCAGCGATTCGAACTGACGCCCGCGCCGCGCCCAAGCCCTACCGCCAAACTACCGCGACTATTTCTTCTCGAATTGATCGTGGCATGCGCCGCAGGTTTTGCCGATTGCGTTTACGGCGTCCTTGGCACCCTTCTCATCTTTCTTCGACAGCATCGCCGCGAGTTCCACGCACTGCTTCGACATCGTGTCGGCAAACCCGTGATAGGTCGCGTCGTCGCGCTGATAGTGATTCACATTCGCCAGTTCGGCCAGCACCCATGCCGCCGTCTGTCCGGCCTCCCAGTCTTTTTCGCCGATGGCCGACTTGATGTCGCCCATCAGTTTTTTCTGGCCGTGCATGAGGTGCTCGGTCTTCATGACCGGCTTGAATGCCTTTGCACTCCCGGACGACTTCGGCTCGGCCGAGGCCCACAGGCTGATGCCCAACACCACGGCAAACGATCCGCTGATGATCATCCACTTCTGCTTCATCGCTCTACTCCTGTATATACGTTTGAAACGACCCCGGCGCTGCGCCGGAGGCCGCAAGAGCATACCCAAAACGCGCCGCCGCGCCTCATGGACCTGACACTTTTTTTACCAAGATCGTGTTACCATGCACACGCGAGGTGCACGATGGCGAGCGCGGTCGATTGGTATTACCACCGCAGCGGCTGAGAGGCCTGCAAGAAGTCGCAGGGGTTCCTTGCGAAAAAGAAGATCACGCCGTCGGAGATCGTCCGAACAGACAAGCAACGATTCCCGGCGGACGAGGCCCTGACGCTTGCTCGATCCATGGCACGGGTCATCGTTGCGCGCGGCACGGCCATCACGCAGTTCGACATGAAGAAGTCCCCGCCATCCGACGCCGAACTCCTCAAGCACATTCTCGGCCCCACGGGAAACCTTCGTGCCCCGACGCTGCGAATCGGCAGGACGCTTCTCGTCGGATTCAATCACGAGGCCTACACGAAAGCCCTGACGTGACCGGCGCGGCCGCGGCTGAATGGCCCTGACCCGCGTTCTCGCCTACTATTTCCCGCCTATGCAACTCCTGGTCTTTGAAGACGCGGGCTATGCCAACCTTCTGCCCCTGACCTATTCGCGGGCGACGTTCAATCTCCGCTGCGGTTTCGACAACCTTCTCGCCAAAATCGAAACCGCGATGAACCGCACCGCTGAGTCCGTCTATGTGCGAAAGGTGCTTGCGCATGTCATGGCCGAACGCCAGACGCGGCGCGTGAATCAGCCGGCCATCACGGACGATCAGCTTTGGGTGAACGGGCGATTTCTCCTGCGCCAGGCAATCGATATTCCCCCGCAGTCGGCGGTCTGGCAGGGTGATGTGCTGATTGCGGCCCGCGTGAATCGCGTCACCGGCGCGCAACTCAGTGTCGACATACTGATGAGCGCCGCGAAGCTGCGCGAAGCACTCGCCACGCATCGCGATGCAACCATTCCCGCCGATGCTGGTTTTCTCGTCGATTATCCGTGGCAACTTATTCATGAAAATGCCGCCGAGATCACGCGGCAGTCCCATGGTCGGCAGTACAGCGTCGATGGCCGCATCTATCCCGGCGCGCACCTTATCACCGAGCATCCGATTCATGTTGGCGCAGGCTCCAAGATTAAACCCGGTGCTGTGCTTGACGCCGAGTCTGGGCCGATCTGGATCGGGGATAACGTTACGGTGCATCCGGGTGCGGTCATCGCAGGCCCGACCTACATTGGCGACGGTTGCACGATTCAACCCGGCGCGGCGATTCGATCGGCCTGCAGCATCGGAATGGTCTGCAAGGTTGGCGGCGAAGTGGAAGGCACCATTTTTCATGGGTATTCCAACAAGCAGCACGACGGCTTCATCGGGCACAGCTATGTTGGCGAATGGGTCAACCTCGGCGCGGACACCGTCGGAAGCGATTTGAAGAATACGTATGGAAACGTGACGGTGCCGGTCAATGGCCGCGACGTGAATTCCGGGCAGATGTTCGTCGGCGCGATCATTGGCGACCACACTAAGACGGCCATTGGCACGCGCCTGCCGACGGGTTGCGTCATTGGGTATGGATGCAATGTTGTGTGCGGGGGTTTTGCGCCGAAGTTTGTGCCGAGTTTCTCGTGGGTAACGGAGAATGGCGTCGAGGTTAATGATCCGCAGAAGGCATTGGCCGTTGCTCGAACCGTGGTCGGCCGACGCAATCGAACCTATTCGAAACATGAAGAGGCGTTGTTCCTCTCCGTGCAGGCTTCGGCTGCCGAGCTTGAAACGCACGGTTAGGTCACGAAACGGCGATCCGCTGACCGTCATGCCCCAGGGCCATTCCCTTTGGCAATTCGCGATTTGTTTCCTCGTGACCCAATTCATGTGCGATATGGGTGAAGAAGGTCTGCTTCGCCCCGATCCGCCGGGCGTGATCGATGGCCTGTTCGAGATTGAAGTGCGTCGGGTGCGGGCGCTTTCGAAGGGCGTCGAGGATCAGCACGTCCAGTCCTTCCAACAGCTTCCATGAGTCGCGCGGAATCTCGCTCACATCCGTGCAGTAGGCGAAACGCCCGACGCGAAAGCCCAGCACCGGCAGCGTGCCGTGCAACAAGGGAATCGGAGTGATCGTTGTGCCGCCGATCGTGAAGGGGCCTTTGATCTCGCGCAGCACGAGCTGGGGCTTTGACGATGGATACTCCGGGTCATCCTCAAACGCATAGGCGAACATCGTGCGCAGGCGGTCGAGAGTTTCAAGCTGGCCGTAGCAGGGCAGGGGCATGCCCTGTATCCAATTGAAGCGGCGAAGGTCGTCCAGCCCGGCGAGGTGATCGATGTGATGATGCGTATAGAGCACGGCATCGACGCGGCGAACGTTGTTGGCGATGCATTGCAGCCGAAGCTCGGGCGACGTGTCGACGAGCAGGTTTTCGCCGCCCGACTCAATCAGGATGCTCGGGCGCGTCCGCTTGTCGCGCGGGTCGGGCGAGGTGCAGACCGGGCAGTCGCAGGCGATCATGGGCACGCCGTGGGAGGTTCCGGAGCCGAGGATGGTGATGGTGAGCGGCGCGTCCATGCGTGGTGAGATTATACGGCGTGGCCGGTTGCCGGGCCGCTTCTGCGCCCTTTCGCCGACGATTGCCGATAGTAGACTACACGCCGCTGCGGGGATTGGTGTCAGTCTATGCGCACGCTTTATGCAATTCGATGGATGATCATGGCGACGCTCGTCGGCGGTTCGCCGGCGTGGGCCAAACCGCCGCAACGTGCCGCGAAGCCGGCGGCTCCCGCGAAGGCCGCAGCCGCTGCGAAGACGACGGCCGCAGCTTCAAGGACCGCCGACGACAAGATTGCCGTTGGCGACCCCGTCGCATGGCAGGCCGCGCTCGATCGCGCCGGTTTTTCGCCGGGCATCATTGACGGGCGGCTGGCGAAGAAGACGGTCGTCGCGTTGCGGGCATTCCAACGCGCGAAGGGTCTGCCGGAGACAGGCCGGCCCGACGATGCGACGCGCGCCAGCCTCGGCCTCGATTCGGCGCCTTCGACGACGACCTACACAATCACGTCTGACGATGAGAGGCAGGTCGGCCCGTGGCCCAAGACGTGGTACGAAAAGTCAAAAGCGGGGCGGCTTGGGTACACGTCGCTCGCCGCGCTTGTTGCCGAGCGCGGCCATTGTTCGCGCGATCTGCTGCAGCGGCTCAATCGCAAAATCAACCTCGACCGCCTCCAGGCCGGCGATACGCTGACCATCCCCAATGTGCAGCACTCGGCGTCGCCGTCGCGAGCCGCGTCCATCGAGATCGACTTCTCCGACAAGATCGTGTATCTGCTCGACAAAGGGAAGAATGTCGTCGGCCTTTATCACTGCTCCATCGCCAAGGACAAATCCAAGCGCCCGTCGGGTGCCTGCAAGGTCAAGGTGGTGAAAGAGAACCCCGAGTATCTCTTCGACCCGGCCAAGTGGCCCGAGGTGAAGGACGTCAAACGCAAACTGCTCATCCCGCCCGGCCCGCGCTGCCCGGTCGGCCTCTGCTGGATCGGCCTGTCGCTGGATGGCTACGGCATTCATGGGACGCCGGAGCCGGAGAACATCGGGAAGACGGGCTCGCACGGGTGCTTTCGGTTGACGAATTGGGACGCGCTGGAGCTGGGCCAACGCATCCGCGTGGGGACGCCGGTGCGGTTTACGGAGCGGACTGCGTTGCTGGCACAATTACGGTAAGATACGGCGGAAATCCATCACACCCCTGCGGGTTCATGCCTCTATCAGGGTGCTTTGTGGCCAGGTTATCAATTATCAAGTCGCCGTATTTCTTGACTCCGCTGGTTTCGTCAATTGTGTCATGGTTCATCAACCCGCTCTTGATCAGATTCGTCTTGCCTTTGCGCCGCCCTGTACAGAATTGGATGTTGGCTCACGGTCTCGGCAAATATGCTGCCGAGTATGGTATGTTCAATCTTCATATTCCCTGCATCGTACTTTGTCTTTCTGCCGGAGCCGTGATTGGCTTCACCCATCATCGACAGTGGATTGGCTTGGTACTCTTATTTGGCGTGTGTTTTATCTTGGCCCCTGATTTGTTCGAGTTCGTAGCGATCGGCTCGCTCTCTCCCTTGAAGGGCTTTCAACCGACTATCACTTTGATCTCGCTCTGTTATCAAATTACCGCCGTGTTCCCTGCAGCGTTCACTGGAGCGTGGATCGCGTCCAAGCTGGCAAGTCGTCGATACAAACTTCAGTTATCTGCCGCCGGACTATGTCCCGTTTGTGAATACAATCTTGCTGGCAATGTCAGCGGCCGTTGCCCGGAGTGCGGACACTCCGTCCAACTGACGACGACCGGGTAGGTGCCTCCTGGCCGCTCGGGCAAACCACCCATTTCAACAAGACTACTCGATCGCTGGGCCGCTCTTGCCGTTGTTTCTGTCGCCGCGTGGTTGATCTGGGAGATGGTGCTAATTCAGGCGCGGTAGCGTTGTTCCGATGATGGCGTGATAGCCGAAGAGGTAGCCGATTAGAGCCGAAAAGATTGCTTTACGGAATTGGCTCTAATTGGCTATAATTATGGCTATGATCCGTGCCGGCTCGATCACCATCACTCAGGAAATGCTCTCGTTGATTGCCGAGATCGACGAGTTCAAGGGCGCGTGGCGTGCGCTTGGAAAGATCGCGCCGGATCGCCTGCGACAACTTCGCAAAATCGCAACCATCGAAAGCGTCGGCTCCTCCACGCGCATCGAAGGGGCCAAGCTCACGGACCGCGAAGTCGAGAAGCTGCTCGGACGCATCAAAGCCAGGACCTTCGCGACGCGCGATGAACAGGAGGTCGCCGGTTACGCCGCCGCGATGGATACCGTGTATTCAAACTACAGCGCCATCCCCATCACGGAGAACTACATCAAGCAGCTTCACGCGATGCTGCTGAAGTACTCCAGGAAGGACGCACGCCATCGCGGCGAGTACAAGAAACTGTCAAACAACGTGGTGGCGTTTAGCGCATCAGGCAAGCCCGTTGGCGTTGTCTTTGAGACTTCCACCCCGTTCAACACGCCGCGTGATATGGAGCAACTTGTCGCGTGGTATTCAAAGGTGACAAAAGAAAAGTCTTTACACCCGCTGATTATCGCCGCCATCTTTGTTGTCGTGTTCCTGGCAATCCACCCGTTTCAGGACGGCAACGGGCGGTTATCCCGTGTGCTGACAACGCTGCTTCTGCTTAAGTGCGGTTACGCATACGTCCCGTACAGTTCACTTGAGAGCATCATCGAGCAGAACAAGGATGGCTATTACCTCGCGCTACGGCGGACACAGGGCACGCTCAAGAAAAAGGCCCCGAACTGGTCGCCGTGGCTGTCGTTTTTTCTTCATTCGCTTCAGAAACAAAAGAGCAAATTGGAGGCGAAGGTGGAGCGAGAGAAGATCATGCGCACCACTCTGCCGGAACTGGCCATCGACATTCTCGATCTTGCCGCCGAACATGGTCAAATCAGTATTGCCGACATCATCCGCGTTACCAAGGCGCCGCGTGCCACGATCAAAAAGCGCCTCACCGATTTGACCAACTCCCGCCACCTGAAACGAGGCGGAAAAGGACGCTCGACCTGGTATTCGTTGGAATAGACTGTTTCCCTCATGACTCGCATAACCGGTAAATTTCAGATTGATCGGTTTGTAAACCACGGCAACTCCTCGCGCTTTTTCGACCGCTGGACCCTCGGCATTCTGCTCCCCATCGCCGCGTGGATGATCTGGGCGGCGGGGTATTACACCGTCTTCGATGACGAGGCGTTCAGTTGCCAGCGGTATGTTCTGCCGATGAGGGAGATGTTGCGGGCCTCGTGGGACGGCGTGTCGTTTCAATGCCGAACTATACTGACGCCAACGGACCGACACCTTGATTTAGGCGGAAGATGCGTATTCGCGTGAAGTTTGGGTGAGAACCGGGTAGAATTAGTGCGTTGCTCGCATGCGGAGTTTGAACGATGGCACAGTTTGATCGAATTACAATTGATGCATCTCAAATGGGCGGAGCGCCCTGCATTCGGCGGCTTCGCATCCCGGTGGCGACGATCGTCGGACTTGTAGCCGAGAAAAAAACAGACACGGAAATTCTTCAGGATTATCCCGATCTGGAGCCGGATGACATTCGACAGGCCCTTGCCTATGCCGCGGAAGCGGTTCGTGAACGTCAGCTTCCGCTTCGGGTTGCCTGATGAAATTTCTCGTGGATAACAGCCTGTCGCCTCGGCTGGCCGAACGCTTAAACGAAGCGGCCCATGACGCCGTCCACGTCCGCGATTTTGGTCTGGCGTCGGCGGATGACTTGATTATCTTCGATCGCGCAGCGGCCGATGGACGTGTCGTGATCGCACAGGATACGGACTTTGGCACAATCTTTGCGCAGCGGCAAACGTCACAACCGTCCGTGATACTGTTTCGCTGCCAGCGAAAGTCAACGGACGTACTGTTGAGCATGCTTCTATCCAATCTGGAGACAGTCCGAACCGACCTCGAAGCGGGAGCGGTCGTCGTGTTCGAGGATACTCGTATCCGTACTCGGCGGCTTCCGATTACTCCAATTAGCTGACACACGATTGACTCATCCGACGCAAACCAACATCTCATCGCGCCATTTCGACCGCGGGACCATTCTCATTCTCATTGCCATCGCCGCGTGGATGATCTGGGCGGCGGGGTATTACACCGTCTTCGATGACGAGGCATTCAGTTGCCAGCGGTACGTCCTGCCGATGGGGGAAATGCTGCGGGCCTTGTGGGACGGCGTGGAGCCGGATCCGCCGCTTTATTACATGTTGCAGAATCTGAGCGTGCGCGTCGTGGGCGTCGGGCCGCTGGGGTTGCGGGCGTTGTCCATCGTGGTGTTTCTCGCCGGGCTGATGGCGATGCGAGCGGCGGGGCGGGCGTGGTTCGATGAACGCGTGGGGCGGCTGACGATGCTGCTGTGCGCCGTGCATCCGGCACACTTGTTCTTCGGGTTCGCGGCGCGGTGGTACAGCACGATGTTTTTCATGGTGGCGCTGCTGCTTTGCACGACAAAAGCGCTGGCAGATGTGCAGGCAACGACGCCGGCATTGCATCGACGTGAGCGACGGTTGGTGTTCTTCTGGGCGCTGGCGGCGGCGGGAGTGTGTTACACGAATTACTTCGGCCCGGTCGTCGTCGGGCTGATCTGGATTGTGTCAATCGCGAGGCACTCGTGCCGGATGCGCTGGCTCGGCGCGGGGGTTATCGCCGCGGCGCTGTTTGCGCCATGGTGGCCGCCGTATTGGAGGCAGGTGACGGCGTTCCCGCAGTTTGATGGCGGGGCGATGTCGATGGCGGCGACGGCGGGGCGGACGATGATGGCGCTGTGCGCGGGGAACCTTGCGTCGCCGAGGGCGTGGTGGGTCTGGGGGCCGATGGCGGTGTTTGGGGTGTTGTTTGTCGCGCGGGCGTGGCAGAAGCGATCGCGGGTGTGGCCGGTCGGGGTAATTGTGATCGGGTGCTTCATCGCAGGGGCGGTGTCGCGAACGATGATTGACAAGTATGTCATGACGTTCAGCGGCGTGGCGTGTTTGCTGGTCGCGGCAGTGTTGTGCCGGGAGAGTGGCTCGCACAGGTTGGAAACCTGTGTCACAGAACACCGGTTGGAAACCGGTGCCACAGGGACGATTCGGCTGGCTGCTTGCACGACCCTGGTTTTGGCGTGGTTGGGCTGCGGCGCGAATCTGGTGATGGAGAAGAATTGGTCGAGTTTGCGGTGGTTGGATCCGATTGAGCAAGTAGTGCGACGGTGCATGCGCGAATGGGGACCACCCGACGGGGCGCTTTGGATCGCAAGCCATCCTTCGGTTCACTATTATCGAGGCGCGTTATGTGCATCACCGGTGAAGATCGCGCTACGTGTCAAGACTGATGAAGATCGTGCAACCCTTCGAGAATTCACTAGCACTCAATCGCTTCGCTATGTCTTTGCGGGTGAGTGGCTTGCAATGAGAACATGGGACACAAGCGCAAGCAAACACCACGACGGACTGCATTATCCAGAACTAAGTCTCATCGAGACAAGTAAGCCTCGACGTGTCGTTACGATTGAGACAACCGGCTATTCGGAGTCCCGCGAATGGGATGCTGTTCGAATGGGGCTGGACCATTCATATCGACTGGTAGCAGATGAAAACAATCTACTTGATCCTGACGCCGAGTGGAAAGACCGCATCGATCCGCGATTCAAGCATCCGCGATGGCGAATCACGGTGCGTGTGTGGGAGCGTGCGAAGCCCGGCTGAAGCCGGCTATTGGGGGAAGCGGTTTGGCCAATTTCCACCAACTGAAGTTGGTGGCAAAAGCGGGCCGGCTTAAGCCCGGCCTGAGTAGCAGGGACGTTCGATCACAATAATCAATTGCGGACCTTGCGCCAGTCGTGCACGCGTCCAGCGGCGATCTGCTTTTCCGCGCGATTGAGCGCGCGACGGAGCCTTGCGGCCTTCGTCAGTTCCTCGACGATGTCGGGGTCCGCATACTCATTCAGATGCCTAAGAAACTCGGCGGCGAGTCGCAGTCGATCAAGCGGCAGGTGAGCAAGCCTTGCCTCTGCCTGTTTGCGAAGTGAGCCAGCGTACGATCTTCGTTTTCGAATGGCTTTTGCTTTCATTGGCTTCCGCATTGAGTAGATCATACTTCAGAGCTTTGTGTAGGTCGTAAAATACCTACTGTATTGTTTCCGTGAGATCACCCGCCGCCCAGCGCCTTTCGCGCCTCCTGTTCGTCAGGGTTGATTCGCAGCACCTCCCGATATTCCTTCATCGCCTCATCGCGTAGGCCGCGGGATTCGAGCGCGCGGGCGAGGTTGAAATGAGCGTCGGCATCGTCGGGGGACTGTGATGCGGCGGCGCGGAAATGGGCGAGTGCTTCGTCGCGTTGGCCGGATTGTTCGAGTGCGACGGCGAGATTGGTGTGGGCCGGCGGGAAATTCGGCTGGTGCTTCAACGCGGCGCGAAATGCGGCGATGGCATCCGGCGCGCGGTTCTGGGCCATGCGAATCGTTCCAAGTGTGTAATGGGTTTGGGCGGAATCCGGGGCGCGCTGAATGGCGGCGTCGAGCAATTTCACCGCGTCGTCGAACTGTCCAATCGCGGTTAACGCCGACGCAAGGTTGCACGCACCGAGCGGGTAGTCGGGGTTTCGCTCAAGCACCCTGCGGTAGTTCGAAATGGCGTCGGCGATTCGGCCAAGACGGAACTGGGCGTTGGCAAGGTCCTCGTAGGATTCAAATGCGTGGGGGCGGATGAGAATCGCGGCCTCAATGTGGCGGATTCCCTCGTCGAGTTGGCCGCGCTCGCAGAGCATTCGACCGTAGTTTCGCTGGGCCGATGCGTAGTAGGGGTTGGCCTCCGTCGCGCGGCGGAAGAGGTCGAATGCCTCGTCGGTGCGGTTTTCCTTGAGCAACATCATCCCGAGGTTGTCGAGGGCGATTTCGTAATTGGGGCGAATCTCGATGGCACGACGCAACAGCATGACGGCCTCATCGGTCTGGCCTCGATCGTGCACCAGCATTCCGAGATTCAGGAACGCGGCAAAGGCCTGGTCGTTGCGTTTGATCGTGTCGCGCCAGAGTGTTTCTTCATCGCGGTAGGCGCCGCAGCGGTTCCAGGTCAGGACGCCGAGGATCGTACACGTTGCAGTGGCGAGGATGACGCGTGGCAATAGGAAAGCATGGAGGGCGCGATGAATAAGCGCGGTCGTCGCAGCGAAAAGCGCGATGCCGGCCAGATAGACGAAGTGATCGGCGACAAAGGAGAAAAGCATCGGGTACACCTTGGCGAACCCGAGCACCGGCACAAGCGTTCCGCAAAAGAGCATCATCGCGGCGGCAGGGGCGCGGCCGATGCGGTGGCGACGTGAGTAAAGGACCGCCGCAAGCGCGATCACGCCGAGTGGGAAGATGTACGACGCGACATCCGCGGCGCTGAGCGACCACTTGGGATAGAAGAAAATCTGCTCGGCGGGCCAGAGGAGATGGTGAAAATAGAACCAGAGGATTCGCCCGGCGAGGATCAGGTGCGTGATTGGTGAGAGGCCCCAGTCGACGTTTTCCGCGCCGACGTGGTGTTTTTCCAGCCAGGCGGTGTGCAATGCGGCGGCGAGGCCGATCGCGAAGAATGGAACTGTTGCCCGGACGACGTCGCGCGAAATTCGGCCGCGCTTCCACCAGACGATGACAAGCGCCGCGGCGGGGAGCGAGGCGGTGACGCTTTTGCTTAACAGGGCGCAGGCGAATGTGACCAGTGCGAGGATGTAAGCGTTTGGCGATCGAGGCTTCTCGTGGTCACGCAACAAGTGCGTGAGAAGTGCATGCAACGATAGCAAATAGAAAAATGCCGAGAGGACGTTCTTTCGTTCCGTGATCCACGCGACGGATTCGACATTCACCGGATGGAGCGCGAAGACGAGCGCGGCCCACAGGGCGGCGGGCACGCGGAGCCACGTCAGTAGTCGCCAAACGAGGACTGCGTTCAACGCGTGGAGCAAGACGTTGACCACGTGGTAACCAAGCGGGTGCAGGCCCCAGAGTTTGTGTTCGAGCCAGAAGGTGGTAAAGACCAGCGGGTAGTACTGCGGGCTGGCGGCGGGTTCGATCCAGATGCGCGACAGGCCGCCCGTGGTTTGGACGAGCGTGTTCTTGGTGAGATAGTCGTCGTCGTCCCAGATATATCCGGCGTGCCTCAATGGTGAATAGGCAGCGAGCGTGGCGAAAAGGATTACGGCGACGGCGAGAAGCGGAGACTCGGACTTGGAGCGTGCGGTGGGAATCGTCGTGTCGGGCGTCGGAGTCACGCGCTGCATTATACGGATGCGGCGCGTGATTACTCGCGCTCGGCGCGGCCGATGTTGCGGCGGTCGGGCGCGCCGATGGCGCGGCGGCCGTCGATTTCAATGGCTTGGACGTCGCCGATTCCGTCGGACTTTTTGAGGGTGTATCCGAGCGATTCCAAAGCCTTCAGCGTCGATGCATCGAAACGCTGCCCGTCGGCTTGATCCACGCGAATCGAGTCACCATCATCCGATGGCGGCCATTGATGGTGGAACCGTGGGGCGTTGACAGCCTCACCGATGGACATGCCGTAGTCGATCTTATTGGTGATCACTTGAAAGACTGACGTGAAGATCGTCGGTCCACCGGGCGTGCCGAGGATGAGCCACAACCGGCCGTCGGGCTTGAAGACAAACGTCGGCGACATGGAGGAGAGCATCCGTTTGCCGGGGGCGATGCTGTTGGCCTCGCCGCCGGTGACGCCGTACATGTTGCGAGCGCCTGGCTTGGCGGAGAAGTCGTCCATTTCATTGTTGAGCAGGAAGCCCGCGCCGGTGACGACAATGCCGGAGCCGTAGGCATCGTTGAGCGTGGTCGTGTTCGACACCGCCATGCCGTGCTTGTCGACGATGGAAAAGTGCGTGGTGTGGTTGGTCTCGTGTCGGGGTTTTTGGACAGTCGGCGGCGCAACGGCAAACGTGCCCGCTTGGATCGTCGATGGATCGGTGCGAGCGGTCTGATTCACCTCAGCGGCGCGGCGTTTGCAATAGGCCGGATCGACGAGTTCCTTTACCGGCACGTCGATGAAATCGGGATCGCCGCCGTAGACGCTGCGATCGGCGAAGACGCGTTTCTCGATTTCGGCGACGAGGTGAAGATGTGCGGTCGAGCCCCATAGCGGCTTTTTGAACTGCTCAAACATGGTGAGCATCTGGGCGAGGGCGATGCCGCCGGAGGAAGGGGGCGGCATGGTGACGATGCGATGTAACTGTTTACCGTCTTGCGCGGGTCTTGACGTTAGCAGGGGTCAGGATGAACGGCATTTTTCCTGACCAAGTGCCGCGTATCAGTATTTTGATGGTGGCGAGCACGTCGCGGCCCTGTTGGTGGGCCGTGCGCATCAC
>JACRIM010000011.1 GCA_016235815.1 Planctomycetota bacterium
CTGTGCGGAAGCACCCCCGCAGCGGCAGCGGCTGAGATGGGCAGATTCGACCGATGCCGACGGCGACGGGACTGTTCGGAAGATGCTTCCCCACAAACCCGGAACGTCCACCTTGACTCGCATCGCTTCATAGATGCTCAGCGTTTCAGCGCGGTTGTGAATTGTTTGTAATTCGTTTGGAGGCAAGGGGTTGGGGCGAATGGAATGAAGAATGTCGAATAGCGAATGGCGAAACAGGAAGGGGTTGCTACGCAACGGCGAATCATTGATCGGGGGCGGGGGGATTGGGGGTGGTGGGTGATTGGGTTGATTTGGCGGGTTGAGAATGCCCTGTCCTTCAACCTCTGATCGAACTGAGGTAGAATTGAATTGATCAATGGAGGCCGAATTTGAAACCTTGCACTATTTATCCGCTTGCAGTTTTGGCCCTGCTTTGTACGACCCCCGCTGCTCCGTGCCTTGCACAAGCAACATTGTGGGATGGATATATCGCGGATGGCAAGCAGGCAAAGGATCACGGCCAGTATGCCAAGGCGCTCAAGCTCTACACGCTCGCCCTCGAGGAAGCGGAGAAGTTCGGCCTGACCGATCCGCGCTTGGCAATCAGTCTGAACAATTTAGCAGAGCTGTATTACACGCAAGGCGATTACGCCAATGCGGAACCGTTGTACAAGCGGTCGCTGGCGATTAAGGAAAAGGCTCACGGTCGTGATCATCCCAGCGTTGCGACCAACCTGAACAATCTGGCGGAGCTGTACCGCATGCAAGGTGATTACGCCAAGGCGGAGCCGCTGTACAAGCGGTCACTGGTGATTTGGGAGAAGGCCCTCGGTCCTGACCATCCAAACGTTGCGACCAGCCTGAACAATCAGGCAGAGCTGTACCGCACACAAGGCGATTACGCCAAGGCGGAACCGCTGTACAAGCGGTCGCTGGCAATCAGTGAAAAGGCCCTCGGTCCTGACCATCCCAACGTGGCAGCCAGCCTGAACAATCTGGCGGAGCTGTACCGCACACAAGGCGATTACGCCAAGGCGGAGCCGCTGTACAAGCGGTCGCTGGCGATTTGGGAGAAGGCCCTCGGTCCCGATCATCCCAGTGTGGGTACTAGCTTGAACAATCTGGCGATGCTGTACAACACGCAAGGCGATTACGCCAAGGCAGAGCCGCTGTACAAACGGTCGCTGGCGATTTTTGAGAAGGCCTTCGGTCCCGATCATCAAGACGTGGCGATGAGCCTGAACAATCTGGCGGAGACGTACCGCACGCAAGGCGATTACGCCAAGGCGGAGCCGCTATACAAGCGGTCGATGGCGATTTGGGAGAAGGCGCTCGGCCACGATCATCCTAACGTGGCGACCAGCCTGAACAATCTGGCGTTGCTGTACGACGAGC
The DNA here is from genome assembly GCA_016235815.1 of Planctomycetota bacterium. Taxonomy (GTDB): domain Bacteria; phylum Planctomycetota; class Phycisphaerae; order UBA1845; family UTPLA1; genus JACRIM01. The sequence goes on from JACRIM010000011.1 coordinate 1,396, forward strand.
AAGGCGATTACGCCAAGGCGGAGCCGCTGTACAAGCGGTCGCTAGCGATTTATGAGAAGGCCTTCGGTCCCGATCATCCCGACGTGGCGAGCACCCTGAACAATCTGGCGGGGCTGTACAAAACGCAGGGCGAATACACCAAGGCCGAGCCGCTGCACAAGCGGTCGCTGGCGATTTATGAGAAGGCCCTCGGCCCCGATCATCCCGACGTGGCAACCAGCCTGAACAATCTGGCGGGGCTGTACAACACTCAGGGCGATTACACCAAGGCGGAGCCGCTGTACAAGCGGTCGCTGGCGATTCGGGAGAAGGCCCTCGGCCCCGATCATCCCGACGTGGCGAGCACGCTCGAAAACTACGCTGTCCTGCTTGAGGAAACAAAGCGGCAGGCTGAGGCCGACAAGCTAAAGGAGCGCGCCGCGAAGATTCGCAAGGGCAAGAGCGAGCCGTAGTCGATCGCTGCGCCTATGGCACCGGCATGAGTCGGTATACGGCCAATTCGATCGTTCGATGCCGATCGTGAGCGCCGCACTCGGTCGATCGAGGACGACGTACTCCTGCGAACCCACGAGTCCTCCGCTCTTTCAGGGCGGAATTATTCCGGTTGCGATGCGAACCCAGGGTAGCGCTTCGCTTAACCCTGGGCTTGATTCCCTTGCCCCGTTGGGGCTTTAGCGTAGAGGGAATTGGCTACACGGGTTGCGCTTTATTGCTTTCCTAAAACCTCGGCCTCTGGCCGAGGACCCGAAGAGGTTCGGACCGTTCCGTTGTGTATTGAGCGTGTGTAGGTTCTCCCTCCGGGAAGGCCCCGTGGGCAGGAAGGAGAACCATATGCATGACTGGCAGAGTTTGTCCCACGTGCGGTGGGACTGCAAGTACCACGTAGTGATCGTGCCGAAGTACCGGCAGAAGGTATTCTACGGGGAGATGCGTCGGCGGATAGGTCCGATTTTGCGGGACTTGTGCCGGCAGCGCGAGGTGGAGTTGATCGAGGGGCACTGCATGCCGGATCACATCCACCTGTGTGTGAGCATTCCGCCGAAGTACAGCGTATCGAACACGCTGGGATTTCTGAAAGGCAAGAGTGCGGTGCGAATCCATCGCGAGTTGATGGGGCACCGTCGGATGACCGGCCTGCACTTCTGGTCCACCGGTTACTGCGTGAGCACGGTGGGCTTGAACGAAGAGCAGATTCGCAAGTACATTCGAGAACAGGAACAGCTTGAAAGTAGCCAAGGCGACTTGGACCTCAAGTAAACGTTGACAACGGCCCCAACGGGGCCTTCCCTGTGTGCATGCCCCCTTCAAGGGGGCTACCTAAAGCCACGCCCTCTGGGCGTGGTCGATTACCTCACCGTTGGGGCGGACTGCGGTTCACTCCCGCCGTGGCGGGCAGGCTGCGGCTACATTCCGTCGCCCCTGCCGGGGCTTCGTGATTTGCGCGCACTGCTTCCACGGGGTCTCCCAGGCGACTCTTCGACTCGCGCCCGTGGCGGTTCGAAGACAGCACGGGAACGGATTCCCGACGGTGTGGGTGCGAGAAGGGATTGTCTGCCAGGCGACTCTGCGACTCGCACCAGCGGGAGTACCCACGGATTGCTATCCGTGGGCTTTTGGACATTCATCGTTGTGAAGCGCTACGCCTTCTTCTTTCCCTTCGCCTCGGGCGTGGGTTCCCAGCCGTAGTCGTGGTATTGGTGGGTGAAGGTGCCGTCGGCGTGGCAGTCGATGATGCCGAAGCCTTCCTGGGTGCCGTGGTTCGGCCCGCGCCACCAGCCGCCGCAGACCGCGCCGTCGTTGATGAAGGTCGGGCCGGCGAATTCGATGCGATCGCGCTGGTGGATGTGGCCGGAGAGGCAGAGGCGGACATTCTTGCCTTCATACAACTTGAGTCGCGTCGGGGCATCGCCGCAGACGAAGGCGTTGCTGATCCGCCACTCCTTGTCCTGGATCAGGGCCTGGTCGTCGTAATTCGTCACGGTGACCATGGGGATGTGTTCGCAGAAGACGATGGGCATCTTGGGGTCGGTCGCGGCCAGCTCGGCTTTGAGCCACTCCAACTGCGGGCCGTCGATGAAGCCCTGATAGGGATACTTGCTGGTGCGGTCGCCGGGCTGGATGTTGTCGAGGCAGAAGAATCGCCAGCCCTTGTGGTCGAAGCGGTGATAGGTCTGCGACCAGGCGAGGTATTCCATGGCCATGGCCTTGCCGTAGCCGGCCGTGGCGGGCGTCGCGCCGCTTTTCTCGTGCCAGCCGAAGACGTCGTGGTTGCCGAGGGTGTTGTAGACGGGGAGCGAGGTGTTGTCGGCGATGATCTTTTTGTACAGCTCGAAGAGCATGCGCGAGCGATCGGCGCCGATTTCGAGGACATCAAAGACGAGGTCGCCGCCGGTGAGGATGAAGTCGGGCTTGGGGCGGAGGCCTTCCACGGCGCGGAGGGCGGCGGCGAAACCCTTGTCGCCATCGCGCTCGTGTTGCACGTGGATGTCGGTGAGGTGGACGAAGCGGAACGGTCGCGCCGGCCCGGAGGCAGCTGCGCCGCCAGTGGTCGAGGAGGCGGATTGAGAGATGGTGACAGTATCTTCGCAGCCGGCGAGGGCGGCGAGGGCGGCACCGGCGAGTGTGGATTTGATCAGGTCGCGGCGGGTGAAGTTGGTTGGCATTGGGTACTCCGATGAGTGTCTTGATTTCACCTGGGGCTGCTGCCGGGGGCTCAGCTCTTTCGCCCCTACAGGGCTTTGGTTTTTTCTCTTCCGTGCAACCGAGGGCTTACGCCCTCGGCTATTGGCTATCGCCCCTTCGGGGCTCGAATATGCAGAGGCATGTTTCTCTCTCGACACGCTCCGTCGCCCCTATCGGGGCTTTGTTGCTCGCGCGATTTCTTTCCACGGGGTCTCCTAGGCGACTCTTCGACTCGCGCCCGTGGCTACGGTCCTTCGCCCCTTCGGGGCTTTGGTTTTTTCTTCCGTGCAACCGAGGGCTTACGCCCTCGGCTATTGGCTATCGCCCCTTCGGGGCTATTGGGTGTCGAACAATCCCAGCACTATTGCGAGTCGAGCAATCCCAGCACTATTGCGAGTCGAACAGTCCCTGCGCTATTGCGTGTCGAACAATCCCTGTGCTGCGGTTGTGTCGCGCACGGGCGGCGTAAGACCGAGGTGTCCGTAGGCCTTCACGGTCGCGCAGCGGCCTTGGCGCGTGCGAGTGACGAAGCCCTTTTGCAGCAGGAACGGTTCGACGACATCTTCCAACGTGTCGCGCTCCTCGCCCATCGTGGCGGCGAGGGCGTCGATGCCGGCCGGGCCGCCGTTGTAGGTCTTGATGAGGGCCGTGAGAAACGCGCGGTCGAGTTTGTCCATGCCAACACCGTCGATCTCCTCGATGCCGAGGGCCTTTTCGACGACGGCGATGGTGAGTCGGCCGTCGGCGCGGACCTGGGCATAGTCGCGAACGCGGCGGAGCAGACGGTTGGCGACGCGGGGCGTACCGCGGGAACGCTCGGCGACCATGCGCAGGGCTTCGACATCGGCCTGCACTTCGAGCTTGCCGGCGGAGCGGCGGAGGATTTCGAGCAAGTCGTCGGTCTCGTAGAAATCGAGGTGATAGCGCAGACCGAAGCGGTCGCGGATCGCGGCGGTGAGCATTCCGGCACGGGTGGTCGCGCCGATGAGCGTGAAACGCTTCAACTGAAAATTAACGGTGCGCCCACCGAGGCCGCCCTCGATGGTGAAGTCGACGCGGTAGTCCTCCATCGCGGGGTAGAGGAACTCTTCGACGACCTTGTTGAGGCGATGAATCTCGTCGATGAAGAGCACGTCGCCTTCTTCGAGGTTGGTAAGGGTGCTCATGAGGTCGCCCTGCTTCACGATGGCAGGCCCGCTGGTGACGCGGATGCGGTCGGCGACGCCCATTTCCTCGGCGATGACGTGGGCGAGCGTCGTCTTGCCCAAGCCCGGCGGGCCGTCGAGCAGGACATGCTCCAGCGGTTCCTTGCGCTTCTTTGCGGCGTCGAGGGCGATGCGCAATTGCTCGATGACCTGACGCTGGCCGATGCACTCGGTGAGCTTGCGCGGGCGCAAGGCCCAGTTCATCTGTTCCTCGCGTTCGGTGGAGACGTCGCCGCTGATGACTCGTTCTCGTGGCATCAATCGGCCCCACCTTTCACGCGATAGGCCGCCTTGACCCAGGCTTCGGCGGTGCGAATGTCGGAGTGCAACTGGGCGGCGCGGGCGATCCAGCGCTCGGCGTCGCTGCGACCGTCACCCCAGGCGATGAGGATTTCAATGGCATCGCGCTGCTCGGTCGAGAAGGCGGACCGCGCGGCGGGCGGTACATCGGTGCGGGCGAGGGCGAGGTCGGCGACCTTGCCCTTCAGCTCGGCAATGATCTGCTCGGCCATGCGACGGCCGATGCCGGGGAGTCGTGCCAGCGCGACGGCATCGGCTGCTTCGATGTCAGCGGCAATGCGGGCGGCGGGCGCGGCGAGGGCGCGCAGGGCCTTGCGCACGCCGACGCCTTTGACGGTGAGGAAGAGTTTGAAGAAAGCGCGATCCTCGGGTTGGAGGAAGCCGACGAGGCGCGGGGTGAGGTTGCCGCCGGCGGCGCTGCCCTCGTAATACTCGAGGGTGTGGAAGGTGACGTCGCTGTTTCGCGAGGCGGCGAGATCGGCGATGGAATAGGACGGCACGAGGATTTCGTAGGCGAGACCGTCGCGCTCGACGATGACGGATTCGTCGGAGAGATCGGCGATAGTGCCGCGCATTCGGACGATCATGCGACGGCCTCCGCGATGCGAGGCTTGAGGACTTGAGGCTTGAGGCGCGCGCGACGCGCGGATGCCATGGTGCCGAGCGAACCCGCTTCCTTACGGGCGCGGCTCGGATTTTTGGCGCGGCTCGGATTTTTGGCGCGGCTCGGATTTTTGGCGCGGCTCGGATTTTTGGCGCGACTCGGGTTTTTGGAGCGGCTTTGAAATTGGGCGCGGCTCTGATCAATGCCGGCCTTGTGGAGCATGGAGGCGCACCAGGCGATGGCGAGGGCGTCGGCGACGTCGGGCGGCTCGGGGATTTTGCCGAGGCGCAAGGTGGAGGCGATGGTGCGCTGCATCTGCGGTTTCGTGGCGTGGCCGTTGCCAGTGAGCATCTTCTTGACGCGCGTTGGGAGAATGTTCAGCACGTCCACGTTGCGGCGGGCGGCGGCGAGGATGGCGACGCCGCGGGCGTGGCCCATGAGGATGGCGGTGCGCGGGTGTTTGTAATGGGCGAAGAGGTCTTCGACGGCCATGAGGTCGATGGCGTGGTCGGCGAGAACTTCATCGAGGCCGGTGGCGAGTTCGACGAGGCGGCGCGGGAGAGGGAGCTTTGGATTTGTGCGGATGACGCCGGCATCAAGGACGCGAACGGCGGGAAAGGCGATGACGGCGTAACCCGTGCGATCCAGCCCCGGGTCGATTCCGAGGATGAGTCGCGGGAGGCGAGGGGCGGATTGGATTATTCCACGCGCCATCGAGTGCCGTCCTGGCTGTCTTCGAGCACGATTCCGATCGTGCCAAGATTATCGCGGATGTGGTCGGAGATGGCGAACTGTTTCGCCGTTCGGGCCATCTTGCGGACGTCGATGAGCAGTTCGACGAGTTTGCCGGTGCGGCCGTCGTCGGCGAGGGCGGGCTTGGCCTGTTTCTCGAGGAAGAGACCGAGCAGACGGCCGAGGGTGATCAGCGATGCGCCGGCGGCCTGTGCGGTGATGCGGGCGGGCTCGTCAGGCTTCGTTTCGAGGCGGGCGGCGTCGAGGAATTTGTTGATCTGGCCGGCGATATCGAAGAGGACGCCGATCGCGCCGGCGGTGTTGAAGTCGTCGTCCATGGCTTCGAGGAAACGGAGGCGGCTATTGAGGATGGAATCGCGAACGGCGGCGATCGCGGGGTTGGTTGGTTGATCGGAAAGTTTTTCGACGCCGTCGGTGGCGGTGTAGGGATCGGCACCGGTGGTGCGCTCGAGGCGCTCGAACAGGCGGTAGAAGGTGCTGATGCCGGTCTTGGCGGCCTGGAGCGCGTCGTCGGAGAAGTCGATGGGCGAGCGATAGTGCGACTGGACGATGAGGAAGCGGAGCAGCTCGGGCGGATGGGCCTTGAGCAAATTGGAAAGCTGCAGCGACGACATCACCTTTTCAAATTCGGGATCGCTCTTGGAAATCTTCTTGGTGTTGAAGCGGGTGAGGCCGTGGTGCATCCAGATCTTGCAAAAGGGTTTGCCGGTGGCGCATTCGGCCTGGCCGATTTCGTTTTCGTGATGCGGGAACTTCAGGTCGAGGCCGCCGCCGTGGATATCGAAGGTTTCGCCGAGGAGCTTCATCGACATGGCGGAGCATTCGATGTGCCAGCCGGGGCGTCCCTTGCCCCAGGGAGAATCGTATTTCACGTCGTCGGGTTCTTCGGGCTTGGCGGCCTTCCAGACCGCGAAGTCGCCGGGGTTTCGTTTGTTGCCCTGAACGAGGCCTTCGCGTGTGCCGGCGAATTGTTCCTCGGGCTTGCGGTTGGACAGCTTGCCGTAGTCACTGTCGCGCGTGACGTCGAAGTAGACATCGCCTTCGACGGCGTAGGCGTGGCCCTTGGCGATGAGTTGCTGAATCTGGGTGATGATCTCCGGAATGTGCTCGCTGGCGCGGGGCATGTGGTCGATGGTGCGGACGCCGAGGGCGTGCATGGATTCGACGTACTTCTGCTCCAGTTCGCGGGCGAGCTTGGGGACGCTGGTGCCGAGGCGGGCAGCTTCGGCCATGAGTTTGTCTTCGACGTCGGTGACGTTGACGACCCACGTGACTCTATAGCCTTTGAAGGTCAGGTAGCGCTTGATGGCGTCGAAGATGATCGGGCCGACGGCGTGGCCGAGGTGGGCGGGTTTGTAGACCGTCGGCCCGCAGAGATAGATGCCGACTTTGCCGGGGACTATCGGTTCGAAGATTTCCTTTTCGCCGGTGAGGGTGTTGTAGATGCGGAGCGACATACGAATTCCTGCGGCAAGCTTTTGTCTGCGGGTGGATGAGGATCGGGCGAGTGTCGCCGGTCGCATCCCTGCGGGGGGTATTTTGGCGGAAACGGGAGAAAACTCAATGCGGGCGGACTGGGACTTCCACGACTCGATTGGGCAACGGCGGGCGAGCCTGCCAGCTACATGGGTGTTGGCGTTCTCGGCGTTGATTCGACATGCCACCAGGCTTGCGCCTGGTGCTCGGATTGGGGGCGCGGCACGTTGATGCAACTGATTACTTCGCGGTGAGGCTGACGATTGCGGTGCAGGCGATGGCCTCGCCGCGGCCGACGGCGTCGAGGCCTTCGTTGGTCTTGGCCTTTACGCCGACGCAGTCGACAGGGACGCCGAGGAGGTCGGCGATGCACTGTGCGATGGCGGGTTTGTGGGCCGAGAGCTTGGGTTGTTGGGCGTGAATGACGATGTCGGCGTTGACGACGACCCAGCCGGCGGAGCGGGCTTTGTCGACGGCGTGGGTCAAGAGCTTGCGACTGTCGGCGTCTTTATAGCGAGGGTCGGTGTCGGGGAAGAGTTCGCCGATGTCGGGCAGCGCCGCCGCGCCGAGGATGGCGTCGGTGACGGCGTGCAGCACCACGTCGGCGTCGCTGTGGCCTAGGAGGCCGAGTTCGTGCGGGATTTCGACGCCGCCGAGGATGAGCTTGCGGCCGGGGGTGAGACGGTGGAGGTCGGTGCCGATGCCGACGCGGTGAATGGGTTTAGTCGTCACGGGTCAACCGCCATTCTCCGGAGAAGACCTCTTCGGCAGGGCCGGTCATGAAGACGGGGGAATTGGGCACGGTGTCTGGGATAGCGGGCACGGAGGCCCGCTCCACTTTGTTTACGGCACGCTTCACTTCATCGTCGGGCCATTCGATTTGTAGGTCGCCGCCGGGGAGGTGGATGAGTGCGGAGCGACTAAGACGATCTTCGAGCACGCCGGCAACGAGGACCGCGCAGGCGCCGGTGCCGCAGGCCTGGGTGGGTCCGCTGCCGCGCTCCCATGTCTTCATCGTCGCCTCGGTGGGCGATTGGACGGTGACGAAGTGGGCGTTGACGCGATTTGGAAAGAGCGGGTGGTGTTCGACGGCCGGGCCGAGTTCGCGGAGATTGATCCTTGCGAAGTCGTCGATGAAGAAGACGGCATGGGGGTTGCCCATGGAGACGCAGGTCATGGTGAGCGTTTCGTTGCCAATCTTTAGCGGCGCTCTCACGCATTGTGCGCCATCGACCGCGACGGGGATTTCCTTCGGTGTCAGGATCGGCGGACCCATGTTGACGCGGACGCAGTCCACCCGGCCATTGCGCCGGTAGGCCGTCAGTTCGAGGACACCGCGGTCGGTTTGGATGCGGACGGTTGCCTCATTGGCGGTCGGCGATGCGGGGCGGACGACGTTGTGATCGAGAATGTATTTGGCGACGCAGCGAATCCCGTTGCCGCACATCTCGCCGCGCGAGCCGTCGGCGTTGTACATTTCCATGCGGCAGTCGGCCGACACGCCTTGATCCGGCGGGCAGATCAAGATGAGACCGTCCGAGCCGATGCCGCGGTGACGGTCGCTGATGACACGGGAGAGCGCGGGCCGGTCAACGCCGTTGAGCGGCTGGGCGAAGCAATCGACGTAGATATAGTCGTTGCCGAGGCCGTGCATCTTTGTAAAGGGCAGGCACATGTTCATCGTCGAGTCCGGCAACATTGGCGTAAGCACTCGGAGCAGTGTGGTGGAATTACGAATGTCGAATTACCAATTACTAAAAGATACTCCGCAAGAGAAAACCACTATCCTTGGGACAATCGCTTTTAGCCCATGACGATGCGTAATCCAAAGTCCGTCATCTCGTAGATGATAACACCGTCCACGGAGAGGAAGCCGTTGGCCATGATCATCGGCGTGGGGCCGTCTTCGCGGCGAGTGATCGTCGCCGTCACCTCGACTCTCTTGTTTTTGGGGATGACCTGGCCGCGATAAATCCACGAATGCTTCATACCGACGGCGATGGGTTCGAAGCGGTGCGACTCGGCGAGGCCTGGCCAGCGGTCGAGGGCGTAGGCCTTGAGCAACTGCAACAGGGCTTCGAGGCCGAGCGAACCGGGCCAGACCGGGTCCTGGTAGAAGTGGGCCTTGAAGAACCATGCGTCGGGATTCACGTCGATGCTGCCGGCGATGTAGCCGAGATGGTGCGGCCCGCCGTCGGGGAGGAGGCAGTCGACGCGGTCCACCATGCGGAAGGCGCGGGCGGGGAGCGCGGCGGAAAGCGGCGTCGCATAATCCGGCGCTTCATCGGGCGTATGGGGTGGAAGGTCGGGAAGCGTGAAGCGCTTCGCGGTTGCGCCTTCATTTGGCGAGGGGTTCCAAATGCGCTGCGCGGCGTCGCGGACGCCGATCTGCTGGGCGAGTGCTGAGGCAGAGAAGAAGCCGAAGGATGTGTCGCCTTCGTAAACCACGCGATCGCCGCGAAGCACCTGCATGTCGAATTTCTCGATGATCATGCCGCCGGCGCTGGAGACGCTGGTGAGGCGGACACGCGTGCGAAGCGTGCCACAGTCGGGACCGATCTCTTCGTGGAGCGTGGCCGTGCCGCCGAGGTTGCGGAAGGAAAGATCGGTGTTGCTGGTCAATGCCGAGCCGCAGTAGGCCGCGAGGAAGCCGCAGGGTTGCAGGGCGATTTCCAGCAAGACGGCAAAGGGCATCGTGGTCTGTCGATTCGCGGCAAAGTACCACGCGTCGGGCGGCACATCGTATTCGGCGTCCATCCAGTCGCCGGCCGCAAGGACGAACGGCGGTTGTCGCACGGCAGCCACGCGGTCGAGGAATTGATACGGCGGACCGGGCAGGCGGGCGATGCGGCGGTCGCGGTCGAATACGCGGTATGCGGGACCGAAGCAGTCGGAGGGGTTGCCGATGGCGAAGGAGAGGATTTGGTTCGCAGTGAAGGCGGGTTGGGGAGTAGAGGGAACGGGGAACCCGCCCAGGCGGGTCTTCGACGGGGAACAGGGAACAGAATCAGAGGCACTTAGGCACTGAGGCACAGAGGCACGAAGGGGAGGATGAGGTTGCTGCGCAACGTGGTCCGAAATAGGCGCGGTCCGCACAGCGGACCCTACATGGTTCCACAACGCTTCAACTGTGTCCCGCGTCAACCCCGTCATCTGCATCGACATGTTTTTCATTTGCACGATGGGGCGGCCGTCGGCGGACATGAGGGCGTCGGCGAGGACGTATGGCTCGGGGCGGTAGCCGGCTTCCTTGATTTCAATCTGGTAAGTGACCTTCTTTGACAACGGCGTGACCGGCCCGCGGCAGCGCAGGCTGCTGGCGACGCCGGGGATCGGTTCGTAGGCGACCGAGTCCGCATCGCCGACCCAGCCCATGCGCAGGAGGAAGAATCGCAGGGCATGGGCGCAGCATTCGTACATCAGCGTGCCGGGCATGACCATGTCGTCGACGAAGTGGCAGGTGAGGAACCAGTCGTCGGGATGGATGTCGGCCTCGGCGACGACCATGCCGAGACCATAGCGGCCGCCTTGCGCGTCGAGTTCGAGGACGCGGTCGATGAGCTTCATACGGCCATCGGGGAGGCGGAGCGGGTTTGCGATGTCTAGCCGGGCGAAGTCGCCGCCGAAGCAGGCAGCGAGGTCGCCTTGGCGCAAGGCGGTGAGGCGGGCGTCGTCGTAATGCGAATCGACTGGCGCAGTATTGGCTATGAGCACGGGCCAGGCGAAATCGTGCGCGGTGGCTCCTTTTTGGTCCGCAAGTTCTTCGGGGGTTTGCACGATGCCGTGCGAGTTTTCGATTTCCTGTTTCGTGAAGAAGCCGGCGCAGCCGTTTCGCATGGTGAGGACGGGTGAGCTGTCGATGGTGCCGTCGAACTCGAAGAAGAAGAGATAGGTGCCGCCCTGCCGCACGAAGCGGTCGATGCGAATGTCGTAGCGAATCGTCTCCCCGGGGCGCGGCAGGCCGCGATGGAATTGGACGGTGGCATCGAGCAGGCGATACGTGCGCTCGCCCTTTGCAACGAAGTCGATGCCGAGGTAGCCGGAGAGGAAGAGGTCGGCCTGGCCGGCTTCGACGGTGATGCAGATCGGGCAGCGGTCGCCGTCGAGATACCAGGCGCCGGGAAGGACGTCGTGTTCGGTGACGAGGCGACCGCGCGTGAGCGAGCCTTTCTCGCCTTCGACGGTGAGAATGCGATCGCAGAGCATGAGCGGTTCGTCGGGCAGGCGCACGCGGGCGGAATATGTGTCGATGATGGCGAACTCGGGGCCGAGGACGTTGGCGACTTTTCCGCGGGCGAATTCGAGGCAGGCGGCGCGGTTGAAGGCGGGGGGAGGAGAGGGAACAGAAATAGAGGGAACAGGGAACAGGGAACGGGGAACAGGAGTTGAGGCACTAAGGCACTGAGGCACTAAGGCACTAAGGGGAGGAAGGGGTTGCTGCGCAACAGTTTTCAATGATTGCGCGGACATTGGGTCGCTTAATGCCGCACCTAATAATTCGGATTGGACGGTTAGGAGACTGGACAGGCCTTCTGTCGCGGTTTGCGAGAAGCGGAGGAAGGCTTCGTGGGCGGAGTTTGCTGAGGGAACAGGGAACAGCGAATGGGGAACGGAGTCAGAGGCACTGAGGCACTGAGGTAATAAGGCACTAAGGGGAGGTGGGGGTTGCTGGGCAACGTGTTGCGAATTGGCGATGGTCCGCACAGCGGACCCTACTACTTGAGTCCTGAGTCTTGAGTCTTGAGTGGACATGGTCGGTCCAGCGGACCCTGCGAGTTGATCGGACAGTGTTAACGGGCCGAGTTGGTGGCCTATGGGGATGCGGATAGTGCGGGTATTCGCGTTCAGTGCATTCGCGGCGGCGGGCGGTTCGTCGGCGTAGAGCGCGGCGAGGTTGACCGGGATGTGGTGGGCGATGAGGCGGCCGAGGAGTTTGAGCGTGGAGAGGTACTCGTTTTCCCCGCGCGCGGACATCGAGAAGGCGGCGTGAGGACGGCCGTCGAGGATGCGGCGGATCATGCGGGTGCAACTGGCCTGCGGGCCGACTTCAATGAAGACACGGACGCCGTCGGCGTAGGCTTGTTCGATGACGGCGGGGAATGAGAAGCCGTGGCGGGCGTGGTTGAGAATGGAATCGGCGGCGGATTCGGTGGTGACGTCATAACTGCGGGCGGCGGTGGAACTGTAAAAACGAACATTTGCGGGCGGCGTGGTGCGAAGCAGGTGGAAGTCGCGGTAGGCGGCTTCGACGGATTGCAGCGCGTCGCAGTGGACGGTGGGCACGCCGGGGAGCGGGATGGCGCGGCAGCGGAGGCTGGCCACGACCTGCTCGACATCGCCACGCAGGCCGCCGACGACGCACTCTTTCGGGGTATTCACGATGAGGAGTCGGGCGCGGGGCGCGGCTGCGAGTGCGTTGCGTACATCGTCGGGCGAGCGCGGAATGAGGACGACGTGCCACTCGGGCGGCACATCGGCGGGCAGGCCCCATGAGTTGCGCAGGGAATTGCGCGTCCCGGCGAGATCGGTGGCGAAGAGCGGCGACGAGAACATGCGGCGGTGCATTTCGTCGCGGTCGGGCCAGGCGCGCATGGCAAAGAGGCCGGCGGATTCACCGAGGCTGTAACCGATGACGGCGTTCGGTGAGACGCCGAGCGAGCGGAGAATGTCGGTTGCGAGGACGCCGAACGACACCTGGCCGAAGATGGTGCAGCGCATGTCCAGCGCGGCGGCGGCTTCGGAGTCTTCTCGCCAATCGTCGGGCCAGTCGAGACGATGCGGGGCAAACCAGCGCGGGAGCAGTTGATCGCGGAGTCGGGCGGACTCGGCGTCGAGGGTGCTGACGACGTGCGGGAAGTGGACGGCGAGGTCTGCGCCCATTCCGGCAAAATAGTTGCCCGCGCCGGGATAGACGAAGGCGAGTTTGCCGGGTTGGTCGATTGATTGCGGCGAATAGTACACGCCGGGGATGGCGTCGGCGGATTCGCCGGGGCGCGACCGCAGATGGTCAGTGAGTTGACGAAGACGCTCGCGCAGTTCGCCGGTATCCGTGGCAACGAGGGCGGCGGAGAACTGTTCGGCGAAATCAAGTGGATGCGCGTGCAACCATGCGCGGGCGGCGGCATTCAGCGAGGCGTGTGGCGCGGCGAGATGGGCGTCGAGGGCGGCGAGTTGATGCGTGAGTGCGTCGGCGCTTGCGGCGGTGATGGCAAAGAGCGCTGCGGGTCGGACGACGGCGGGCGACGCAACCGCGGCGGTAGGCGATTCGCGAAGGACGATTGATGCATGATTGCCGTCGGCGGTGGCGGCGTGAACGGTTGCGCGGCGCGGACCATCGGCGCGATTGCGAAGCCAGGCGAGGGCTTGCTTCGGGGCGTGGGCGCGGTCGGCGAGCTGCGAGCGGATTTCGTCGGGCAGTGCGTCGTCGGGCGTGGGCGGGAGGATGGCGTGGTGCAGACAAAGCGCGGCTTTGACTATGGCGGCGAGGCCGGACGCGGAGCCGGTGCGACCGATGGTTGCGGTGAGGGTTGAGAGGGCGACGGGGTCGGAGTTTGCGCTTATGGCGGAAGCGATGGAGTCGGTCGGGCCGGACCATTCGATGAAATCGGCGGCCGGCACGATCTCATTGCCATCCCAGACGGCGTAGATTCGGTCGCCGTCGCGCGTCGCGTTGGCGAGGCGCTTGAGGATGACGGTGCATGCGCCGTCGCCGAAAGGCGTTCCGTCGTGCCGCGATGTTGACACGACATTGCGAAGGTCGGCGGCCATGTCCACCGCGCCGACGATGGCGGCGTCGAGTTCGCCGCGCCCGACAGCGCGGGCGGCGATCTCAAAGGCCTTGAGGCCGGACGCCTCTTCGCAGGAGACGGCGAAACTGGGGCCGCCGAGCTGACACTCGCGGGCGATGCGGCTGGCGATCATGCCGCCGAGCGCGCCGAGGACGCGCGGGGCGTCGAGGGCGGGACCGGCGGCGTCGCAAAGTTCGTCGGTCCAGGTCGCGAGTTCGTCGTCGGTGAGATTGAGTTCGAGTGCGTCGGCCCACTGGCGGGCGCGGCCGCGGATCCACCAGCGGAGGTGGAAGTTGGTGGTGTCGAAATCGAGGGCCATGCCGATGACGACACCGACGCGCGGGCGGCGCTCGCGAAGCGGGAGATTGGCGTCGGCAAGGGCGGCGGCGACGGATTCGAGGGCGACGAGTTGTTGCGGCAGGGCCGCGGGGAGTTCGTTCGGGGGGATTCGGTACTTGCCGACGGGGATTTCGATTTCGTCGATGCTTGCGGCGGCTTGTGGTGCCATGTGTGCGGCACCGAATGCGTCGCAGCCGTACCAGCGGTCGGGCGATGGCGGATGGATGGCGGTGCGGTTGTTAAAGATAGCGTGTTGGAAGTCGTGCAGGCACGTGATGGAGCCGAAGCGGGCATCCATGCCGACGATGGCGACGGGTTCCGGGTGCGCCGGTGTGTGTTCGACAATCGCGGGCCGTGAGGATGGGCCAGTCCATTCTTCGATGAGGACATGCGCGTTGATGCCGCCGAATCCGAAGGCGCTGATGGCGGCACGGCGCGGGGTTTGGTCATCGCGGCGGTGCCACGGATGAGGCACGGATTGAACGCGGAAGGGGCTGCCCTCGAGCGGGATGACACGGGCCGGGCGCGTGAAGTTGGCCGAGGGGGCCAGCGTCTCGTGACGCATGGCGAGGAGCGTTTTGATCAACCCTGCCGCGCCGGCGGCGGTGAGGAGGTGGCCGATCATGGATTTGACGGAGCCGATGGGGCATTGGCCGGTGCGGGCTACGACGCGTTCCCAGAGGGTGCGCAGGCTGGCGACTTCGATTGCGTCGCCGATGGGTGTGCCGGTTCCGTGGCACTCGATGCAATCGACGGCGTCGGGGGACCAGCCGGCCTGGGCGTAGGCATCGTGCATGGCGCGAAGCTGGCCCTCGCTGTCGGGGGCAAGCAGGCTGCCGCCGATGTCGTTGGAGAGGCCTATGCCGCGGATGACAGCGGTGATTCGGTCGCCGTCACGCAGGGCGTCATCGAGGCGCTTGAGGACGACGAGGCCTGCGCCTTCACCGACGATGAGGCCGTCGGAGGATTCATCGAATGGCGAGCACCGGCCGGTGCGCGAGAGGGCGCGGAGTTGGGTGAATCCCATCTGCGTGTAGAGGCATTCGGGGCGGGAAACGCCGCCGGCGAGCATGATGTCGGCGCGGCCTTCGGCGAGTTCGTCGCAGGCGAGTTTGACGGCGTAGAGCGAACTTGCGCAGGCGGCGTCGAGGGTGTAGCTGCCGAGGCCGAGGCGCAATGCCTTCGCGATAATCGCTGCTGGGAGCGCGGTGACTCGGCCGTTGAGCGGGTGCGGGATTTCTTCAATGAGTGATTCAATCGCGGCGCGGCGATGCGGTTGCGCGGCATCGGCGAGGCGCGTGAGAAGTTCGCGGCCAAGCGTGGCGCGGGTGATTGCCGATGATCCGTCGGTGGGCAAGGCGATGGCGGCGAGGATGACGCCGGTGCGCGCGCGGACGGTGTCGGATATTTTCGCATCGTCGATGGCTGAGCGAGCGGCTTGCAATGCGATTGAATAAAGCGGGTCGAGTTGGTCGAGCAGGCCGGCGTCGATGTCGAGGCCGGAGAGATTCGGCGTGAAGGGATCGACGAAGCAGCCGCGGAGGGAGTAGACCTTGTCGGGGAGCGGGCCGTCGGCGAGCGCATCACGCGGCGGGAGGATCCAGCGGCCGGACGGCACGTCGCGGGTCTGATCGCGTGCTTCGACGAGGTTGGCCCAGAAGGCGTCGAGCGTCGTCGCGCCGGGGAATACCCCGCCCATACCTATGATGGCGATCGGCGTTCGCATGAAACAATCTCTGACTCAAATGCTCGCGGCGGCCTTGCGGAAGGCGGCGCGGAGGGACGGATCGGCGGTGCATTCGTAACCTTCGATTCGGGCGACGACGGCGGCGTCGAGATCGAAGAAGGTTACGTCGCAGGTCATTTTCTTTTGGGTGTGGTCGGTGACTTCCAGCACGGCGGTGACGCCGTCGCGCGGGAAGGACGTGCGGAACTGGCGATAGGAGCCGAGGGCGCTGGGCAGGGAGACCATGCCGAGTTCCTCGAAGCACCAGAGGATGGCCAGTTGGAATGCGGAATCGATGACGAGCGGGTCGGTGAGCCAGTCGCTGCGGAGCGGGTTGGCCATCCACTGCGCAGGCGCGGGGGCCGTGCCGACGAGGGCGACGATTCCGCCGGAGGACCAGCCGTCGACCTTCTGAATGCCGCGGAGGTCTTTGCCGTGGAAGAGGATTTCGGAATAGGCGGCGCGGAGATCTCGCGGATATTTTTGCAAGGCGACGGCGTCGGAATAGGGAATGGCCGGTGCGGGGGCGGGCCTGGAGCCGAGGATCACGGTGGCCGATGCGTAAACGACTTCGCGGGCTTGATCGTCATGACCGCGCATTTCGACGTTGACGAAGAACTGCGAATCCTTGCGGCGCGGGTCGCCGACGTGGAAGGCGAGTGTTGTGTCGGCGGCATCGACGGCCACGCCTCGGAGGACGCGCACGGCATCGAGGCCCTGAAGTCGCAGGCCGGGGTGGGCGTGCATGGCGGCGTGGGCCATCCACTCCATGCTCATCGCGAGCGGCAATACGGGGCGACCGCCGAGGACGTGCGAGCGGAGGAAGGTGTGGCTTGCGAGATCGAGTCGACGCTCGAAAGCGAAGTGCATTGTCGCGGCTGTTGGTGCCGGCGCGGGCGGCGCGATGGTTGGTTCGGGGAAGCCGGCGCCGAGGATGACTTCGATGCCTTCGCCGGTGTTGGCGAGTTCTTCCACGAGGGCGGCCGCGCCGGATTCGAGCGGGATGAGATCGATTCCCTGTCGCACGAATTCGCGCTTGAGCGATGGGCCGACCATTCCGCCATCCCAGGGACCCCAGTTCAACGAGCGGACTCGGCAATCGGGAAGGCTGATGGAAAGGCGGTGCGCGATCTTGTTGAGCGATTCGTTGGCGACAGCGTAGTCGGACTGGCCGCGATTGCCGAAACGGGCGCTGACGGAAGAGAAGAAGATGACGTTTCGCAATTCGCCGGGGTTGACGGCGGCGAGGAGGTTTCGCAGGGCGACGATCTTCGTGTCGAAAACGCGGTCGAATTGCTCGGGGGTCTTGTCGGCAATGAGGCGATCTTCCAGCACGCCGGCGGCGTGAATAAGGCCAGTGACGGGGCCGAGGGCGGCGGAGACTTCGGTAACCACGCGCTTGATGGCGACGATGTCGCGAACGTCGACGCTGCGATAGAGGACCTGTGCGCCGGCGTCGGTCATGCGGGCGAGGTTGCGCTGCACCTCGCGATTGGCCATGTAGCGGATGTAGGCGGCTTGAAGGTCGGCGGCTTTGGGTTTTTCGCGGCCGGCGAATTCGTTTGTGAGGATGGCCTGCTTGATGTCAGATTCGGATTCGAGTGGAGCGAGCCACGATGGCTCGGGCGTCGGCGCGGGTGAACGGCCGAGGAGAATCAGGCGCGGGCGGGCGGCGCGGGCGAGGGCGACGGCGGTTTCAGCGGTGACACCGCGTGCGCCGCCGGTGATGAGGATCACGTCGCGGTCGGTGATGTCGAGCGGAGCGGTTCGCGTGGAAAGCGCGTCGAGTCGGAGGCCGCGGCGCGAGTCGAGGCCGAGAGCGACTTCCAACGGGCCGGGCGCGGCGAATTCGCGCAGCAAGGAATCGGTAATTGCGTCGATGTCGAGCCAGGCGGCGTCCACGTCGATGGCTTTGCACGTCACGCCGGGCCACTCGTGGGCGGCGGTTTTGGCAAGGCCGGCGAGGCCGCCGTGGGCGGGTTCATGATCGCGACCAAAGAGGCCGAACGCGCCGTCCATGCGGGTGATGGTGGCGAAGAGTGCGCCGCCGGTGGCGACTGAGGATTGCAATGACTTTGCGGCGGACTTGGCGATGGCGAATGCGGACTTCAGAAATTGCTCGGCTTGGAGGGACCAGAGGGCATCGGAGCCGGCACGGCGCGGGGCAACGATGATGAGGCCGGCGCAATGAGGAAAGGCGGACGGCGGATTTCGGATGTCGATCAGCGAGGCCGCGAAACCCATTGCGCTCAATCGCGCGGCCAGGGTTTTTGATAGGTCTGTGCCGTCGTCGGTAATTCCGATGGATGAGCCGGGCGCGAGACTGAGCGGTGCAGCGTGAAGCGCGGGGAGGTCGATGAGGCTGAGGACTCGGCGTTCGACGGGTCTTGCGGCGATGCGCGGCTGGGGGCGCGGGGCATCGACTATGCGAGCGGGCGAAGGCGTTGGCGTGACTATTAGCGCGTCGGACTTTGTCGAACGCGAGGTGCAGTAGTCGACGATCTGCTGGAGCGTGCGGAGGCTGCCCATGTAGTCGGGCTGGACCGTAGGCATTTCGGGAATGCGGGCCTCGACACCGGCGAGGATTTCGACGCGCTTGATGGAGTCGATGCCGAGGTCGGCTTCCATGTCCATGCCGAGTTCGAGCATTTCGCGGGGGTAGCCGGTGAGTTGGGCAACGACGTCGAGGAGGGTGTCGGAGAAGGCGGCGGTGGAGAGGTTGCCGGCACGATGCGGATCATTTGTGTCAGGCAATTCCGGTTCGGGTACCAGTTTCACTTCGGCAATTTGAGAACCCGCTCCCTTACGGTCGCGGCTCGGATCGGTTGCTCCGGAATCGATGAAGGTGACGATTTCGGCGAGGGTGCGGATGCTGCCCATGTATTCGGGCTTGATGCCGGTGAAGCCGGGGATTCGCTCTTCGACGGCGGCGACGATTTCGACGCGTTTGATGGAGTCGATGCCGAGGTCGGCCTCGATGTCCATGGAGAGGTCGATCATATCGCGGGGGTAGCCGGTCTTTTCGCAGACGACATCGAGTACGACGGCGGCGTTGTTTATGTCGGAGGTTGCGGGCGGCGCACTTGCCGACGGGGAAATAGATGGGCGCGGCGATTCCGCTTTCGATGGCGGCGGCGCGACGGGAACAACGGGCGGCGCGATCGGCGCGGGCGGAGCCATCACCGGCGCTGATGCCTTTTGCACAATCACGCTGGGTGCCGGCGAAGGTAATGGTTGAGGGATCGGCGCAGGCTGCGCGATCATCGGCGCGGCGATGCTCATCGGCTGTGCCATTCCGCCGGAAAGCAGTCTGTGCTGATTCTCGATGAGCAACTGTATCGAGCGGTGGGCCTGTTCCTGGCTTTCCAGGAATCGCTGATGGGCGGCGGCGGTTTGCTGCTGGAGCGCCTGCATGGCCTGCAGGCCTTCCTGCACGATGCGCATGGCTTCGACGAGAGCGGGCGTGGGCTGCGGAGCGGGGGATGGCGGCGGCTTGGGTTGGCTCATCGGAGGCGAATTCACGTTCTTCGATTGAAATTCAGCGGCAGTTGGTTTCTCGGTCGGTACGCTTAAGGTATCAGTCGTGCGCAATTCCATTGGCGCGGGTGCAATTACATCATGTTCACGACCTTTGCGTATCTCGGAGTTTACCGAACCCGCTCCCTTACGGTCGCGGCTCTGTTGTGCAGGATCGCGACTCTGAGTAAGGGTCGCGGTGGCCGGCTCCAATGCAGCGCGCGGGGCGCGATAGTTCGCGCCGACGAGCGGCACGATCATGCGAGGCTTCCGCGGCTGGACGGAGGGCTTCTCCCACTTCTCAAGTTCCACTGCGCGGCCTTCGGCGGCAAGGCGGCAGAGGCAGCGCGCCAAATCGGCGACGCCGCTTCGCTTTCCCGCCGAGGCGTCCACCGCGATGCAGCGTGTGCCACGGCGATCCAGGATCGCATCGGCGAGGCCGGTCAGCACTGATTTCGGGCCGACTTCGATGAAGGTTCGCGCCCCGGAATGATACAGGGTTTCGATCTGGCCCACGAAATCGACGGGTTCGAGCAGTTGGCGGCCGAGGAGTGCGCGGGCGGACGCGGCGTCGGATGGATAGGGCTTGGCGGTGGATGTGGCGACGACCGGGATTCGCGGGGCGAGAAACTCAACGGATTCCAACGCCTGGCGGAACGGTGCGACGGCCGACTCCATCAGGCGGCTGTGGAATGCGCCGGAGACGTTTAACTGGGTTGCGGCAATGCCGCGCTGCTTGCAAAGATCGACAGCGCGGGCGATCTCGGCGCGGTCGCCGGAGAGAACGCCCTGCGTCGGCGAATTGCGATTGGCGAGGATGACATCGAGCGAACCATCGGCGATCAATCGTTCAATCTCGCCGAGCGGGGCTTTGACGGCGAGCATCGTGCCGCGATCGCCGTCGCCTGCGGCCATGAGTCGACCGCGAAGTCGCGACAGGTGATGCAGCGATGATTCGTCGAAGACGCCGGCGGCAAAGAGCGCGACGAGTTCGCCGTAGCTGTGGCCGGCGGCGAGGTCGGGTTTCACGCCGAAGCGCCGGAGGACATCGGCCATGCCAAGCGCGATCGCACCCAGCGCGGGCTGGGCGATGTCGGTGCGCGTCAACGCTTGTGCCTGGCGCTCGCGCAGGGCTTCATCAAAGGTCGGCGTTGGATAGACGGCGGTGTTGATTCGGGTGTCCGCTGTCTCGGCGGCGGCATCGGCGCGGGCGAGTGCAGCCTGCATTTCGGGGAAGGTGCAGGCAAGTTCGCGGGCCATGTCCACATGCTGCGAGCCCTGGCCGGGGAAGAGGAAGGCGACCAAGCCTTCGGCGGGGCCGGAGCCGTAATAGGTGTTCGTGACGGACCAACTCGCTTGGCCGGCATTTGAGAGCAGACGACTCGACGCTTGTTCGAGTTGTTGCGAGAGCGCGGCCGCCTCTTCGACGACGAGAAGCAACCGATGCGGCCTTGACGCATCAAAGGCGCGGCGGGATTCGGCGGCGTGCCATGCGAGGCTGCGATGATCGAACCACTCGTCTGCGACACGCTTCTGCCATTCGCTCAGGTTCGCTTGCAACCCGTCGATCGTGTCGGCCGAGAGGGCGATGATCTCCACGCTGCCGTCCCAGGCGGGTTCGGGAAGCGTGGCTTCGTGTTCTTCGAGGACGGCGTGGAAGTTGCTGCCGCCGAAGCCGAAGGAACTGACGCCGGCGCGGCGCGGGGACTCCCCCACCGTCAGCCACGGGCGCATGCGCGTGTTCAGGAAGAACGGGCTGTCCTCGATGGCCATCTTCGCATTCGGCGCATCGACCTTGATCGTCGGTGGGAGGGCGCGGTGATAGAGGGCGAGCGCGGTCTTGATGAGGCCTGCTGCGCCGGCGGCGGCTTTGGTGTGGCCGATCTGTGATTTAACCGAGCCGAGGGCGCACCATGTGCCGTCGGGCGCGGCTTCGCGGAAGACGGTTCGCAAGGCATCGAACTCAACGGCGTCGCCTACTTTGGTGCCGGTGCCGTGTGCTTCGATGAGTGTGATGCTGTCCGGGTCGACGTCGGCCAACTCATACGCATTGCGAAGGGCGCGGGCCTGACCTCCGGCGTGCGGGGCGTAAATGCTTTGCGAACGGCCGTCGCTGGACGTGCCCATGCTTCGGATGACGGCGTAGATGCGGTCGCCGTCGCGCTGGGCGTCGGGCAGGCGCTTGAGCACCAACATGCCGATGCCTTCGCCGAGGACCGTGCCGTCGGCGGAATCCGCGAAGGGCCGGGCGTCGCCGGTGGGCGACAGCGCCGGTGTCTTGCTGAAGCACATGTACATGAAGATGTCGTTGAGCGTGTCGACACCACCGGCGATGGCCATGTCGCTGCGGCCGGTAGCGAGTTCGAGCATCGCAAGATGCACGGCGGAGAGTGAACTGGCGCAGGCCGCGTCGACGACGCAGTTCGTGCCTCGGAGATTCAGGCGATTGGCGATGCGCCCGGCGACGACATTTCCGAGCAGGCCGGGGAAGGAGTTCTCCTGCCAGCCGACGTAGCCATCGGCGATGCGGACAACGACATCCTCAGCGACGTCGGGATCAA
This sequence comes from Planctomycetota bacterium, assembly GCA_016235815.1. Taxonomy (GTDB): domain Bacteria; phylum Planctomycetota; class Phycisphaerae; order UBA1845; family UTPLA1; genus JACRIM01. The sequence goes on from JACRIM010000011.1 coordinate 23,346, forward strand.
CGCCGGCTTCGGCGAGCGCTTTTCGCCAGACGGGGTGGCCAAGCCGCGCACCGAGAGGGAGAGCCAGTTCCTGCAAACCAGTGATGCCGAGGATGACGCCGACGCGCTCGCGATTGAACTCGCGGCTTTCGCCGTAACCCGCATCCTCCAGCGCCCGCTTAGCGATGACGAGGCCGAGGAGTTGAGAGGTATCCGTCGCTTCGAGGATGGTCGGCGGGATGCCGAATTCGGTCGGGTCGAAGGGCACCGGCGGGATGAAGCCCCCGCGATGGCAATAGGTCATGTCGGGCGTTTTGGGGTCGGCGTCAAAATAGTCGCCGATGCCCCAGTGCGTGGCAGGGGTGTCGGTGATTCCGTCGCCGCCGGTGCGGAGGAGGCGCCAGTATTCTTTCAGGTCGCGCGCCTTTGGGAACATGCATCCCATGCCGATGATGGCAATGGGGGTGGCCTGCGGCCCCGCGCCTTTTGCTCGCTTGCTCACTCGCTGAATCCTTGCCGAAACGCCGATGGACGGCGGGGTTGGTTAAGGCGGGAAGTATAAGGGAAAGGGAGGGGCCAGGCTGACTCGCTGTTTGCCGCCCCCAATTCCCGTGCTTTGTTTAGGGAATTACTCGTCTTGTCAAAGCTAAAGACTATGGCTCAATGGCTAATGCTGACGGGCTTGTAATGGACTGTCGACAGCCGCGAAGTTCGGCAAATCCGCAACTAGTGTTGCCGTCAATCAAAATGAAATCGCCGCCGAAGAAAAGTGATGGCGAGCCATTTGACAGGTAACTCCTCATCGCTTTGATCCCGGTATGGTATGATTGGACTCCGCCATCTAATCCCTGCCAAGATTGTCCATCCCAACGCGCAAGACCAGGTGCTGTTAAACTTCCCGCTGTCGTAAACTCTCCGCCTACATAGAGTGCAAGCGGTTGCGGACCACGTCCATCGGGGTCAAATAATGACATCGCACTCGGATATACGTTCAGCCCCGCACCCAATCCCGCCCAACGTAGCCCATTCCATCGAGCCACTTTTGATGCGCCGACGGTCGGCACTTGCCCTGCTTGGTGAAATCGACCACCGACATAAAGTTCCGGAGGATTTGGACCTTCACGATCAGTGTCAAACGTGCAAAGGCACGTTGCATAGTCCTGCAACCCACCGCGAAGAGCAGTCCAAGTCGAACCATCCCATTTGGCAATATGTTTGGCATTTACGTTACCAGCAAAATCGAATCTACCAGCCACATAAAGTGCCGGCAGGTGCGGCCCGGAACCGTCATCATCGAAAACGCACATCGCGTAAACAGTCGGAGTACTTACTCCAGTTTGGCTAATTCCCCCTCCCACCGGTTGCCAAGCTGCACCATCCCATTTTGCAATTCCATTGGTGTTAGACGCTCCCGAGGCGAGTATGAATGCACCGCCGACAAACAAGGCGGGGGCCTTGGGACCTTGTGGACCATCCTCATCGAATTCGCAAATGCTATTAATCAACCGGTCACCCTGAAATGTTACAACATCAACTCCCGGGAATTGGTACCAGCTCGAGTCATCTCGATATGCCAGTACCCTCGCGCTTGTCCCGCCGATTTGAGTAAATTGCCCGGCTGCCAGCAGTTTGCGCCCACCAGGACCGGAGCCGTCAAGATCAAAATCTCCGAGTGTACTTATTCTCCAATTAGTTGTTCCTTGGGCCAAGGCAGTCCATTCACCATTATGGAATGCCGCGACACTATCCGTTTGGACGTCGCCGACCGTATCAAACTCCCCGGCAACGATTAGCGATGTGCCATTTGGATTTGCTTCGCTTCCAATTCTGAATTCGTGTATCGCGTTTATTGGGAAATGACCGAGGACGTTCTTAACAGCCTTGTCGGGGATGCGCCACCGTTGGCCATCCCAGTATTTCAAGTAAACATGGGATGACGAATTTGGATCGGCGATTGTAGAGTAGAGTCGCGGTGGATTAGGCCCTAAATCATCATCATCAAAGTAGCAAGCGGCTCCAAAACCGCTGCATCGTTCGTTGCCAAGATTGGCCCAAGATACTCCATTCCAGAGTGCAAATCCGGTCGAACTACTTAGCCCGGGAATTGACAAACCTCCACCTATGGCAAGTACAGACCGCTGCACGCCGAGCGGCTCACCCTGTTCGTAAACCAATAGTTTTCTTGGAAAGCCATTCAATCCTGTCCCAAGTGCAGACCACGAAACGCCATTCCATGCCGCAATGCCGTTAACCGAAATCCCACCGGCAACAGTAAACAGCCCTGCTGCCACGAGTGTCGTGGGCTGAGGTCCGTTACCGTCTAAGTCAGCGCTTAACAGCGTATTAACATACGAAGTCGGGGAAGACGTTCCGCAACCAGCTCCAAATGCACTCCATTGGACACCATCCCAAGCGGAAATATTGCGAGCCGACGTTGATCCACAGCGGCCAAACTCGCCCCCTACAACTAATCGTGGCCGGATAGGACCCGAGCCATCTGGGTCATGTATCGCCAGTGACTTGCCTGTGCCGGCTTGTTGGTCAGTTGGGGTAATTCCTCGTAACAGTCCGAGTCCCAATGGCTCCCACATAAGGCCATTCCACCTGGCAATTCCTTTCAAAGTGGTTGATCCACTCGCGGTGAAGTTACCTGTTGCAAAAAGCTGTGGGAGACCCGGCCCTTCACCGTCCTCATCATAGACGGCGAGGGCGGCAACAAAGCCGTTAAAACCATTGCCAAGTGGACTCCACGTGTTTCCGTTCCATCGTGCAATCTTGTTTACGCTCTGATTGCCTATGGTATTAAGATCGCCGCCCATCACAAGACAGGATTGCATTGGACCCGCGCCATCCTCATCAAACTCGACTGCGCATATTCCATAGGAGAATCCCCAATCTACAGGACTACTTGCTGGTATCGACCACTGCCCACGAAACCACGATGCGATTCCCTGTGGACGCAAACTATCGAAATAATCCACCTCCTGGTCGAAACCCAATATACCCAATTGGCCGACGAAACAGAGTTCTTTAGATCGCGGCCCATTCGCATCAATATCGAATGGGATCATTTCGAAAACTTCAGTAAAAAACTTAGATGTTGGATAATGTATTTGCTGTATTGCACAATCCTGTGCCGAAGACTTGGCCGTGTTTGTTACAAGAATTGCTAATGAGAGATAACTTATGGCCCAGAATCGCATATCGTCTCCTTTTATCATGCAACAAACAGCTTCATTCTTGCCCTATTATTGAATGGGCGACTATTCGTCAGTATATCAAAAAGAAACGGGTCATTCAACGCAGGCGGCGTATTGCGACTGCCTAACGGGTTACAAATACCGCATTAGATACGATGCCGAGTTCAATTCCCTGCATTCGCAGCGCATTCGCTCGCAGTTGCACGCACGCGCCGTTGAGCAGGCTCATGGCGACGGCGGAGACGGTGCGGTTGGCCGGGGCTTCGAGGGGCGTGCCTTTGGTCCACTCATTGAACGCGCCCATCGCGGGGCCGCACCAGATTTGGTAGTCGGCCTTGCGCGTCGGGTCGCCCTTGTTGGCCCAGTCGGAGGAGCGGCCGAGATAGGAACGGAAGACGAGGGCCATCTTGTGTTTCGGGTCGGATTCGGCGCGGTCGATCTGCTTCGGGTCGCGGACTTCGAAGAAGGCGCGGGTGTCGGTCCAGGCTTGTTCGAGGGTGCAGCGGAAGTAATCCTTCTCCAGAATCGCGCGATCCTTGGCGGGGATGTCTTCCATGCGGTTGCACTCGCGATACAAGTCGTAGAGCTTTCTCGCGCGCACGGCGAACATCGTGCCGAACTTGAGCACCTGCACCTTGACGCCCATCTCGAACATATCCGCGGCCGGGGCCATGATGACGTCGGCGGGGCCTGCCTTGGCAAGCATGTCGCGGACGATTTGCGAGGTACCCGCTTCGACGCAGGCTTGATTGATCGAGCCGGTCATGACGTACGCCGCGCCCATGGCGAAGGCGGCGGCGACGGAGGCGGGCGTGGCGATGCCACCAGCGGCGCCGATGCGGAGCGGCTCGGTGTAATTGAACTTGGCCTGCAACTCATCTCGCAGAGCCATCATGCTGGGCAAGAGCGTGACGAGCGGGCGATTGTCGGTGTGGCCGCCGGAATCAGCCTCGACGGTCATGTCGGTGGAGACGGGGATCGTGGCAGCGAGTTTGGCCTGTTCGGCGGTGATGTCGCCGGACTGGACGAGGGCGGAAAGCATCGCCTCTGGCGGCGGTGAGAAAAACTTTCGGGCGACTTCGCCACGGGAAACTTTGGCAATGACGCTGTTGGGGCACATGACACGGCCGTTTGCCGTGCGATGAATGCCGCTGACGCGATAGCGCACGAGTGGGAGCGTGAGGTCGAGGTAGGCTGATGCGTCGACGAGGCGGACCCCGCGCCGCAGGTAGAGATCGACGACGGCGGACTCAAGAGCGGGTTCGGCCGGGCTGTGAATGAGGTTGAATCCGTAGGGGGCGTCGCCGAGATTTTTCTGGATGCGATCGATGGCGGCTTCGACACGATCGAGCGACAGGCCGGCGGAGCCGAAGAAGCCGAGGCAGCCGGCGCGAGACATGGCTTCGACGATTTCCGCAGAGCCGATGCCGTTGGCCATTGCGCCGGCGGCGTAGGCGTATTTGAGATTGTGTGCGCGTTTGAAGGCGGCATCGCCGAGTTGCGTCGGCGTGATGGCCGGCACGAATGCGAGCATGGGAAGGCTGTCGGCGTCGGACTTCGGACCGAGCGTGGCGCGGCCGCCGCGGGCGACGGCAACGCGGCTTTGATAGCCGACGGCGATGATTGGATTGGTGAGGTCGCTCAGTGCCGTTGTGAGCGCGTCGTCGCCGGTCTGCGGTTGAACACCATTCGGCGACCACCAGCCCATTGGGGGAACGACGGGGATTTCGCCAGCGTCCACGTGGTCGAGCTTGGTTGCGCCATCAAGCGGAAGCCGGCGCATGGCTTCGACGCCGAGATCGAGCAGGAGATTGCAACCGGCGAAAAGCGTGCCGACGGCGAGGCGAGCGCCGGATTTGGCGGTGGCGGCGGCGACGTTTATCGCAGTGCGGCCGGTGTCAAAGGCCGTGGCGGCGAGGCCGTGGGGCGACGATTCCGATTGTTCAGATTTATCCGCCACAGGTCACCCCCTTGGCTTCCATGGCATCGCGGAGCAGGACGGGCAGTTGGAAGACGGTGCTTTCCTCGGCCGTGGAGCAGAGTTCGATTCCTTTTGCGCCGATTTCCTGCAGGCGACCCAGTACGGCGAGCACCACGTGTTCGGGCGTGCTCGCCCCGGCCGAGACGCCGACCTTTGTCGCGGGCGTGACCCACGCTGGGTCGATTTCACCGGCGCTATCAATAAGGAAGCCGCGAATGCCGCGGGCCGCGCCCACTTCGACGAGGCGGGCGGCGTTGGACGAATTGCGCGAGCCGACGACGAGCAGGAGATTGATCCCTTTTTCGCTCATGGCCTTTACGGCGTCCTGGCGGTTCTGCGTGGCGTAGCAGATGTCGTCGGTTGGCGGCAGGTCGAGATTGGGGAAGCGCCCGCGAAGGACGTTCAGCACGCCGGCGGTGTCATCCACGCCGAGCGTCGTTTGCGTGAGGACCATGAGCTTCGCGTGGCGCGAGAGATCGACAGCGCGGGCCTGAGATTCATTTTCGACGAGGGTGATGTTGCCCGGCGATTGGCCCATGGTGCCGATGACTTCGTCGTGGCCGTCGTGGCCGATGAGGACGATGTGGTAGCCCTGTTTGACGAAGCGATGGACTTCGAGATGGACCTTTGTGACGAGCGGGCAGGTCGCGTCGATGACGCGGAGGCCGCGGCGTTTCGCTTCCTCATAGACACTCGGCGCAACCCCGTGGGCCGAGAGGATGGCGACCGCGCCGGAGGGGACTTCTTCCAACTCCTGCACGAAGACGGCGCCCTTGTCGCGAAGCTCGGTGACGACGTGGCTGTTGTGGACGATCTCGCGGCGGACATAGACCGGCGGGCCGAAGACTTCGAGTGCGAGATCGACGATCTTCACGGCGCGATCGACGCCGGCACAAAAGCCGCGGGGGTTGGCGAGAAGGACGTTCATTTATGCATAGTGTAACTGGGGTTGAAGATACCCGGTATCCAGGCATTTCGTCGACGAATCCGATAATGGCAGGCCTTGCAAAATGCATTCATATTGGACTGAGTCTCGTCACACGATAGAATAGGTGAGGAACACATGGCTCGAACTGAAAAACTAACGGTATTAATCGAACGCGAAGGCACGGGCTTTGTTTCGCATTGCGCCGAACTTGATATCGCCAGTCAGGGCGACACGATTGAGGAGGCCCGCGCCAACCTGATCGAGGCCGTGGAACTTTTCTTCGAATCGGCCAGCCCGACAGAAATCCAGGAAAGACTCAAGGGCGAGGTATACATTTCATCCATCGAGGTCGCCGTTGGGTAGACTGCGAGTCCTCTCTGGCGCGGACGTTTGCCGCATCTTGGCGGACGAAGGATTTCAGCGGGTCCGTCAGCGAGGAAGCCACACGATCATGCAGAAGGCGACAGAGTCGGGGACCATCACCGTTCCAGTTCCCATGCATTCCGAACTTCGAATAGGTACACTCCTTTCCATCATTCGTCAGTCAAAGCTACCCCGCGCCTGCTTTGAAACGGAAAAGTAACACGAAGCGGATTTCAAGTCAGAACATCAGTCGACGCAAACGAGACTTCAGGTCTCGCAGTGCCCGGCCGCGGTGGCTGATCTGGTTTTTTTCGGGGGATGATAGCTCGGCCGTGGTCTTGCCCATTTCGGGGATGAAGAAATGCGGGTCGTAGCCGAAGCCGCCGGTGCCGCGTGGGGCATCGATGATGACGCCTTCGACGCTGCCTTCGGCGGTGGTGATGATGCGGTCGGCGTCGGCGAGGGCGAGATAGCAGCGGAAGCGTGCGGTGCGTTTTTCCGGGGGCACGCCTTTCAAAGAAGCGATGAGCTTTGCGTTGTTGGCGGCGTCGCGTTCGGCGCGCGGGCGGTCGGCGACGTTGCGGGCGTAGTAGGCCGAATGCACGCCGGGTTCGCCGTTGAGTGCGTCGACCTCCAGACCCGAGTCATCGGCCAAGGCCCACATTCCGGCGGCGTTGGAGTAGTACCGGGCTTTAAGTGCCGCGTTCTCGGCGAAGGTCGCGCCGTCTTCGATAGGTTCGGGGATTTCTTTTCCAAGGTCGGCGAGGGAACGCCACTCGACGCCCGTTGCGCCATCATTCAGCACGGCGATGATCTCGCGGACTTTCGCGGGGTTGTTGGTGGCGATGAGGATCTTCATGCGAGGGGATCGCAGATTACGGCTGGCCAACGGCGGTGGTTTCCGGCTTTTTGGGGATCTTCACGAGGAATGATTCGTTGGCCATGCGGGCGCGCTTGCCGTCTTTACCGGTGGCGGAGCGATAAGTGATCGCGCCATTCTCCAGGTTGTATTTGAATTCTTCCTTGTTGCGCAGTTCATGCACGGCGGCGCTGTAGCGGGTGACGCCGTCGGGGCCGCGCGTCGCGGCGTCCTCGCCGAAGGTGCCGACGCAGATCGACGTGACGGGCTTGACGGTGTCGTGGTAGTAATAGGCCTGAAACCCGCGATCGCGCAGGTCCTTCACCCATTCGATGGCGGCTTCCTTGTAATTGTGAAGCGTCGGCGTGTTGTAGGTGACGCCGACGTTGAGCGTGTAGACGCCGCGGGCGTTTCGAAGATCCCACTCGGGCGGCCCGGCGTTGGGGAGGGGCTTGGGTGTGACGCGGGCGCTGAAGAATGGGAACTTGTCCCCCACCGAAAGTGCGCGGATGTATTTCAGATCGCGCTTGATGGCGTCGTTCAATTCAATTTGCGGCTCGGATGGTGCGTCGGCTGCTGCTTCCTTCTTGCCGGCGACGTAAGCAAGTTTGTACTCGCCGCAATAGACGCGGCTTAGTTCGTCGTCGTGCTGCACCCAGATCTCGCGACCCTTGAGGTCATCCACGCGCTTCAATGCCGTCGCCATGTTGTCGGCGAGGTCGCGGCGGTTCTCGCCTTTGTATTCATTGCACTCGATGGTCCAGATTTCACTGTCGCCGGGGCGGCGACCGAGAAGCGACACCCCCCCACCGCCGTCGTTCTTCATGCCCCAGAAGTCATCCCATTTTTTTTGGTCGTTTTCGGCGCAGCCCGCGAGGATTAGAAAGCCGACGAGTACGCATAACATTGCGATGGTGAGGGAGAGAACCCGCTCCCTTACGGTCGCGGCTCGGTTGACGGTCGCGGCTCGGTTGACGGGCGCGGCTCGGTTGACGGGCGCGGCTCGGCCGGGGGTTTCGACTTTTCGACCTTTCGACTTTTCGACTTTTGCACGCATCATCTTCGGCCCGTGCTGAGTGCCTTTTTCTGCTCCCCCAATAACCGTTCGATGCCGCGCTCGGCCATTGCAATCATAGCGTCCATTTCGGCCCGGCTGAACGTCGCCTCTTCGCCCGCGCCCTGCACTTCGACGAATCGGCCGCGCCCCGTACGCACGACGTTGAAATCAACCTCGGCGTCGCGGTCTTCAAGGTAGCACAAATCGAGCAGCGGCTTCCCTTTAAGCAGTCCGACGCTGACGGCGGCGACGCTGTCGGTGATCGGGTTCTTGCGGAGTTTTTTCTTTTTCATGAGCCACGCGACGGCATCCATGACGGCCACATAGGCACCGGTGATGCTGGCGGTGCGCGTGCCGCCGTCGGCCTGGAGAACGTCGCAGTCAATCCAGATGGTTCGCTTGCCGAGGGCCTTCATGTCGACGACGGTGCGGAGGGAGCGGCCGATGAGGCGCTGAATCTCCTGCACGCGGCCGTCGATTTTTCCGCCACGATTGCGCCCGCGGCGCTGGCCGGTGCTGGCAGGGAGCATGTCATACTCAGCGGTGACCCATCCGAGGCCGGAAGCCTCGCGCCACTTCGGAACTTCGTCGTCAACACATGCGGTGCAGAGGACGTGCGTCTCACCGGTCTTGATGAGGACGGAACCGGGTGCGGCGTTGGTAAAGCCTCGCTGGATGATGAGCGGGCGGAGTTGATCGGGTTTGCGGCCGTCGGGTCGTGGCATGGATTTCCTTATTGCGTTGGGGCACTTATTACACAGGAAAGTTGGTTGGTCAAGCGGACAGGTTCTTTCGCATCGCCTCGGTTGCGACGTTTATCGTTATTCGACGATCCGATTCGCCGCACGACACAAGCGTTATCCATTGCGTGCTTTCCGGCATTGCCTCTTTGACGCGGTCGGCCCATTCGACGATGACCACGCCGCCGGCGTCGCACATCTCGTCGAAGCCGAGGGCAGCGAGTTGGCCGGCGTCGGAGAGGCGATAGGCGTCGAGGTGATAGACGGGTACGCGGCCCGCATATTCATTTACCAGGACGAAGGTCGGACTGTTCACGATGCGATCGTCGTTGACGCCAAGGCCTGAGGCGATGCCTTTCACGAGGTGCGTCTTGCCTGCGCCCAGCTCGCCCATCAGGCCGATCACTTCGCCGCCGACGAGGGCATTGCCGATGGCTCGGCCAATCCGAAGCGTGTCTTCGACGCTGTGCGACTCGATTGTGAGCGGTTCGTTGGTCATGCCGTGAAGTGCCGCCAGCCGCGCGGGGTGATGGGGGTTTTCAATTTGTCCGCGCCTTCGAGCCAGAGGCCTCGCTCTGCGATCACTTCACCGATGACGCGCACGCGCATCGGGCCGAACTTCTGCGAGACGTCGCCGCCTTCGGGGGTTTCCATGAAGGCCTTCCATGCCTTTGCGTCAACCGTGAGGAGGAGCTCGAAATCCTCGCCGTCGTTCAGCACATGATCGAGCACGCTTCGGCCGTCGGCACGGGCGGCGAGTTCGGCATCGTGCGACGCGGTGGCTTCGGTCAGTTCGCGCCAAAGCTTGAGGCCGACGCCGGATGCTTTTGCCATTCGCGCGGCATCGACGGAGAGACCGTCGCTGAGATCCATCATGGCGTGCAGGCCCCCACCGAGCCGCTCGGCCAGCCATTTTGCTTCGCGCACGCGCGGCGTGAAGGTGATGTGCCGCCCTGCGATGCTGCCGCCGAGTTCGCCGGTGACGCAGATCAGATCGCCGACCTTCGCCCCCGTTCGTCGCACCGGCGACACTTCCGGCCACGGCTCCGCCAGCACGGTCACGTCAATGACCAGTGGATAATCCCAACTATTCGTATCGCCGCCGACGATGAGACAGTTGTATTCCTTCGCCAAGGCCTCGATCCCGATATACAGCCCCTTCGCCTGCTCCATGGTCCATGCGTTCGGCAGCGCGACGCTGACCATCGCGAAGCGCGGGCACACCGCCATGGCCGCGCAATCCGACAGGCTCACGGCCAGAGCCTTTCGCCCGATCAACTCTGGAGAATGCACGGTTGTCTTGAAATCGACTCCGTCCATGAGCATATCGGAGGTGACCAAATAGCCCGCCGCGCTGCCGGGCAGCATGGCCATGTCGTCGCCGATGCCGATGGGCAGGTCGGTCCTTGGAAATCGCGAGGCGATCCAGGCGATGAGTTGGTCTTCGCTTTTTTCCACGGGGGTATTCTACGCGCGTCCTTCGGCGAATCCGAGCACCACGGCGCGACTAAGCGGGTTTTGTTTCGTCTGTGCATTACGGCTAAACTGACGTTATTCAAGGAGCCGCTCCCATGAGCAAAATGGCCGTGATCGTCGTTGCCGCCGGTAGCGGGAAGCGTTTTGGCGGAAACGAGAGCAAGATATTCGCGAAGCTGGACAACCAGCCGCTGTTTCTTCGCGCCGTTCAGCTTTTCGTCAATCGCGAGGATGTCTGTCAGACGATCCTCGTGGTCTCCCCTGCCGACATGAATCAGATGAAATCCAAGTTCGGGGCGAACCTCGGCTTTATGGGTGTGAAACTCGTCGAAGGCGGGGCCGAGCGGCATGATTCCGTGGCAGCCGGTCTCGCTGCTCTAAATGACGACGTGGAATTCGTGGCCGTGCATGACGCGGCGCGGGTGTGCGTTGCGTACGAATGGATCGACACGATCTTTGCCGCTGCTCAGCAATCGGGGGCGGCGGTGCCGGTGGTGCCGGTGACGTCGACGCTGAAGCGCGTCAAACCCGACAAGACGCTTGGTGAGACGGTGCCTCGCGACGGACTTTACATGGCACAAACGCCGCAGATCTTCCGACGGGATGTGATCAAGGCGGCCTATGCGGGCTTGGAAGAACTAAAGAAGCTTGAGGGCAAGGCGATTACCGACGATGCGCAGTTGGTGTCGGCTTCGGGGTTTCCGGTGACGGCGGTCGATGGCGACGCGCGGAACATTAAGATCACAACGCGCGGGGATTTGACGCTGGCGGGGGCGATACTGAAGTGCCTGCCGCAGAAGCCGGTGGCGCGGGGCGGGGTGTTTGAAGAGGCGCGGTGGTGACTTACGTTCTTCGCGCGACGGGGACGTTTTGTTCGTGTTCGTTGACCCCACCTCGCCACGGCGAAGCGCGCCCGGGTGCTCGGATAACTCGAATCAAATGCGCGCGGCATCGGTGCACGGGCCGTTGGCGAAGAAGTTCACGATGAGGCTGTAGTAATAGTCCTTCGCATAAGGTGCGAAACCGACGTGGCCGCCGCCGGGGAGGACGAGGCCGGCGACGAGGGGGTTGTCGATTCGCGCGAAAAGGTCGGCGATGTCCTGGGCCGGGGCCATCGGGTCATTCGCGGCATGGACGATGACCGTTGGTGTCCGCGTAACCTGTAACTTGGGGTCGTGGATAATTTCCCGGTAGGGCAACATTCGAACAAATTGATAGGCATCTTGCTCGGCATCCGGGCCGGCGAGCACGGTGCGGGACAATTCCATTGCGATGAGCCGACGAAGGCTGCCGTCGGGGTCGGGGTAGCCTTTTCGCTTCATGCGCTCGCGCACGGTCGACTGCAAACCGGCCATCACCGGTTCGCGAATCTTCGACCGCTTCACATCGAGCTTGTCGAGTAATTCCTCAAACCTTAGCACGGGCGAAAAGGCGAGGATGCCGGCGTCGAAATGGCGGGCGTCGACAAACGGACCGAGCTTTTCGGCAATCGCCGGCGTGATGCCGGGGTGTGTGCCGCGGCTGCCGTCGTACCACGCAACATTCAAGGCGTGATTCGCGCCCCAGCAAAAACCGACAAGCCCCGTACGCCGTACGCCGGGCTGCGCGCTCAACCAGCGTGACACGGCGAGGAGATCAGCGGTCTCCAGTGAACTGAACGAATACGCCGCGGTCGGGGTGCGTCGTTCGGTCATGCCATGGCCGCGAAGTTCCAGCGCCAGAACATGGAATCCGCACGCACGCAATCCCACCGCAAGGTCGCGCGTGCGCCGCACGCGATTGTCACCCAGCAGGCCGGGCAGAAGCACAATGGCATCGGCCTCTTTTCGCGACGAACCATCCACGGCCCATCCGAGTCGACCCGCAAGCGGCAGGTCGTCGTACCCCGGCACCCAGGCATCGTCGAACCCCGGCCAGGGTTCAGCTTCGCCGTCGCCTTCGCGCCCGGCACCGGCGGCCTGCGCGGTATGCGTAAGCCCGTTCCAATTCGTGCGGAGCGAGCCGAGTCGATCTTCGGAGAGTCCGAAGTGCCCGAATACGTCGGTCGGCCGACGGGCGGCGTCAAACAACTGTTCGGTTAGGAGTGCGGGACGGTCGCCTTCGGGCAGCAGGTGTTTTTGTTTCTCGTGGACGTGGGTGAGCCATTGCCGCGTGGAGTAGGGCGCTGGCAAATGAGCGCGCACGATCGCCGCCGGGTTGAGCGGAAGGGTCTGTTCGGAGAATGTGCCGAAAATCATTTTTCGCCAACTGAACCTTCACGGTTCACTTGGCGGGCATCATACCGGCAAATACATGATGAAATCGACGCTTATGGAGTCGTGCGCGGGGAGCCGAACGAGCTGGCAGCGTTTCGTTAGTCGGAGGCGGGGGCGGCAGCGACGGTCGGGTTTTCGTGCGAACCGCTCTTATCGGGGTCGATCTGTAGATAGGCGAGCGAATGGGCGAGAATATTCTTCACGACCGGGGCCGCGACCGTACCGCCGTAGTAGCCGATCGACTTCTTCGGGCGCGTCACGGCGACAATGACGACGAGCTGCGGGTTGTCCGCCGGCGCGGCCGCCACGAAGGAACTGACGTAGGCATCCTTCTCGTATCCCCCGCCGCCTTTGCGGGCGATTTGGGCCGTGCCCGTTTTGCCAAAGACGCGGTAATGGGCGAGGCGCGAGGCCTTGCCGGTTCCAATTTCGACGATCGGCTCCAACACCTTTTCCTTCATCTGCGCGACGATTTTCTCGGGAAGGACGCGGCCTTTGTTCGGCGGATTGGAGAAATCACTGACGAGTCGACCATCGGGTGCGAGCACGGCGCGGATGACGAAGGGCTGCACGAGGTAGCCGCCATTCGCAAAGACGCAAAATGCGCGGGCGAGTTGCAAGGGCGTGACGGCGATTTCCTGGCCCATGGGAATGCTGCTGGTCGTGAACGAGGTCCAGCGGTTGAAAGGCTGGACGATTCCGGGGTCTTCGCCGGCGATGTCGATGCCGGTCTTTTCGCCAAAGCCAAAGGCCTTCACATATTTGTATAGACGCTCGTTGCCCATCTTGCGGCCGATCTTGGCCATGCCGATGTTGCTCGACTTAATCAGCACTTCTTCAAACGACAGGACGCCGTACGGGTGGTGGTCGTGGAGGACGCGGGCGCCTTCGACATACGTACCGTTTTCGCAATTGAACGATTCGCCGAGGTGAACGCTGTTTTCCGCGAGGCCCCCGGCGGCAATGAAAGGTTTGAAGGTGCTGCCCGGTTCATAAGGATCGGTGATGGCGCGATTTCGATAGCGGGCCGGTTGCGAATCCTGGTAGCGATTCGGATCGAAGCTGGGAATGTTGGCCATGGCGAGGATGGCGCCGGTGCCGGGGTGCATGACGATGGCAACCGCGCTTTGTGCCTGATACTTGGTGATGCACTCCTCCAGCTCTTTCTCAACGACGGCCTGTATCTCCGTATCGATGGTGAGGACGACGTGCATGCCGTCGCGCGGCGGACGATAGCCTCCGTCGGCCAGCCAGAAGGCCTTGCGGCCGGCGTCGCGGATGATGGTCTTGAGGCCGTTTTCCCCGCGGAGCCATGATTCGCACTGATACTCGATGCCGCTGACACCGTGGCCGTCGGCGGCAACGAAGCCGAGCAATGCGCCGGCGAGAGAGTTCATCGGGTAGATGCGATACGGCTCATCGAAAACGCCGAGGCCGTGGATACCGGTGCCACGGACAAGTTCGGCCTGCTCATCGGTGACGCCGCGCTTGATGACGAAGAAACGCTGGTCATCAGCGGCGATGAGGTCGGGGGCGATCTCGCCGGAGTCGACGCCGAGAATCTCGGAGAGTCGCTGCGAGGCTTCTTCCTTGTCGGGGATGACTTTCGGGTCCGCGAAGATGCTCTTGCGAAGAAGCGTGCCGGCGATCATGCGGCCGCGCGAATCGACGATGAGACCGCGGCGGTGGCGAAGGGGGTGATAGGAGCGTTGTTGGCGGTCGGCGCGGGCGAGGAGCGTTGAACCCTGACGCTCGTTGATGTAAATCAAACGACCGATCAGCGCGACAAACGCGAGGATGAGCGTGCCGCAAAGCAGACGCACGATCGAATTGGGATTTCGCGACCGCAAGGCATCCATTCCTTTCCGGGGCGGGCAAACTGGGAGGATTAATCCGAGGCCTTCGCCGCGGCATCCTTGACCCCCGGGTCTTTCTGCGGCGGAACGACGTTCAGGCCCAACTCGGTGGCGCGGCGACGAATTTCGTCGGGGCCGCGAAGCCGGGCAAGCTCCATTTCCTGTGCCCAGAGCGTCTGCTCGAGCACGATCTTCTTATAGTGTAGGCGCTGGATTCGGTTGGCCGCCTTGGCGGATTCGGCCTGCAGGCCCACCGTGGCGATTCCAACCGTCACGAGCAGGAACAGAACCAACAAGGCGCGGGCAACTGTCACGAACGGGACTCCTTACGGCTCGGCCGACTCGGGGGCGCGGGCCGAAAGCGTCGTCGATTCGCCCTGCGCGGTTTGTCGGACGGGCAGGCGAATCTTTGTGCCGGGTTTGAGGTTTTGCTTCTCGCCGATCTTGTTCAGGCGTTGCAGGTCTTTGGCGTATTTCTCGCTGCCGAGTTCTTTGCGGGCAATCTTGCTGAGCGTATCGCCTTTGCGAATCTCATACAGCTCGAACTTGATTTCCGCCGGAGGCTCCTTCTTCGACGCCGTAATGATCGTTGGTGACTTTTCTTTCGCCGTGGTCTTCGGCGTCGATTCAACGATCGGTTCGGGGATGCGCACGGGGGAATCCGGCGATCCTGCCGGCTTGACGTTATTCGCAAAGCTGCCCGCAAACGGCGAGCCTGGTTCGAACTTGTCGGCGTGCTCGCCGAGATTCGGGATGCGAAGCTTGTGGCCGGCCTTCACGCTTGAGACACTGGGCATGGTGTCCTTGTTCATCTTGAACAAGGCATCGACGCGGGCCGGCGTGGAGCGGCCGTAGTACTTCGCGGCGATCTTGCCGAGACTTTCGCCGGGTTGAACGGTGTGCTCGGCGAGGACGGTCCAGATGATTTTGGGGCCGTCATCAGCCGGGACTGGCGGTGTTGTGGTGGTCGGCTCCTCCTTCGTCTCGTTGGCGGCCAAGCCGGCCGGTTCCTCGGTGAAGGGTTTTGGCTCCGGGATGCGGGCGAGAATCGGGCCGGGGGTCGACGATGGTTCGGGTTTCGTGATCGAAGGGCCGACCGGCTCTGCGGTGTGGGCGGGGGTTTCGGTGCGCGACTTGATCAGGCTGGCGAGCGAATCGGGCAGGGGTTGGAGCGGCTCGTCCTCCGTCGGCGCCTGGGCGACCTGCTCCTCGCGAAGCGGCGCGGCGGGAAGCGTTTTCGTTCCCGACTTCACGATGGGCGCGAGTTGCGTGTCCACCGGGAGTTTGCCGGCATTGTGAAGCGGTTGTCCCTGAGTCGAGGGCGGTGAGTTTCGACTGCTGCTGTCGACGATGGTGAATTGCGGCGCGCCGGCCCCGCGTTGGACCGGGCCTTTCTCGGACAAAATGATCGCGAAGAGAATAATGAACGCGAGACCCACCAACAGGCCGATCTTTGTTTCCTTCGTCACTCAAGCACCTCCGTGTGCTATCGGGTTCGGGTTCGCAGTCGAACACGATACCCGCGGTTTCCAGAAATTCAAGCTGAAATCAGCATTTCTCCGCGACGCGAAACTTTGCCGACCGGCTTCTCGGATTCGCCGCCATCTCGTCGTCACCCGGAACGAGCGGCTTCTTGGTCAGGATGCGATACTCTCCGGCGCTTTCGCGCGCTTTGAAGTCGATCTTGACCAGCCGATCCTCGCCACTGTGGAAGCTGATGACCGCGATGCGTCCGCCGGGCATGAGCATCTCCCGCGCGTCGGCCAACAGGCTCGTCAGGGACTGCCCTTCACGGTTCACCGCGATGCGCAGGGCCATGAAGGTGCGCGTCGCGGGGTGAATGCGTCCGGGATGGCCTTCGGGGTTCTCCCCGATGGCGGCGGCGACGAGTCGGGCGAGCATGACCGTACTGTTGATCCGTCCTTGCCGGCGAGCTGCGCAAATCCGCTTTGCAATTTTTCGGCTGTGTCGCTCCTGACTCTGAAAGTAAAGTAAATCAGATAGTTCGCCTTCTCCGAGGGTGTTGACCAAATCGGCGGCGGTTGTCTTCTGACGGGGGTCCAATCGCATGTCGAGGGGGCCTTCGAGGTCGAAGGAAAGACCACGGGCGGGGTCGGCGATCTGATTACTGCTGACGCCAAGGTCGGCCAGGATCCCGGCAACCGGGCCTGGGTTCAGATCGGCCAACACTCGGCGCAGGTCGGCAAAATTTGCCTGAAGGAGTTGAACTCGACCGACGAACGGGGCAAGCCGTGTTCGGGCTGTTTCGATGTTGGCTGGGTCAACGTCAAGTCCGATAATAGTGAGCTTCTGCGATGCTCTTAAGAGTGCCTCGCTATGCCCTCCGAGGCCCAACGTGCAGTCAACTACCGCTCCGGAAAGCCCGCCGAGGTGTTCGACGACCTCGCCGGGCATGACCGTAACGTGCGCGGGGTTCGACGACCCTTGTTCATCCGACATCCCTTAACCATCCTTACTTAGCAGGTGCGCGATCGGGGTCGCGATTGTAGGTGAGATTCGTCAAAAACATTGAAACCCCGATAGGGCCGACCCATCGGGTGCCTATCGCTAAGATACAGTCTCATGCACGCCGAGGCCGACCGCGCAATTTGGGATGACGTTCGCCTTGCGAACCCGCATGGACAGCCGGACAAGGCCCAGCGCGTTCGGGCCATGTTTGACGCAATCGCGCCCACCTATGAGTTGGTGAATCGCGTGCTTTCGTTGGGGCGCGACGCCTCGTGGCGGAAGCGGGCGGTCGAGTGGGCGGAGATACGGCCGGAGGACAATGTGCTGGACCTGGCATGCGGCACGGGAGATTTTGCCCGGGCATTTGCCGCGGCGCGGCCGCGTAGCGTCGTGGGATGCGACTTCGCGGAAGGGATGCTTTGCCTCGCGGCGCAACGAGGGAGCGAACGGTTGCGATGGGCGCGGGCGGATGCACTGGCGCTGCCTTTTCCGGATCGATCATTCAGCGTGGTGAGTTGTGCATTTGGCGTGCGGAACTTCTCGTCGCTCGCGACCGGCATTGGGGAGGCGGCCCGGGTGCTGAAGCCGGGCGGGAGGATCGTGATCCTTGAGTTTTCGGTACCACGATCGCGGCTTCTTGGTTCCCTGTACCTTTTCTATTTTCATCGCGTGCTGCCGCGACTGGCCGCGTGGATCAGTGGCGATCGCACCGGAGCCTATTCGTATCTTCCACAATCCGTGACCTCGTTCGTCGATGCCGTTGGGATGACACAGACGCTCAAGTCGGCCGGCTTTGAGGATATCCACCATCGAAGGCTGACCATCGGGATCGTGACGGTGTACCTGGCCCGGAGGCGCGGATGATGGACGCCCCACTCGACATAACACCGCCGCACTCGTCGCCGCCGATTATCGACGTGTGGTCGCGAACCGCGCCGAAGTATCGCCGCCGGGCGGTCCTGATGCTGCTGGTGCTCGCCGGGCTTTTTGGAGGGCTTTGCTGTTTTACCTTCTGGCTGCGCACGGGCGTGATGTGGCCGTGGGGAAGCGAGGAATTCGCGGAAGTCATGGAGCGTTCGTTCCGACCCAGCGGGACGGACCAGGTCACGCTGGTCGATTTTCTCTCGGCGCCGATCTCGGTAAAGGAAGTGCCGATTCACGGCGTAATCATGGGGTTGTTGTTCGCGTCGCTGAGTTCGATTCCGATTTTGGTGTCGATTCTCTATCGCTTCCCGGCGTCCATCATCTTTGCGGCGATGGTGATGTTTCTCGCGGCGATGCCGTGGCTGGGGATCACCGTGCTGGGTGGGTGTTGGTTATCCACGCTGCCGCGTTTTCGGTATTCGTTTCGCTACGCATCGGCGCTGATGGGGCTGATCCCGGTCGCGGGCTATTTCGTAATGGCGTCGTGGGAGCCGGCGGGAGCCAGGTCGCGGTCGGTGGAAAATCTGGCGCTGCTCTACGCGCCGTGGGTGCTGGCACTGTTGTGCTCCTGCGTGATCTGTGCGGTGGCCCTTTTCATGGCGAAATTGATCAACTATCGGCCCGGCGGGATATCGCCTGTCCTGGCGATTCTCTTCGCGATTCCCGTGATTCTCTTTCACACGCGTGTCGGGCGCGATGAACTGGAGTATCGCATTCTCGAACGACAGATCGGACCCGGCAGCCGGCGCTTCTTCTTGACGGGAGACGTCGGCGCGGCGGCGGAACGCGAGGCATCGCGGGAGTGGGGATTCACCCCACAGGCGTCGTACGACGAACTGAAGCGAACGATACTCGCACGCCGCATTGCCGAAGTCATGGAGGACGCCGAAAACGATCGCGAGCGAGCCTCGGCCATTTGCGATTCGTTCATCGAGCGGTTCCCAAAATCGCCGAACGTTCCATACGTTCTTTTTCTCAAAGGGCAGGCGCGCGATGAACGCCTAAACCGGAGCAAGCTGCTCACTCACTACCGAGCCGAGCATCGGACGGACAATCCAAACGTGGCGTCCCTGGGTACGTGGCAAACATTGCTTGAGCAGTTCCCCGACCACGAACTCACCGCGATGGCGATGTACAAGCTGGCGATTCTCCAGGCACGGCAGGGTCGTTTCGACGATGCGCTCCGACTGCTCGATCAACTTGCGCAAAAGTTCGATCCGGCCATTGCAACGACGCAGCCGAACCAGGCGGATCGGGCGTCTCTTTTTCGACGATCGCGGCCGACCGACAAGCTCGGGATGCAGATGGACTGGGTGCTGGGCAATGGTCGTCGGCTTGCGGAGCAGATTCGATCCTGTCGCAACGATGCGCCCGGCGTGCCGGTGGAGGCTGGGTCGACCGGTCAGGTCCACCCGCTCAGCCTGATGCTGTGTATGGATGAAACGCATCCATTGTACGAAGTGAATCTGCGCCAGATCGTGACAGACTTTCCAACATCTCAATCGGCCGGGTATGCGGCCATTCGACTCGTGGCAACGGAGCCGGCCATCAGCCGACGTATTTCGAAACTTCGCGCGGCGGCCGAGGCGCTCTCGGGAAAGCCGGCGGGCGCGGAGGCAGCCTATCTTCTGGCAGACGTCTTGCAGGAAGACTCGGTCTTGGACGAGGCGCAGGCTGTCTATGGCGAATTGATCAAGGGGTACCCGGACAGCTACTGGGCGGGGCAGGCGAAACAACGACTGGCGTCACTGACGCTGGCCGAGCGGCCGGCAAGTTAGTGGGGAGTTTGATATGTCAAAACGCATTGTTGTTGCGGTGACGGGTGCAAGCGGCGCGCTCTATGCGCGGCGACTCCTGGAAGTGCTTGCGCTCGCGGGCACCGAGATTCATCTTGTTATTTCGCCCTATGGTCGCCAGCTTTTTCTCGATGAACTCGGCATCGAACAACCGACGCCCGAGACGCTCGTCGGAGCCGAACTGGCAAGGGCCATGACCGCTCACAATTATCGAAATGTCGGTGCGCCGCTGGCGTCAGGGTCGTTCCTGACCGACGGCATGATCGTGTGCCCATGCAGCAGCAACACGCTAGGGGATATTGCGGCGGGGACTGGTGCGAATCTGATCTCGCGGGCGGCGGCGGTACATCTGAAGGAAGCGCGGCGTCTGGTGATCGTGCCGCGCGAGATGCCGGTGTCACAAATCGAGCTATCGAACATGCTTCGTATTTCGCAGGCCGGCGGAATCCTCTGCCCGGCGTCTCCGGGGTATTACATGCTGCCGAAGCGCGTCGAGGACCTGGTGGATTTCGTAGTGGGAAAACTCTGCGACCTGGTCGGCGTGCCGCATTCGCTGAATACGCGGTGGGCACAGGCGAGTCCGACTCCTGAGGACTGAAAAAACCCAGCCGGGCGAGGTTGCAGAGCTGACTGGAAACGCCATTGTTGCGATGGGCAACTCAATTCAGAAAACGCTGGAATCACTGGCCTGCCAGAGATAGACTAATGCAGGAGTCGTTCATCAATGAGTGTCTCATTTCAACTGGAATCCGAACTCGAAGACCAGCTTCGCCGCGACATGGGTGATTTGGCGCAGGCCGCGCGTGAGGCACTGCTTATCGAGGCCTATCGCCGGGGAAAGCTAAGCGTCGGCCGGCTGGCCAAGTCGCTAGGGATCGGCGTCTTGGAGGCGGACAGTTGGCTCGCTGAGCGCGGTGTGGCACTCAATTACGACATCGTTGACTTCAAGAATGACACACAGGGGGAGCAGTAGGGACCCACGCCAGCACGCGTGCGACTTGTATGACCTGAGTATTCAATTAGTCATTGGAATCGCTCGGGCTTGAACCTGCTACCAAACGAAATTAACACTAACGCCGTCGGCGGCGGAGCGGAAATTTTCCGCCGAGCGACGTTGGCATGGCGGGGGCGGCAGCGACCGGAGTGGGGTTTGCTTGAGATGTGAGCGGGGCCGATGCGCCGCGCGGGGCCTCGCCGTCGCGGCCGCGTGGGGGCGGCGAAGGGGTAAAGCCGGGGACCTTCAATTCTTCCAACTGCTTGTTGATGAGCATTTCGATTTCCGTCAGGTCGCCGCCTTCTTCGCGGGTGACGAAGGTCGTGGCCATGCCGCTGGCGCCCATGCGGGCCGTGCGGCCGATGCGGTGGACATAAACGGCGATGTCCTGCGGCAGATCGTAATTGATGATGTGGGTGATGCTATGAACATCGATTCCGCGGGCAGCAAGATCGGTGGCGACGAGCACGGGAATCTGGTGCTTGCGGAACCGCTCCATGATTCGCTCGCGCTTCTGCTGTACGAGGTCGCCGTGGATTTCCTTGGCCTCGATTCCCGCGTCAAACAATCGCCCTGCCACTTTCCTCGCCCCATGGCGGGTGTTGGTGAAGACGATCGCCAGCTTGGGTTTGTAATGATCCAGAAACGCACGGAGCAGCCGGAACTTGTCCCACTGATCGACGACGCAGAAATACTGTGCGACCTCATCGACCGTCATTTCATCGCGCGAAACATTGACCTCGACCGGGTTCTTCATGTACTGACGGGCAAGAGTCTTGATTTCGTCCTCCAGCGTGGCCGAGACGAAGACCGTTTGATGCGGGTTGCTGATCGATCCGAGGATTTTGCGAATGTCATCGCGGAAGCCGATGTCGAGCATTCGATCGACTTCATCGAGAATGGCAAAGCGGATGTTGGAAAGGTCGAGCAGCCGGCGCTGCATCATGTCCATCACACGACCGGGCGTGCCGACGACCACGTGTGGCTTCTTGCCGAGCTGGTGGGCCTGCTGCTTGATGCCCGTGCCGCCATAAACCGGGACACAGTGAATTTCCGTGAATTGCGCCAGGCGCTTGAATTCGCCGAGCACCTGCACAGCCAGTTCGCGCGTCGGCGTCAGGATGATGGCCTGGAGCCTTCCGGCCGGGTCGATCATCTGCAGCGTCGGCAGCGCGAAGGCGGCGGTCTTGCCGGTCCCGGTTCGAGCCTGGCCGAGCACATCACGCCCGGCGAGCACAGGGGGAATCAGTTCCATCTGAATCGGCGACGGGTCCTTGAACTCCATCTGCTGAAGGGCGCGAAGGAGGGGAACTTCAATGCCGAGGTCGGCGAATGGCTGGGGAAGGTTGTGCGATTTATGCATGAGTCAGTGTGCGGCGTTTCAATTCGTATTTGTGCAAGAATCGTACTCGGACTCGGCCCTTGTGACAATCATGCGGCCCGGCAATAGCGGACGCATCGCCGTCCCCCCCCTTCCGACGCTGGAGGCCCGTGGTTCGTGCGGCCTATCGTCTTTTGGAGGGAAAGACGATGGGGGGGAACATTCCACCAGAGGTATTTCAGGCGTTTCGTGACCAGCAGAAGGCCGCCGACGCGCGGGCCGCGCGGATGTCGGCCCGAACCGTGCTCGCCGAGATGGTCCGCCAGGACGTCGCCGAAGGCCGGCTAAGCTGGCGGCGGCGAAAGGCGATGGTGCGCTTTGCCGAGCGGATGGGGCTGGACGGCTATGAGGCGCAATTGCTCATTCGCGCTGCCGAATTCGGGTTCGACAAGAACATCGACGAAGCCTGCGCGACGACGGCACGGCAGTATCTGGCGACGCTGGACGAGCCGGCGCGATCGTGGCTGAATGCGTGGGTGATGATCGGGGCGCTCGCGCTGAATGTCGTGATTCTCATGGCGTGGATGCGCTGGCGCGGTTGATTGGCGGCTGCGTTGGCGTGTTCGTGAACTCGCGTCGACAATCTGCCGCACATGGACGCAATACTACCATGTGTACGAGGCATATTGGACTCCACCAACATCCAATTCAGTCGCTGTCTGAGCCAATCAAGTCTGGACGTTAGCACAAAAGAATCTGGCGTTACGGACAATACACGCTGCTGAGTATCTGCTGCACGAAAAGCGGGATGTCTGACGGCGTTATCGCACCGTCGCGATTCATGTCGGCACGGCAGAATGCGAGGAACTCGGCCCCGGCGCAGGATGGTTGGTTGACGAGCGCTTCGACGAACACCCGGATGTCGGCCCCGTTAAACGTCCCGTCGCCCGTAAAGTCGCAATGATCGCATTCGCAGAAGTCAGAAATCCCATTGGAATTGCAGTCGGTGACCACGCCGTCACATAGGTCCGCCACGCCGTTCAGGTTGCAATCCTGCGTAATCCGGCCCCACCATGTGCCCCATTTCGTCACAGTTTCGAGAGATGGTACAAATATTTGATACGTTGGACCCACATATTCCTGGATTGTCCAAAACCCGCGATCATTGTCGGGATCAACTACCGTCGCAGAGTAATAGCCCCAATAGAAAGGTGTGCCAAAGCCCGTACTGAAAAACCGGTTGGACATCCGAAGGGTCTGAACAGGCCGCATTGTTCCAAGTGCGTCACTGGCCAAGCGCGTCGCAAACGCGGCCTCGGGACAACGAACCGCATCACTTCGTGACATTCCGATGCACACATCGTCAGCACAGTTCACCGCAATGCTCGGGCACATATGAGAGGTACCAGCGCCGCTGTCAATCACGCCGCTTTGTAGAATGGGATTCGGCATCGCACCGGGATCAATCTGATACCAGAACACGTCGGTTCGGTCGGGCACTCCGGTCGCGGGCAGCCAAGCGTGATGCGTCGCCCAAATACGTCCGTTTCGCAAGACCGCACTGGATCCAATGCGCGCGCCTAACAACGTGAGCCCTTGTGCACCACAGTTTGCCGCGACCTTCTTCGTGAAATTGAAAGTATTGGCGACTCGGAACAGCCCGGTTCCCGCATAACTCGAATTGGGTGCGACGGACCAAACGGGTGCAGCCCCGCTACCCGTAATGCGCGAAAGGCGAATTAAATTAACCTGATCGTTCAGGTCCGTGCCCAACAAGTTGATCATCCATAATGTCTGCTCCGCCGCGTCCATCGTCACGCACGGTTGCAGCGACGCCTCTCCGATGGTCGTGTTGCCATCAAAGCCCGCCGGGAAGATCGTGACCGTAAGCGGTCCGCCGGCAATAGCCGTCGTCTTATCAACTACCCACATCTTCGGCCCGTTAAACACGGTAAAGCTTTGTGAGAAAACATCGGCCGTCACCGCGAGCCAATTTGTGTTCACTCCCAGACCGTGAAAGCTGAGCTGCTCACCTGATGCGATGGGCAGAAGGTAGTACGTCCAAGCACCTGTGGGATCACTGGTGGAACTAATCGCGAGCGCGGGCGAGCCGCCAATCTGAGTCTCAGCGATCCACCGCCCGCTGAGTTGATCAAAAATCAATCTGGGAAATGCACCCCCATTCCCCAACACAGACCAGAACGTATTGGGTGACACGGCGCTGATCGATGCTCCATCCCTGGTTTGGATTCGCACCTCGGGAAGCGACATGCTCATGACATGAATGGGGCCAACCGCGCCAACCTGATTAGGGACCGATGATGTGCCAATCGTCGCCTGGAATCCGGTGGTCAATGCAGCGTCGCCCGGACATGGATCGCACATCGAACGTGAAGGCAGATTTGCTTCAACGTGATCAGCGGGGGCGGGGGCGCGGTCGATGGTGTTAGAGTTCTGTGCCTGAGTGTTGGCAAACGACCGCACCGAGACTGGCGGCTGGAACAATCCGTGTGATCTCACGCCACCCGTCGCACGCATCGCCTCGTCCGCCGCGACCATCTCCGCCCACGTCCGCACGACCACAGGCTGTACCGTCACCCGCTCTGTCGCGCGGGCCTCGACAACAAGAACAAGTACGGCGATTCCAAATCCGAAGTGGCGGACCATAAGGTGAGCTCCACCTACCCATACAGACCTTAACTCACGATTATAACCAAAACGCGGAAAAGCAGCGTGAAAAAGCCATGATGCCGATGGACGATTATTCATACATCGTCAACATATGGATGCAATTAGTAACTTCCGCAGGTGCACACACCAACTCCTTGTTTGTCCCGGCGGCTTGCTCCCGCTATCCTCATTCATATGTGGAAGGAATACACCCGCGAAACACCGGCACGGCCGGGCTTGGGCATTGTCGCCGCCGTCATCGCGCTGGCGGCGACGACCGGATTGGCGCAGTACTTCACCACGCAGCGCAGCCGCATCGCGGTTGCCGTGGAGCGGACGGCGCTGCCGCGGTGGCCGATCGCGTTTTCCGTGCCAAAGGGGTTTCGCCCTGTCGGCACGACCTCGGATTGGAATGTGCTGCGAAGCGACGACGGGACGGAAGGCGGCGTTGTCTACTTCAAAGGTAACTTGGCCATTCCCGAGATGCGACTCGATATCGACTATCAAGTCGTGCCGGCCGGGCTGTCCATGGATCGTGTGTATCGCCGCCTGACCCAGCAGCCGCTTGACGATTACGACGAGATCGCCGTAGGCCCGCTGAAGGGAATCTGCACGAGCCGCAAAACGGAAGCCGGGGCGGCGATGCTCCGCGCGGTGGCCCGCACGGATGAGGGGCTGGCGATCATGATCTCCCTGATCGCCGAGGAAGATTCACCGCGAACCCGGCGCGTGCTGGAAGGCGTTTGCGAATCGGTCGAATTCAAGGACTGGGTTGTTCGACCGCGCTAGGTCGGTTGCGAACGCGCGCGGAACCGACGATTATCCCGCTCATGATGTCGCACCCTCTCATCGCCGTTCTCCTGCTTGCACTCGGGCAAACTCCCACCGCTCAATCAACCATGCCCGCACTCGCCGAGCCGTATGTTGACGGCAGCGAAGAATTCGCGATTTCGCCGCCGGTCGGCTGGCAATTGAATCGGCAGCGCCTGCCCGACGCGCGCGGGGTGACGGTCCTGCGGATGATCGGACCGTTCACCGGCGGGCCATCGGAGGAGATCGCCGTACGGCGGATTGAAATCCCGGAGCGTCGCACACCCGACAAGATGCTGAAGGAATTGGCGGACGCGTTGGGGCTGGAGTTCAGCGATGTGCGCATCGCATCGCAGCAGGTGCAGCAGATCGGGGAGAAACAGGGCGGATTTCTCTGCGCGGCCTATGGGCACGAGGGAATGGTGTGGCGGCGCATGCAGGCCTTTGTCGAAGTCAACCCGCGGTCCTATCTGCTGCTCGTGTACAACGGGCCGCTCACGACTGACAACCAGCGGGAGACGCTGTTTCAAATGGTGGCGTCATCGCTGCGCTTTCTGACGCGACGCATTCAGGATGCCGAATTGCGGGCGGCGCTGGAGGCGGGGCAGGCGTGGATGGCCGGTCTGGCCGACGACCGCCTCAAGAAAGCCGTCTCGCATCCGTTTTTTCTGCGGTTGGAGATGGCCGGCAAAGCGTCGGGGTTTATCTCCATCGAGTCGTCGGAGTACGTGTTGGACAAGCGACCGGGCATTCGCATTCTCGAGCGCGGCTGGACCTTCGAGTCCGGAGGGCAGGCCCGCAGCATCGACAATTCCATGTTTCTTTCCTGGGACCGGCAGAACGAGCGGTGGATTTCCAACCACTTCACATTGATCGAATCGAGCGGGCAGGCTGCGAATCGGTTGGAGTGCAGCCTTGAAGAAGGGCTGCGAATCGTGGATCGCCTTTCATCGGGGCAGTCGTATTCGTGCGGCATGCCTGCGTCGCAGAACACAGCGCTGAAGCTTCCGAAATCATATCTATCCCGCGCGTTGGTGAGGCTCCTTCCCCGGCTTGTCGACAATCTCGCGACGCCGCGGCGCATGGCGTTCACAACGTTTGATCATCTTCGCGGGGACCTGGTCATTCGCATTGTCGAGTTCAAGGGCGAGTGCCCCGCGCCCGAAGGTGCGGCGGCCAAGGGGAAGGTCTTTCGCATTGATGAACAAGAGGGCCTGGCGTCGGAGCCGTCCAGCATTTATGTCGACGCCCAGGGTCGGACGGTGTTTGTGAAGGCCGGTCGGCTGACGATGCGCCCGGCCGAGCGCGACGCGTTGGAACGCGAGATGGGGACGCGCGTGGCCGAGTCGGATCGCAAGATGTCCGAGATCGGCAGCCGTTATGCAGAGGATCAGGGGCGATTCGACCGCACGCCGGTGGTCCTTCCGCCGCCGGAGAAGGCCAAGCCGTAGTTCACAGAATCAACATCGCATCGCCATAGCTGAAGAAGCGGTAACGCTCGGCGATCGCGGTTTCGTACGCGCGAAGCGTGAAATCCCTCCCGGCGAATGCGAACACCAGGGCGAGCAGCGTGCTTTCCGGCAGGTGAAAATTGGTGATGAGCGCATCGACCTCGCGGAACTGGTACGGCGGGTAGATGAAGATATCCGTCCAGCCCGACGCGGCAGCGAGCGGGCCGTTTTCAGCGCACGTTTCCAACACGCGGACCGAAGTCGTCCCCACCGCCACCACGCGTCCGCCCGAGGCCCGCGACGATGCAATCGTGTTCGCGGTCTTGGCGGGCAGGTCGTACCACTCCTTGTGCATCACATGGTCGGCGAGGTCTTCCACCTCCAGCGGTTGGAATGTTCCGAGGCCGACGTGCAGGGTCAGCTCCGCACCGCGCACACCGTTTGCACCGAGAGTGTTCAACAGGTCTTGCGTGAAGTGCAGGCCGGCCGTTGGTGCGGCCACGGCGCCGGGCTGGCGGGCGTAGACGGTTTGGTAATCGGCGCGATCCTCGTCGACGTGCGGATGATCGTGCGTGCGACGGATGTATGGCGGCACGGGCATGACGCCGACGCGGTCGAGGATGGTCGCGGCAGGCTCGGCGGGGCTGACGCGCACCTCGCACTCGCCGCGATCGAGGCGGCGGAGCAGCGTGAGCGTCCACGGGGAATCGGGGAACGCAAGCGTCTCGCCGTCGTTCAGTCGACCGACGCCGGCGAGGAGAACGTTCCACACGCCCGGTGCAATTTCGCGGAGGAACAGGCCCTCGATGCGGCCGCCGGTCTGCCGACGGACCTCGAAGCGTGCGGGGAGGACTTTTGTCGTATTGAGGACGAGGCAGTCGTCGGGCCTGAGGTATTCGGGCAGATCGCGAAACACGCGATGCTCGATTTGGCCGGTGCCGCGATGGAGGACGAGCAGCCGGGCGGCATCGCGTGGCTCGCAGGGATGCGCGGCGATGAGATCGGGCGGGAGGTCGTAGCGGAGGTCGTCGATTCGCATTCGCGTGGAGTGTAGCCAATTGTAGAGTGTGGTCGTACTCGACCCACCGTTCCACCTACTCCGCTTGGATGATGCTTGCCGCCCCTCGAATCGTAAGTTGAGCCTGAAGGCTCTCGGTTGTCCCGCAAGAATTCGTCACGACCACATCGTAGGAGCCTGCGTCGTATAGCTTCACTTGCGACAGTCGAAGCGTGTCCGTGCAGGAACCCGTTACTCTCGCGTCATCACGGAACGGACGACCGTTCTTGCGCCATTGGTATGACACGGCATCACCGGAACCGGCTTGGACGTAGAATTGCACCGACGCGCCGCGATCCACCGTGCGGCTCGTCGGATGTTGGTGAATCGTTGGGGCGAGTCGCCCCCAGCGGGCAATTCCCGTTGCCGTTAGATCACCGGCGGAAGTAATGGCGCCGCCAAAGATTACGCTGGGAGGATTGCCACTTGGCCCGTCCTCGTCATAAACGATGGAATCCGTGAACGACCACGCCATTGACCTCATTCCGCCGCCCAGTGTCCTCCAAGCCGATCCGTCCCACACGGCCGCGCCGTTGTCGGAATAATTGTCGGACGTTCGCACGTCTCCGCTGACATAGATTTTTACTGGCTCCGGCCCGTCTCCATCCTCATCCATCGCGACGATGGACATGATTCGACCATAGGGGATGTAAAAAGACGGGAAAAAAGACCAGAATTTGCCGTTCCATTTGGCAAGTCGATTTCCCTGATAAGGAACGCCTTCTTCGCGAAACCAGGCCGCCACAAGCAGACTCTCCGCTTCAGGCCCGGCACCGTCCAGATCGGCTACGGTCATCGCTGAAACTTCTTCGATTGAAATGGATCCGACGGCCGACCATGACTTTCCATCCCATCGCCCGAGTCCGGTGATACCCACACTCGTTAATGGTTGGAAGCCAACGAATAGTCGGGCGGGATCGGGCCCATCTCCGTCTTCATCGAAGACCGCAAGCTTGTAGAAGTTTCCATTCAATCCGCCGCCGACGCTGGACCATCCGATTCCATCCCACTGGGCAATGTTAATTGCTGGCTGTCCATTGATTTCGGTGAACTTCCCCGCAACAGCTAAAGCGGCCTGCTCCGGACCTTCGCCATCCGGATCGAAAGATGCCATTGCGTCAATCCACCCATTGTTGGGGTGATAGACTGCACCGATTGGTTCCCACGAATCCTGACGCCAAACTGCAATCTCGCAGCCAGTGGAAGAGAATCCTAACGAGCCTGCCGCGAATAATTCGGGGCGAGCCGGACCCGAGCCGTCGGCGTCATGCATGGTCATGGCCGATACCTCGCCGTTTAGATAATCGCCCATTGGGTACCAGGATCGCCCATCCCAACGTGCGATTGTATTAGAGCGCCTAACAGAATGAGCCATTGAGGCATTTGTGACAAATCAGGATGCAGCCAAGTTTGAGGAGCGCTTCGTGGATGTCGCCTCGTCGTTCGTAGCGTACCCGCAGGCGACGGGACTGATGAAGCCAACTATTGGTGC